>NZ_BDUD01000001.1:2269117-2433355 GCF_003113895.1 Nostoc commune NIES-4072 | reverse complement strand
TATATTGTTCTCAAGGACATGAAAATTCCCCAGGTAGTCGCTTTTGTCTCCAGTGTGGTGAAAAGTTGTTGGATACACCCATAAGTTATAGTATCCAACCGGGACTAACTTTAGGCGATCGCTATGTGATTGTGCGTCAAATTGGCCAAGGTGGTTTTGGACGCACTTATTTAGCTGAAGATGTCAATCGTTTCCGCGAACTTTGTGTTTTAAAAGAATTCTCCCCCCAAGTTCAAACCGCCTACGTTGTCCAAAAAGCTGAAGAACTGTTTGAGAGAGAAGCGAGTGTTCTCTATAAACTGCAACATCCCCAAATTCCCCGCTTCCGGGAACTGCTTCGGATGAACTTAGGGGGGAAAGAATATCTGTTTTTGGTGCAAGATTATGTGGAAGGGGAAACTTACAATTCGTTGTTAAATACCCGACTACAACAGGGTTTGCGCTTTACAGAGGCGGAAGTACGCCAATTGTTGCTTTCAATTTTGCCAGTGTTAGAGTCTATTCACCCTCTGGCAAAATTAGATTTTTAGAAGATTCTAGCCAGCGAAGTTTGTCAACTAAATTACCAGAAAACGGATTTTACGAGTTTGTCGTGGTTTCCACAGCATCGAAACCAGTAGATTATCAACTCAGCATCACAGTAGAAAATCCTGCCCCTCCCCCATCGCCAACACCAACGCCCACAGAAACACCAGCGCCCACAGAAACACCCACGCCAACGCCAACTCCTACACCAACTCCCACAGAAACCCCCACTCCTACATCGACACCAACGCCAGAGACAGCACCTCAATAAACCGCGTTGCATAGTTGCAGGATGTTTCGCAACTTCCAAAATTCTCCCCCTGCCCCCCCTGCCTCCCCTGCCTCCCCTGCCCCCCGCCTCAAATTATCCCTTGTCCACAACCCCTAAACGCAACGCAATTCGCTTGTATTTCGTTGCATCATAGGGTGTACCTCTGTGCATTACCTGGGAGTTGTCCCAAAAAATAATATCTCCTGGCTGCCAAACATGGGAGTAGATTGGTGTACAGTCTAGAACAGTCGCAAACAAATCCTGCCAGAAACGTTTTGCTTCCTCTGGTCTATCTTCCATACCAACTGCGATCGCAGTGTCCGAACCTAGATATAATCCCTTTTTACCAGTGACTTTATGAGTAGAGACGATGGGATGCAGTTTCTTTGGTACATCCTCTACATTGCTACTCTTAAAAAACATTGGTGGTGAGTGATACATCGACATCTGCTCTAACTGGTGCTGATGTTGATGATCTAGGTTATTATAAGCCTCTATCATGTCAAGAAACTCTGTAGTATGGGGCTGCCCATTTACACCTTCTGGAGGCACTTCCACACCATAAAGCATGACAACATATAGTGCATTCATATCCAGTCCCTCTGTGACAGGGACGCCATCCTTATCATGATGCCATTCCCAAGCAAACTTTCCTACAGGTGTTTCAGTAAGTCCCTTGGGATTACCCAAGATATACACACCCTGGCTTTGCAGGTCTGGACTAATATCGGGATCTAATGTTTTGGTTTTGGAATAGCCAAACATGAAGTCACCAAAGGTTTTGCTAGAAAATTCTCTCAACTGCTGTGCGGTGATGTGTTGCTGTCTAACTACCACAACGCCGTGTTTCCAAAGTGATTCCTTTAATTCACGCGACTCTAGATTTGTGAGGTTGCTAAGATTGCAACCCCGCAGGACTTCAACTCCGAGCCTTGATTGGTGTTTAGTTATTGGAGTCATTGTTATGCAATTATTTTTGGAGCAAACTATATTAACAATTAGTTAGTGTAAATAAAAAATTTGTCTAAATAAACTTTTGATCATTGAGAATTGTTTCGACAGTTTCAGTGGGTATGCAATAGCTAATTTTCCCAACCCAGATAACTACCCAAAAGAGGTTGCAGACAATTCTGTGCGCCAAACGGTAGAACTTTTATTGAATGGCTACTTACAGCAGAACTATGAAATAAACAGGCTTTATCCCTAGTTTTGAGACTTAGGTTGTATATAGGAATCCGGTTTGATTTCTGAAAATATACGTAGGATGTGTTAGCACGGAGAGTACGGCATCAAACTCGTGTTCATAGTGCGTTACGAACTCCGTTCTAACACACTCTACAATACTTAATTTCGTTCAAAAATCAAATAGTAATCCTATATAAGACTAATATTTGATTTCTCAAGAAGCTCCGTACAGATCGAAAAACCTAATTCCCTACTCCCTACTCCCCACTACCCGCCCACGTAGATAATTTCAAAATCAAATACGATTCCTATACTTCACCAGATTGAAATCCTCTGTAATTTGGATAGACATAACTTTTTCAATTCTTTGACAAGCTCCTGTCACATCAAGCTCTTAACTTTAAAAAGATTAGCTTTGGCAAAATAATTATACGCGACAACAACCAGAAAAATCTAGACGAGTTCTTGACTTTGACCTTTTAAAGTCAAGCTACAAAACGATTATAGTCAAATTAATGTTAGCAACTTAATTATCAAAATTAAGAATTGCATTCTAATTGCATTTTTGAATTTCACACTAATCCTCTCGGATTGAAATTTATACCAATTCTCCAACTTGCGGGATCTAAGTTTCTTAATTGCGTTAGCGTCTCTAAGAGTTGTCCATTGCAAATTGGTATTATTTTCCTGTAAATCAACAAGTATTTCTGAAGGTTCAAATAACTATGAATAGTCTATCTACCCAGTCTCTAGAAGAAAGTAATAAAAATGAAAAACCTTTATCTCCTGGTGATTCAGTGCGTGCTTATCTGCGCGAGATTGGACGTATACCTTTATTAACTCATGAGCAAGAGATTAATTTTGGCAAGCAAGTTCAACAAATGATGGCTTTACTTGCTGCCAAAGAAAAATTAGCTATTCAATTAAAACGCCAACCGACACAGCAAGAATGGGTTGAAAATATAAATATCGATGAAAAAGCACTGCTGCAACAGCTACATCAGGGATATGAAGCCAAGCATATAATGATTCAGGCTAACCTGCGACTTGTGGTATCTATTGCTAAGAAGTATCAAAGACGTAACCTAGATTTTCTGGACTTAGTTCAAGAAGGAAGTTTAGGTTTAGAGCGAGGAATTGAAAAATTTGACCCTACTAAAGGGTACAAGTTTTCAACCTATGGCTATTGGTGGATTCGTCAGGCAATTACACGAGCGATCGCCGAACAAGGACGTACTATCCGCTTGCCTATTCATATTACAGAAAAGCTGAACAAAATCAAGCGGATTCAACGTGAACTAACTCAAAAATTAGGTCGTACTCCGACAGTAGTTGATATCGCCAATGAACTATCTTTAGAACCTAAAGAAATTCGACATTATTTACTCTTAGCACGTCAAACTGTCTCTCTAGAATTGCGAGTTGGCTCAGAAAAAGAAACAGAATTACAAGAGATGTTGGAGGATGATGGACTCTCGCCAGAATTATACGCTGACCAAAAGTTTCTCCAACAAAATATTCAAAATTTGTTGGCTAAATTAAATCCCCAGCAACGGGAAATATTAACTTTACGTTTTGGTTTAACAGATGGAAATGAACTTTCTTTAGCGCAGATTGGTCAACGTATGGGTATTAGTCGAGAACGAGTGCGACAGATAGAGCTACAAGCTTTGGCTACTCTACGAAGACATAAGGATAAGATACACAACTATCTAGCTAGTTAATTCGTAATGGGGATTTATACCCCGCCACAAAACTTACTGCTTGTTATTTGCTCTTTACTTAAAACCAGCAGAGTTTGGTAAACTCTAATGCGCGATGTCTACGATAAGCCGATAAGAGCATCTACGCAATCTACAAAAACAGAGATTGAACAGTTAAATCCTTTTGGGTAATGGTGAAGTTACGCTGTTCTGCTGTGGCAATGAATGAAACGATCGCTTCACACGCCACAGCAACAGTTAACATTACTAAGTTTCGTGTCAGGGGATAATCACAAACATCATCATTCACCTCGGAAGGAACGCGATAAACGTCATTCCAAATCACTTCTGCATAATCAGCCGATAGCCCAGCATGAAGACAAGGAATGCTTAATTGTTCAGCATAATTTTTCACTGTTTGACGTGCCACACTATTGTCAAAGACATCGACAATTAGCTGGCTGTCTTTGAGTAGTTGAGTTGTATTTGCTGATGTCAATTCAAGAGTTTTAGCATCAACTTTAGTACCAATTGCTCGATATAAATTATTCGCTAAAATTTTCGCTTTGAAGGCTCCAACATCAGAACGGTAATAAGGCTGAGTCGAAAGGTTACGCTCTTCAATGCGATCGCAATCTATCACTGTAAGTTTATCAAAACCAGACCGAGCTAAGTTTTCTGCAATGTTAGCTCCTAATGCTCCAGCGCCACAAATTGTTACAGGATAATTTTTTAGCTTTGCCATCACAGCATTGCTGCGGTAAAGCTGCTCGTGAAAAAACATGTTCATTGTCTTCACCACTCTTGATGTTCCATTACACCTACTAAGGATTGCAAGTCAAAATCGCGATCGCGTCCACTCAGACAAATACCAGAACTGACAACAGTCAAGTCAGTTTTAGCGATCGCACTAGTGTGGCGAACACCATCAGCAGTTGTCCAATCGACTGTCCAATAATCGCCGCGATCGTGAAATTGATTTAATTCACCGCCGCCCATCCGCAATGCCTTTTTGAGTCGCTTTTCATCTTGTTGGGGTTGAGTAAAGCCCTCAATGCGCCGAGTTGCTAATTCATACACTGTGCGGATTTCTGGAGTAATGCCCTTAAACTGTAATTCCTCAGCAGGAATGAGTTGCTTAACAGCAGATTGCAGAGTTTCAACAATTGCCGGATCGGTACGGCGATCGACTTCCTCGAACCAGCAAGACTGTCCATTCCAACGGGCAATAATTTGCTCAAAGGTAACGCCTTCGGTAACTAAGTGGACTGCGATCGGTTTAACTACCTTCAACCGTTGACGCATATCTGCTTCATTCACAGGGTATGCTAACCAAGTTTGTTTTTGCAGTTGATGTGCTAACCGCAGTCGTATTTGGGGAAAGTGTTGTAGGTATTCTGCAATCTGGGGTAAGTCTGCTTCTTCTACAACCGTTGCTGTTTTCTCATCCACAAGCTGAAAGATGCCCCAACCTTCAAATTTACTAGGCTTTGGACTGAAGGTGTAGATCATCCCAGCTACCCGTGTGCGAACTCGTCCACCTTTGACACAGGGAGCAAGGAATTGGGTTGTAGATAATTGTGCTTGTGCGATCGCAATTTGGTTGATTAGCTTATGGATGTCAGGCATAATTATCTCTATTTACGCATAATTACTCAAGATTTCTCCCAATATATGAGTATATAAAAGAACATCTGTTTTTAATAAAACAGTAATTAGACAACTATTTTCATTGGGTGAAACAATGTTTTTGCATTTTGCATATATTGGAATGTGCTTATTATCGATTGTGATATCTTTCTATGTGAAAGATAAATTTGAGAATTTTCTAGAAAGAAATACAACAATTGCAAATGAAAAATCATTAGAAGATTATAAAAAACTCGTGCGTCTTAATATGTATGGAGCGCTGATTCAAATAGTTTTATTTGTTGGTGCATTTGTTAGCGGTATTGCTTATATTCTTAATCAAGGTTGCACAGGGGTATTTTCATTCTTTCTACTATGGTTTGCTGCTAGTGTTATGAAACAGTTAGGCCAGGTTGAAGAAAAAGTACGTACACTCAGTTGTGCAACTGCTGAACTAGAGCGTCAATACACAAAAATTTCCCATACTTGGAAGAAAAAAGCTTTTCCCGATTTCTAAATTTTATGACTAGATGAATCCAGTAAATACAGTAGCCTTGTATTTATTAAGTAAAATTTCAATTGACCAAATAAATTTAAAAATTATGACTACCCAAATACAACAAATATCAGAGTACAAAAAAAGGTTAGCATCTGCTTACCGGGCAATTTACGCAGTTGGAGTTTTGGGTGTTTTTCTGGGATTACTGGCATTAATAGCTGGCAATCAACTTCCTGAAGGTATGATATTGGGAATTTCGTTTTTACTTTTTGGTTTACTCTATCTAGTTCTAGGCTTTTTTGTACAACGTAAATCCAAACTTGCGTTGGGTATTGCAGTGGGATTTATGCTGCTAAATTTCTTAACTGGCATTCACAATATGATTCAAACAGGTAAACCAGTTGGCTTAATTATTCCCATCGTATTTTTCAGTCAGACATGGGAAGGATTTAAAGCTATACAAGTATTGAAGTCCAAGACTTGAAGTAAATCTGAATGAGAAAACTTCGGCTCATCGTCCTACCCTACTTAATATTTTTTATAAATAGCCTATTAATTACAAATTAGTATCATTATTTCCTCCGTGCAAGTTGGTGGAGCATTGCGTGTTCTCAGTTACTAGAGGGACTCCACTGGTGAGTTGTTACACACTCTTTCAAGGATGACTACTTTTAAGCCTACCTCCCAGGTTCTTCGTACTCCCCGTTCACACACGCCCACTGTATTTGGCAGTGTTACCTTTCCTCTCGTACTAGTATGTAGGCTCCAAGAGTTGGGGCACGCAGGGATTAATAATACATTGTGCTACAAAAATGTAATGGTAATTGCCATACTTCAGAACTTACTTATCCTCTCTTACAGGTAACGGCATATCCAAAATCTCCATTAGCAAATCCAGACGAGAGGGGCGCGTTAGCAATGGGACGATGTTCGGCAAACTATAGTAGTCACCCGCGAAAGTGAACGTATCTACAGGTGTTTGCTGCTGCTTCAGTTGAGTCTCTACCCAGTTGTAATGAGTACCTACACGAACAATCACCACGTTCGGCATTATCGCCAACTCTCGGCAATAATTCTTGTAGACTTCACCGAAGTAAGGAGCCGCATTTTCGCCCTCATCCGTCACTAGGATAATCTGGTCAACCACCTGCTTCTTCTTCCGCATTGCTTCCAATGCACAGCCGATGCTAGTACCACCGCCTGCATTGATGTGCTGGAAAGCACGCTCCCAGTCGCTCAACTCCTTGCCTTTTGCCGTAACAGCGTAAGGAATGGTGTCGAAGGCGTAGACAAACAGTTCTGCCTGAGTGATACTACAAATTTCGCATTCCGATGCGTGTCATTTAGATTTTCTTGTAGCGAAAGTTCCTATTAATAAGGGTTATACGATTTCGCTGTAATAATACAAATACGTTGGTAAGGGCATAGCATTACCATGTCCCAACGAGAAATCTATATCTATTAGGGTTTTCGTGAATTGGTATTACAAATTATTCTTTGCTGAAACTGAGCGATCGCGCAACGTGTTGTAAGACTTGCGAAAGTTTTGCAGTCGGGATGTTAATATTGCATACAATTAACTGCGGTTATCTATCTGAGCGCGTTGTAAACTTCCAGAAAAGTCAACATAAACACTTTTCCATTCCGTGAAAACATCCATTGCAGTAGTTCCAGCTTCGCGGTGTCCGTTACCGGTTTGTTTCACACCGCCAAAGGGCAAGTGTACCTCTGCGCCAATAGTGGGGCCGTTAATATAGGTGATACCTGCTTCGATGTCGCGCATGGCAGTAAAAGCCCGGTTGATATCGCAGGTGTAAACTGAAGAAGAAAGACCGTAATTGCTATCGTTGAGAATTGCGATCGCTTCCTCAAAAGAACTAACTTCAATCAATGCCACCACTGGCCCAAATATCTCTTCACGCGCAACGCGCATATCGGGAGTTACATCATCCAAAATAGTTGGTTGAAAGAAGTAACCGTTTTTCAATGAACCTTCACTGGCAATTTCTCCACCAATTAAAACCTTTGCTCCTTCCTCACGGGCGATATCCAAATACTTGCTCACCTGTTGAAGTTGCTTTTCATTGACAATCGGCCCAATATCTGTATCAGAGTCAGTGCCAGCACCCAAGCGTAACTTGCTGGTACGCTCATAGAGCATGGCGGTAAATTTTTCTTTAATATCACGATGCAAAATCAGGCGACTAGTAGCCGTACATCGTTGACCGGTTGTTCCAAATGCTCCCCATACTGCACCATCAAGAGCAAGTTCCAAATCGGCATCTTCCATTACCACTTGGGCATTTTTACCACCCATTTCTAAACAGACACGCTTGTGAGTGCGTCCGCAAGTAGCGCCAACAAAAGCACCTGTTTCTGAAGAACCAGTAAACGATACCAAATCTACATTTGGATGTTCAACTAAAGCTTTACCCACCTCCTCTCCCACACCATGCACCAAGTTAATTACTCCTGGTGGTAAACCTGCTTGTTGGAAAATTTCAATCAATTTAGTTGCACAGGCGGAGGTGTCTTCGGCAGGTTTGAGGATAACTGTATTTCCACACACCAAAGCTGGCATAGCTTTCCAGCAAGGAATTGCCACAGGGAAATTCCAGGGAGTAATTAAGGCACAAACTCCTATGGGCATCCGCACAGTCATGGCGAATTTATTGGACATTTCCGACGGTGTGGTTTGCCCAAATAGTCGCCGTCCTTCGCCAGCAGTGTAAAAGGCGCAGTCAATACCTTCTTGCACATCTCCCCTGGCTTCTGTCAAGGGTTTACCCATTTCCCGACTGATTAACTGAGCAAGTTCTTCTTTATGCTGGAGTAATATTTCCCCAACACGAAATATGTATTCTGCCCTAGCTGGAGCCGGGACTTTGCGCCAACTGTAGTAGGCTTTACGGGCGGCGGCTACTGCTGTATCTACATCCTTAAGTTGCGATCGGGGAAATGTGGCAACCACTTCGGTTTTGTCAGCAGGGTTGCGACTTTCTAAAGTTGCTTCCCCTACAGCACTCAACCATTGACCGTCTATGTAATTGCGGCAAGATAGGGGAGTTGTCATCTTGAAAATCTCCGGCTGATGATCCACTGGAACTTGTGTACTAAGTTTGCTTGCTTTCTAGGTTATCCTCAAGTTTAAGAAATTGGGGTAAGAAGCAAATATCGATATAAAAATTAAGGCACTAATGCCAACACCCCGACAGGAGAACCAGAACCACCACGCAACCTGAGAATGCCGATCGCTAGAGTAGTACCTTTCGGTGGCAATTGATCCAAATTGGTGAGATTCTCCAATACAATGCGCGGTTTCTCCAACACCAAGTGGTTAATAGCAAAACTGTTATCCTGTCCGGGGTCTACACCATGAGTATCAATTCCTACCCCTGCTATTTGCCGTTCATCCAATAATAATTGAGTCGCATCGCTACCAAACCCTGGAAAGTGGGCAATTCCTTGAGAATCATGATTTAGGAATGCACTTTTATCTAACCACTTTTTTTGCCAACCAGTATTCAGTATAACTACGCAACCAGGATAAATTTCTCCGTATTCTTCTTCCCAAGCTAGAACATCAGCAATGGTCAGGGCATAATCAGGATTAACTGCTGTGGCAAGGCGTTTATCTATGACTACCGCAGGTACAACCAAAGACTGGGCGGGGTATTGGTCAATTCCCACAGCATAACTATGAAAACTGTTAGGGGCGTTGATATGAGTAGCGCTATGTTCCCCCAAGGAGAAACGTCGTAGGTAATAGCTATCATTATTCAGTTCAGCTACAGTTTCAAATTCTACTGGAGGGTCGCCAGACCATTGGGGAATATCTATGTCAATTACATGACTTAGATGGATAACGCGTGTGTAGGTGATACTATTTTGACTTTGGGGTTGTATCATAATTCTTCTTTCCCCCTACTTCTCTTCCCAAACTGCCTCAAGAGCCTGCCTGAACCAAGAAATTCCTTAACCGAATGGTATTGCACTACACCTACGCAAACATAATAATACCATTACAACGTTTTTTAAACGATTAAACTGCAACATTTCTACTATAGGAATCCGGTTTGATTTGGAGAAAATATACGTAGGATGTGTTAGCACAGAGAGTACGGCATCAAACTCGTGTTCATAGTGCGTTACGAACTCCGTTCTAACACACTCTACAATACTTAATTTCGTTCAAAAATCAAATAGTAATCCTATACTATTTCTCCGTATTAGAATAAATAATCCCCCAATTCCTGTAACTTTCAGGTGGTTGGGGGGGTTCAAATGTTGCAGCAAAAAGTGAATTAATCTTAAGTTAACAACTAATAGGTTAACTTTTGATTAAATTTTGGTTAAGATTGTGTAATATTTACAAATCCGGTTGCTGCTTGAATGGAATCACGATCGCAAACTCAGCACCTTCTCCTGGTGCTGAAATACACTGGATTTGCCCGCCATGTTTTTTGACAATAATTTGGTAACTAATTGATAACCCCATGCCCGTGCCTTTACCGACGGGTTTCGTAGTAAAGAAGGGGTCAAATACACGTTTGCGTACTTCCTCAGTCATGCCTGCGCCGTTGTCGGCAATGCCAATGATTATATGGTCTTCTTGGATGAGGGTGCGAATGCGAATTTGGGGAGTAGTGAGTAGGGAGTAGGGAGTAGGGAGTGGTTCTTTCCCCACTCCCCATTCCCCATTCCCCACTCCCTCTTCTAAAGCATCGATCGCATTTGTTAACAGATTCATAAACACCTGATTCATGTGTCCAGCGTGACACATTACTGGTGGCAGGTTGGCGTAGTCTCGGATTACTTGGATTTCGGAATGTCTTGATTTGGCTTTCAGGCGATTTTGCAACAGCAGCAAGGTGTTATCAATACCTTCGTGAATATCCACTGGCTTTGTGCCGTCTTCATCAAGGCGAGAGAAATTGCGTAAAGATAGGACAATCTGCCGAATGCGTTCGGCTCCCATATCCATAGAATCTAAAATTTTCGGCAAATCTTGCTTGAGAAAGTCTAAATCAATGGCGTAGATTTGTTCGTGAATCTCTGGTGTTGGTGGGCAATAGTTTTGTTGATAAAGGTCTACCAAGTGCAGCAAATCCTTGGTATATTCACGGGCGTGGCTAATATTGCCGTAAATAAAATTGACGGGATTATTGATTTCGTGGGCAATACCTGCAACCAATTGTCCTAAACTGGACATTTTTTCAGTTTGAATCAGTTGTGCTTGGGTTTGTTGAAGTTCTAGCAGCGCCGCTTCTAGTTGCTGGGCTTTGTCTTGGGCTGTTTGGGCAGCGATGCGACTTTGGGTGTAAAGTTTTGCTTGGTCAATGGCGATCGCTAGTTGAACTGTAACTGCTTGTAATAATTCTACTTCGCTGTCTAGCCAAGGCCGGAAGCCACTACAAGAACCACAGCTAAATGTGCCAATTTCCCCTGATTGGGTATGTACGGGGAGCGACATAAAAGCAGTGAAACCAAAATCCTGCAAAAATTGCTGTGCAATGTCATCGCTGACAGTCTCAACATCATTAATGCGGATGATTTCTTTGTTCAAGGTTTTGGCTGCGATTAGTTCGATTTCTGCATTAGTTGCTTCTTGCTGATTAAGCAAACAGGGGAAAGAGGAACTTTTCGCCTCATATACTCTCTCCCAGTAGGGTACATCAGCGTCTTGCCGATACCAAAAAAAGGCGCAGCGATCAATCTGGAATAAGTTGCGAATCTCCTGTACTGCGGTTTCCACAATGTAATTGAGATCCAGGGAAGCTCGAATCTGGTTAGAAAGACGATTGAGTAAGGCTTCTCGTTGGGCGCTTTCTCTAAGTGCAACTTCTGCAAGTTTTCGGTCAGTGGTGTCATAGCATATACCAACAAAGTTTAAAACATTACCATTGGCGTCTTTAATAACAGATGAGTTGCTGGTATGCCATCGCCAAGTACCATTTTTGTGTTTTACGCGATATTCAATTGCGTCTTGTTTCTCACTTGTTGTCAAAATTCTTTGAAAATAATCGGCACAGATATGCACATCGTCAGGATGTACAAAGGGAACAAAGGATTTGCCTTCAACTTCTGCAACCTCATGTCCAAAAATTTCTGTCCAGTTAGGAGAAACGTAGGAAAATATCCCTTCAAGTGTTAGGGCAAAAATAATGTTATTGGCGTTTTCGACAATGCTGCGAAACTTGTTATCGCTTTCTCTGAATGCTGCTTGGATGTTGTCGCTGGTGTGGCGGACAAGAATTATGATTTGCTGGTCTGGTAATGGTAATAACCTAGCTTCAAAATTATTCTTCCCGGATGGTAGCGCTAAGGTATATTCAAAACTGACTTCATATTGAGTTTCAAGTACTTGAGTTATTGCTTGGTAGAAGCGATCGCCTACAGCGATCGGTAGGCATTCTCGCAAACTCTTGCCCTGCCAATCTCCTGTTGAGATATACGGGTAATCCAGCTTCCCTGGTTTGTAATCTAGAATACTTCTATCAGCATCAATACGAAAGTATAAATCAGGAAGCGCTTGCAAAATCGCTGCAAATTCTGATGTTTTTTGCTGTAACTGTGCTTCAACTGCTTGGCGTTTTGCAGTTTCAGCTTGTAGTTCTTCTAGTGCTTTTGCTAATTCTATTTCTTCCTCTTCCACCATGATTTGGTTAATGTTGCTCTGCACTTTTTTAGAAAACACTTTTGCCTGCCTGCTCTGCCTAAATTATTAAGGTAATAGTCTGAAAATAGGATTTGTTAATAGATATATAATTTTCATTTCAATCTGTTATTTATTTTAATGCTTTATTTAGTTTTATATTTACAACAATTTCTCTTTTACTGTAAATAAATTAAAAAAATACTAAAGTTATCATTAAGATTAACTTCAGCATATTTGTGAAATTTAAGCTATCCATGTGTCAGGAAATTTGTTGGCTTTGAGTCTTCTTAAAATTCCTTATAAATTCATCTTAACTATGTAATTGCATTGCTCAAAAAGGTGATTTAGCTTTACGGAAACTACATGATTCACTATGAGATGTTTACATCTTTATCAGAAATTCACAATAATCATAAAATTCATATCAAATCAATATTGATTTTTTATCAAGAAGAATCCAGCATGAATTAGAGTCTTGGTGACTCAATACCGTGCGGTTAAGGAATTTCTTGAGAGAAGAATTACTTAACAATAGCTCTCTTTCCTGAAGAGCTTCCCTTACAACGCCAGCTTATCCGAACTGGATTAGAAGTCGCGGCTATAAAGACTAAACCCACGAAGGTGGGTTGGAAATTTTTAATTTTTTATCTTTTGGGCGTAGGTAGACAATGCTAATGTAGTAGCGAATTATATTCACCTAATGCTTTTCGGACATCCTCTTAAAATAAAGGCTATAAAAGGGTGTAATACCCACGTCTTTACTAAGGAGTCTCTAGTTAAATTGTGGTATAAAACTCTACTTTATTAATTCTGACTCCTGTTAGCGGATAGCTAAGGTTTAGCCCATTCTGACTTCTGAATTCTTCTTAAATTTTCCAATTCAAACCTGATTTTTCAAAATTGTCTTGACCGTTCAAAACGCCTCATCCCAAAATTGCAAATTAAATGAGAGAAATGCTAAATGTGATATCAACACGTTGCAACAATGACTAGCAATCGCATTTTATATGTTATAAAGCTCACAGAAATTAATGTTAGGCGGAAACTACTTTATGGAACCAGATAAACTGGGCCGTTTTAAGGAGTACGGCGAATTCATCCTCCGAAAGATAGATTCTGTGCCCCAGCACCCTTCAAAACAAGAAGATTGGGTTCCAGCTAGTCTTGACGACTGTCTCCTGCGTCTGCGGTCAGCTGCCCAGAAAACTGTAGACCTGGCAACTTCACCTGTCAAAATTGGGGTGATGGGGGAATTCAGTAGTGGGAAAACTTTACTTTTAGGCAGTCTAATTGGATATGCTGATGCTTTGCCTGTCAGCGAAAACCCCACTACAGGTAATGTTACCGCCATACACATCATACCGCAAGATGACTTTGCCACTACACAATTAAGTAATTTCACTGTAGATTATCTTTCTCATGAAGGGGTACATGAGTGTCTACGCTTCATGCTAGGGGAAGCCAATAAACGGACAACAGCAGCAGGGCTTCCTCCGATACCAGTATCAAAACTCAACTCTGGCACAGATATTATTGGCTGGTGTGAAGAAGCATGGAATAGCAGTAACAATTTAGAGCTACGTTATTTACTCCGGGAGTTGGTATTATTCCTGCGGGCTTATCAAGCTTATGGGGAAGTTATGTGTGGTGGGCGTTACCAGATTGATGCTACCACGGCCCGCGAAGGGCTACAGCTAGTCGAACAGCCAATGGCAATCCAAACTCTGAAATTTGAAGATTTACCTCCAGCGCATATCCGATTACCAAGTCCACCCCAGAGGCTACCAACAAAGTTATTACAAAACAGTTTCCCACTGATCCGCCGCGTGGATATTGATGTAAAAATATCACGGGAAATTTGGGATTTTGCAGGTGCAGCCAAATTTATTCTTATCGACTTTCCGGGATTAGGGGCTGCTAATTCGGGAGCTAGGGATACCTTTTTGTCACTGCGAGAATTGGCAGAAGTACAAACAATTTTGGTATTGCTAAATGGTAAATCTCCTGGGAGCGATCGCGCCAATAAAATCTTTACGATGATGCAGCAGCAGCGACCAGGACAAGACCTGAAAGATTTAATTCTCGTCGGTGTGGGTCGCTTCGATCAACTACCCCTAGATAGCGAAGGTGGCGAAAGAGAACTTGACCAATTAATTGAAGATAGCCATTTACAAGAAGAAACCGTTTTCCAAAAACTCAAAGTTCTGCAAACTACCATTGACGGTGCAGAAGCGTTTACAACTCAAAAAGACCGCATCGTTTTACTATCGCCCCTGTTGGGACTAGCTGAATTAGCAAAACGTTCTAGTAGCGTGAAAGCAGGCTCAACAGAGTTTTTGGCTAACTTAGACTATCCTGATTATTTAGATCGATCTAAACGGCTACAAGAAAAATGGCACCGCTTAAGTGAACAACTATTAGGATCTAACACTCGCAGTTATTTGGGCAGACAGCTAGGTTACTTTAGTCAAGATGGGGGACTTAGTAAGCTGCGGGAATTGATTCAAACCCACGTAGCGACTCATGGTCTAAAGCAACTATATGAAGATACTCGGAGATCGGCTGATGTAGTGAGTCAGCAACAAGATCACTTGAAGGACATCATAGATGAAATTCACGAGCAAGGTATCCCTACAGGTGATAGTCCCGCCTTTATCGAGTTGCGCTTTATGGTCGAAAGCTTAGATAAAATCTATCGGAATTTTCAAAAAGATTTAGGGAAAGAACCACTCAAAGACCGGCGCGGTGTTGTCGTCAGCGATGTAGTAAAAGACGAACTCACTTTTAGAATCCTGAATTGGAACCAGTGGACTTTACTCTTCAACAAAGCTAACAATGGAGCGATCGCTCTGGCAGAATCTAAAGGTGCAGCCGGGAAATTATTTGATCGGGGAAATCGCGTCAATAGTTCCCTTCCAACTAAGAGCGATGATTTTTATCCAGTATTTGAGAAAACCGTTAAAGAAGTAGAAGATTTTGCCCGCGATCGCATCCATCAAGCAGTGGTAGATTTGTTAAATCAATTGTCAAATTATGTCGCCCCAGAGCGCGAACAATTGCAGGCATTTTTCCATCCAGATATGGAACAAGAAATCGAAGAAAAATTTGGTTTTGAAGATGCCGATCTATTTTACAAATTATTACTAGGATGCGATCCTAATGAATGGAAAGAAGCAATTATTTCTGAAATCAGTAGTAAAAACAAAACCGTTGCCCCCGAAATTATCTTTCCTCTAGCACGTCAAGACGAGAAACACAACGTTGGTCAAATTTTTGACTGGGCACCAGAAAAAAGTCAAGGTTTACCTAGATCGAGCAACCACCAACTTTTAGTACTGCGGCTGCGAGATGAAATTACTGCTAGCGCCAGCCTCCATCTTGTGCAGTATGTTAGCGAAGTTAATCAGCAAATAAATTCCGAACTTGAAGGTATTTTGGATCAAATTATTCCTAGTTTGCAAAACCTGTCAAAAAAAGAAACTTTGCTGAGATATTTAGCGGCTGGAGACTTGCCATCTGAAATAAAAATTCCTACTTGGTTGCAGATTATTTCAGAACTTGCTGCTGTTTCTTACTTAGATGATTTGAGATAAGCTAACTCAGAAAGTGACTGATTGCGATCGGGTAGGTTTATGAGGATGTATTTGTGAGACGTGATGCAATTTTTTATGCAATTTTCAAGCGTGTCCCAGGATTGTTTTTCGAGTTAGTAGAACAGCCACCAGCCGAAGCTGCTAGCTATCGTTTTGAATCAGTTGAAGTTAAAGAACCAACATTTCGGATTGATGGGGTATTTTTACCTCCACCGGATGCAACATCTCAGACGATCTTTTTTGCTGAGGTGCAATTCCAAAAAGATGAGTTACTGTACCATTTATAAATTTGCCAACTTAAGTCGTGAAGAGGTAGAGGCAATGTTAGGAGTTAAGTTAGAAGAAACTAAGGTTTATCAAGAAGCAAAACTTGAACTTATACCTCGGTTCTTAGATTATGGTATTTCGATAGAAGAGGTTGCCCAGTTACTGAACTTAACTATCGAACAAGTCGAACAAGTAAGACTTGCAACTGAGCAAGAATCTTCAACATCAACTTAATAACTGCTGTAATTTTCATAGCGATCGCCTAGTTTGGGCTACGCCTACGCCGTTTCATATAAAAGCGTAGCCCGACGTAAATATCGCGCCAAATAAAAAAGCCAGTGCTAAAGAGAATCAATGGTACAAGACCAAAGATTCTCTAAATTTGTAATTTTATGATAGAACATTACAGTTTTTAGCCAGGTATAAAACAAACAACAAAAAGTGATACTATAATGAACCCTTTTCAACTCAATAAATATAACGATCAAGAACCAAGCGAGAAACAACAAAAAAGATTTCCAGGATGGTTTGCTTTAGATTTTGGCACATCGAATTCCACAGTTACACTTTTCGATCCAATTGAAGTACCGATCGCAGAAATTCTCCCCAAAGAACAAGAAATGCGACTGCGCGATCGCTTATCACAATGGCTGAGTTCTCCCGCCTCAGTGGCTTTACCAGATGTCAGCGCTGATGATTGGGAAAAGTTTATTGTAGAAATTAGCAGAAATCTAGAAATAGAACCCAGCCGATTGAGTGAAGTCTTTGAAAGTGACAATAAAGAGCGCTTTTTGGAAGCAATTCGCCAAATTGAACTCTCTTTAGGAAATAGCGAGAGATTCCGCCGTGCTGTCAGCAAAAAACTTTACCAAATTTATCATGAGGTGTTTCGCGTCCCTACCCTAGAGTCGCAAAATCTGATTCCAGTTGTGCTGGATATTGATCGCCGCGATACGGAAATTCCTAGCGAGTCGGAAATTTCGCAGTTAAGCGATTTAAAACTGCGAATGGGAAGGGAAGCTAGAGATAACCGAAAAAAAGCGATCGCTCAAGGTACAAGTGGTTCTTTAAAGGAAATTATCAGCAGATTTCACCATTCACCTAAACGCTATTTTGGTCAAGATCGTTTGTTTCCAGTTATTTTGGATGGTGAAGAAGAATTAATTACCGCTAATCAACTGATCCAATGTGCTTGGGCGCATTTAATCGAGTTAACTGAAGATTACCGCCAACGCGCCCAACGCAGGTTTTCAGAAGGAGATTTTTTAACAGCAGTTGTCACCTACCCCACCGTCGCCCCACCAGTTGTTCGCAAGGAAGTTAAGGAATTAGTTGAGCAGTTGGGGATCGATGATGTGCAAACTGCTTATGATGAAGCCGTTTCTGTGGCGATATTCTTTTTATGGCGAGAATTTGGTGGTAATCTCAACATTGGCATCGAGTCATTCAAAACTCGTTGTCGTCAAGCAGGAAACAAATGGTCACAAAATGTTCTCGTTTTGGATATTGGCGGGGGAACCACAGACTTAGCTTTAATTGAACTGACTTTAGAAGATAAAACTCCTAGTTTTGCTGATTATGAAGACCGAGGTTTAGGAGGACGTTACTATAAACTCACTCCCAAACTATTAGGCTCATCTGGTCATTTACAGTTAGGCGGTGAGTTAATTACACTGCGAATTTTTAGATTATTAAAAGTTGCGATCGCAGATTTCTTATTGACATCAGTAACAACAGGTAATATAGAAAGCGAAAAGCTAGAAGATTTAATTAACTCTGAGTTAAACGAGCGCTTTTTAGAACAAGGCAAATTCAAAACTGGTAGTCTTTTAAAATGTCTAGATAAAGAAAATCCAGAAGGCGATATTGCTTACAAAGATGCCCTAGATACTGCCGAGAAAGTATTACCCACTCGTTGGCAACAAGCGCCCCAACGCCTGCAATCATTTTATATCCTCTGGGATCATGCAGAAGCAGCTAAACTGAAACTTGGGCAAAAGCCACCAGCAGATAATTCTCTATTAACCTTCACACTTTCTGAACAACAAATTTCTGAACTGCTCACCCAAAGCGCTGTAAAATTACAAGTTAAAGATCCAAATAGCATCTGCATTACCCTAGATAACCAGCAATTTGAACGAGCCGCAGTTTCCGGAATTAAAGAAGCGATCGGTATTGCCAAAGGATTAATGGAAAGTCGCTTGCGTCCTGATGATATCACCAAAGATTCTTGGAATTCCCAAAAAGTTGATTGGTTAATTTTGTCTGGAAAAACTTGTAATTTAGACATAGTGCAACGCCAAATCTACCAAGAATTTAGTAAGTCTCCATATTTTGTGTGGAATCCAGAGCGAATTACTTTTGTGCTGGAATTTACCAAATTAGCTACCTCCGCCGGTGCTTGCTATGCTGAGAAACTGCGAAGATTGAGATTCGATCCAGAAGAGTCTAAAAGCTTGCTGCGTAAGGGAGCCAACCAGCTAGAAATTGATGTCAAAAATCTGTTTTATTATTTACCCTGCAACTTCAAACGCAAAACTCAAAGTAACGATTTACTAACCATATTCAAGGCTGGACAAGAACTCTATCAACTAGCACCTTCGGAAACTGTTGCCAAAGTTCGGACTGCATGGCAAGGAATCCAATTAACTAATATTATTTACCGTCAAGACTACGAGGATGGAGATTTACGACTATGGGGTAGCTTTGACGGCAAAAATCTCATGAATAAACTAGGAATGCAAGAAGCAGAGTTTTTGAGAAAAATTAAAGTTCAGTTTGAGATTGACCAAACTCTTGAATTTAGTGTATTGCTTTGTCAGGGAAATCCACATTATTTAATTGACATTCCTGGCATTGATTTGGAATCAGTAGTTTCAGAAAAATTACCGCTATTTGCTGATGGTAAATTGAACTGGAATATTGCTGTGGAACGCTTCAATAAAGATTTAAATGATGGTGATATTGCCGTTAATGTTCTTGAGTCCGCAACTGTTGATCAACCAGATGCCTATCATCTTGTGTTTGAAGTAGGAAATGATGGTAGTAAGCTGTTCCAAAAATTTCACTATCTGCGCGATGGCGTGACGAAACCAGGAATTGGGTTAATTAGTAATCCCTTACCTCCCTTCCCGCAAACTGGCCAACACACCTTCTATATTTATCAAACAGACGCTGAAACCAACAGTAAAAAATGGATCAGAATTGGCGCACTCAGCAAACCAGATGTAACAACAGATTACCCTTGCCAATATCGTGTAACTCTCGACGATCAAGGCATTTTGCGGATGCACGCCGGTGAAGTTCCTTACTGGACATCAAACAGTCAAGAATGTCTCAAAGAAGAAGGATGCGTTTATATTGCTGAATTAGAATTGCAGCCCAACGAAGTTGATAAAGAACGCGATCCCTTTTGCGGTATACATTAAACCTTTGCGTTCCTCTGCGCTAACCTTTGCGTTCCTCTGCGTTGAAAAAATTAAGATTTTTAAACGCAGAGGGGCGCAAAGTAAACGCTAAGGGGCGCAGAGGTTTGCCAAGTTTAATTCGCTATAAAAATATTTGGAGGTGAGATTCATGCAGCACTTGCGTCAATTATTAGAGATAGAGAATTCAGAGTTAGCCCAGTTACTGCGGTTTAGTTTGTATGGACTAGAGGCGACTTTAAATCAGGCTCGCACAGAATTACCACTAGATCCAGGATCTAAAATATGCGATGAGGTGCTGCAAGAACTTCATAACCTGTTGGAACCTTCACCTCCACAGCCAAATACTGGTTGGGAAGATACGCCAGATGAGTTAAAACTAAGTCACCTGCGGAAAGTTTTTGATTCTGACTCAGAACTTAATTATTATCTGGGTAATTCCCAACTGCAAAGCACAACTGACTCAGATTTGTGGAATGAGATTCAACGCAAACTGCTACGAGTACCAGAGGATTTAGCTGCAACTTGGCGATCGCGCACCTTAGATTTAGCCCAAGAAGTTGGTGCGATCGCAGATAATTCTAACCTCTATCAACTTCCCTTTATCCGCGACGAAATTATCTACCCCGGACTTAGTGGTACTGTTCAAACTCAGGGATTAACCTTGTATCAACAGGCACTCTCAAATTCTAAAATTCCCCAAGGTGATGTATCTGATTTACCAGCAGCATTCCTATTTTTATATATGAATTTTATCGAAATAGACCCAGATTTACATCATGCTTTAAAGAGCGTTTTTAGCTTCGATGTCATTTCCTTACACTCCAAAGCAGAACAGCGCGATCAATATATTGATGCTTTAAGCGATCGCTTCCAACGCACCCAAAAAGCAGAGAAAAATACTGATCCCCTGTCAATTCTCCATGCTTGGATTGACATGGACGAAGCGATACATTCCCTAGTATTCGTTCCACCGGCTGAACGCTATTCTTGGTGGGGAAAGCTACAACATGAATCACGGCGCATCCTGAAGAAAGTCGCTGACGAAGCTATTAATGCAGGTAATGAAGTGCGAATTCGCCAATTATCGGGACTTTATGCAGATATCTGTGCTTCATCTAAGGATGACTTACAACTAGACTGTGGTGGTATTCCTGGTGAAGTCTTAACTTGTCTTCGAGTATATGCGCGAATTAACCAGGAAGAATCTCCAGGTCGTGTAATATTTCGCTCATCACGTTAATTGCTGGCGAATTTTCTAATTCTTGAGATTATGAGGCAAGGCAGAAGATTTTGCCAATCCCCGCCTTGCCTCATAATCTAATGAAGGTAAAAACGTTTAAACTTATAAAATGCCCCAGAAGTGTAGAATCCCTTGACCAGAAAAGACTTCAAGTGCAACGGCAGATAAAAAACCAATCATTGCAAAACGACCGTTCCAATTTTCGCTCTGAGGAGTGAAGCCCCAGCGCAAAGCATTAGGATCTTCTGGAACCGAAGCCGTAGTCTTCTTAACGTCTGCCATAAATAATACTCCGAGCTTTTATGTTGTAACAGTTATTACTGCCTGTAAAGTAATGTAACAGGTTTTTACGAAAATGCAACATAAACTTTATTTGTATATATTACGGGTACGTAGTTTTATCTTAACAGGTTTGCGATCGCCTACGACGGCAAGCTACGCCCCAACAGCCAATTACCTATGACTCACTACCGGGAAAAAAGATAGGTAAGACAAACGCTGTCAGAATTCCACCCAACACAATCACCTCAATAATTCTGAGGTAAAAATTGTTTTGTATAAAATTATTCATTTCCGCACCAAAGTTCGTTTGTAAGCTAGTCAACCAAGTACGGAAACGACTAGACCATTTAGTAGGGCTATCTTCTGGGCGAAACTTCCACGAAAACATTGAGAGTAACAACGGCGCACCACCCACCTTGGTAGACATCAAAACATGAATCGCCACACAGCCAACCATGACAACCCAGGCACTAAGGTGAAGAGAGTACCAAATATGATGTAGCTGCCCTGCTGGAAGCCATTCTTCCTTCATCATCCTGCCAGAGTTCACAGCCAAAATAGCAGCAATGAGCATGAGAGTATTTGCTAGACGTTGCAAGCTAACCCACCAAATCGGCTTGCCAACCTGGGTTAGTTGCTGCAAAGAATCAGATTGAAGCAAACGCTTTTGTCCAGCATGAAAGCTATAGAGGGCAAAAGCAGGGAGAATAAGCAAGAAAAATAATGCAAAAGTGCCGTGAATACCCTGAATATCCCCAATTTGAGGAAATGGTATTTTACCAAATCGGCGATCGTAAGTGTTGTAAACCAAAAATCCGGTAATAATTGCTGCGATAACTAAAATTCCACTTAAGCCGTGGAGAATTCGCAACAACAAAGGTTGATAGGGTGCAGAACGGGGCATAAAAATAATCCTAAGTAGATGATTGTAGGAGTTTTGAATAGATAATTTAAGCTTTTAGTGAGACAAGAAAATTGCCCTGGATATTTCACATAAGAATTACAATTGTTTTTAATAATAGTGGTTGATCTCTACTGCGTGGTAGCTCAATATTTATATCATAAACAAAAACGTTATCTATTGTTGATAAATTAAGTTAATATGACATTTATGCTTACATATAGTACCTGAAGTTTAGCGCGGTGAGTCTGGTTTTAAGCTTTGAATTAAGTGATGAAGTTTACGCAGTATTGCAACAACAAGCCGAGGTTGCAGGCGTATCTCTTGCAGAATTGGTAGCTACTTCCATAGAACAGCAGTATACTTCTCTAAGACGTGAAAATTCGCAACCTGAAACAGAGAAAGAAGCCGCTCGCCAACGTTTCCGAAGTCATGCTGGAAGCATTAACCTCGGTTACGTTACAGGAGCAGAAAATAAAAGCATTGATGCTGATTTAGTCAGAGCATACAGCAATACATCTGAGGAAACAAATTGAATGCTTATATTAGCCCAAGTGTGACGATTTATAATTATGCTCAAAAGCCCTCTCCGATATCCTGGTGGTAAGTCTAAAGCAATCAATCAAATAGTTGAATACTTGCCAGAGAGCTTTTCTGAATTTCGAGAACCTTTTGTGGGTGGTGGTTCTGTATTTATTTATGTAAGACAAACGTTTCCTGATATCAAAATTTGGATTAACGATTTAAACCGCGAACTCTTCTTATTCTGGAAGGTTGCCCAGTCTGATATAACTCAGTTAGTGAAAGAAATTCGACATATTAAAGTCAAATATACAGATGGAAAATTACTCTTTACAGAATTAACTAGTGTAGATGTAAATAATTTATCTGATTTAGAAAGAGCAGTTAGGTTTTTCGTACTCAATAGAATTACTTTTTCAGGAACTGTAGAATCAGGCGGTTTTTCTGAACAAGCTTTTCATAAAAGATTTACTGATTCTTCAATAGAACGGCTAGAAAAGTTAGAAAATATTCTATCAGAAAATGTCCAAATTACTAATTTAGATTACAGCCAACTATTAAAAGCAGAAGAGAAAAATGTATTTTTATTTTTAGATCCACCATATTTTAGCGCTACAAAATCAAAACTATACGGCAAAGATGGTGACTTGCACACTTCTTTTGAACATCAGAGGTTTGCTAATCTTTTGCAACAATGTCATCATCGCTGGCTAATAACCTACGACGACTCACTGCACATTCGAGAAAATTTTCAATGGGCTAATATCTCAGAGTGGGAATTACAGTATGGGATGAATAACTATAAGCAGAGTGGTGCGGCTAAAGGAAAAGAGTTATTCATTACTAACTACGAAGTTAAACTTTATTTGGAGAAAAAATCACAAGTTCAGGATCTTGCTAATCCACCTTTGCAATTAAGCCTTGAGATTTAAACCTAACTTTGATAGCTTCCAATTTTCCGGTAGGATAACCCCATAGCTCTCAATATAGCTACAACATACAAACCTTAGCTATGATAACTTCCCCAATCCCTGCTCAAGAATCCTCTGCTAGCTGGTATGTCCTGCTGCAACAATTAATAGATGGTCAATCCTTATCCCGTACTCAAGCTGCTGAATTGATGCAAGGTTGGCTCAATGAAGCGGTTCCCCCAGAGTTGTCAGGGGCTATTTTAACAGCGCTTAACTTTAGAGGCATTTCTGCCGACGAGTTAACCGGCATGGCTGAAGTATTACAATCTCAATGTTCCCCACTCAGCACTCAGCACTTAGACTTCACGACTGTAATAGATACCTGTGGCACTGGTGGAGATGGTTCATCAACCTTTAATATTTCTACAGCCGTTGCATTTGTCGCCGCAGCATCTGGTATACCTGTCGCCAAACACGGCAATCGTTCAGCCTCAAGTCTTACGGGGAGTGCAGATGTCTTGGAAGCCTTGGGTGTAAACTTGAGTGCCTCTAGTGAAAAAGTACAAGCCGCATTACAAGAGGTAGGGATCACTTTCTTGTTTGCCCCTGGTTGGCATCCAGCACTCAAGGCGGTTGCCTCATTACGGCGGACTTTGAAGGTGCGAACAATTTTTAATTTGCTCGGGCCGTTAGTAAATCCCTTGCGCCCAACTGGACAGGTAGTGGGCTTATTTACTCCCAAACTTTTGGCAATAGTTGCCGAGGCTTTACAGAATTTGGGCAAGGAAAAAGCGATTGTGCTGCACGGGCGAGAAAAACTTGATGAGGCTGGGTTAGGAGATTTAACTGACTTGGCGGTGTTATCAGATGGAGAAGTGCAGTTAACTAGCATTAATCCCCTAGATTTGGATTTAACACCTGCTTCTATAGGTATGCTTCGGGGTGGCGATGTCCAAGAGAATGCGGAGATTCTCAAGGCGGTACTCCAAGGTAAGGGAACTCAGGCACAACAGGATGCAGTAGCGTTGAATGCATCGTTGGCGCTGCAAGTAGCAGGTTCGATCGCACTCCTCGATCACGCCCAAGGGATTAAAATCGCTAAGGATATCCTACAAAGCGGGGCAGCTTGGACGAAGTTGGAGGAGTTAGTTGAGTTTCTGGCGGATTGATTTGCGATCGCAATTGCGGACGAAACTCTACCACATTACGTTTGATGGTGACATCGTAGTTACCAAAAAAGTCATGTCCTAAAAGTCCAGTTTCTAGTTCCGTACCTGCGATCGCTACTGCTACTCTATTTACTGTTACCCCGCCAACTGCCATCGAATTAACGTAGCCCACAGGAAATTCTACAGCTCTGGAACTCGCGGTATTTGCCTTAGCTTTCCCCACTGGCACTATTCCCAAGGTATTTGCCATCTCTTGGGTAATTACAGTGCCACTGGCTCCCGTATCCACAATCATGTCAAATTGTTGCTGACCATTAAAGGTAACTTCAACAATTGGTGTTCCACCAATTCGCCTTTTAATCGGGGCTGTAAATACTTCCTGAGCTGGAATTACTACTGCTGATGAGGGCAAAGCTGGTTTTGGCGGTAACGGGCTTATTTCTTGTGGAGGCGATAGAGGTGAGGTATACTTTGGTGTGGTTATTCTCTGGGGAACCACAACTACTATCCTCTTCGGTTCGGCAACGCGCACAGGGCGAGGATTAGCTTGTTGTTGGGCATATTTAACTTGGCGACGATATTCAGTAATTTTAGTTTGAGCGATCGCAAATTCTGGGCTTTGTCGCCGGACTCTTTGCATCAGCGCGATCGCATCCTGGTACTGATTCGCCACCAAAATCCAATCACCTGGAGATTGAGCAGATCGGCTGATGCTCCAAGCGCCAACGGCTTTATCTAGCCCCATCTCAAAAAGACTTGGTTCACTTTCAGACGGTAGCGGCTCTAACGGCTGTGCTTCTGGGGTAGAGGTAACTGCTGGTGTTGTTGGTTCAACGGCAGGCTGTACTGATGCCTGCTCCCCAATTGGCGCGGGTTGCTCATTGCCACCAGTCGCAGTGTTCCGTTGGTCTTCACTACAGGCAACACACAAAACCGCTAGAGCGCTTGATAGAAAAATTAGGGTTGCACGGGATAAGAAAGACTGAAGCATAATTAATTTTAACCGTCCAAGCTTTGCCAAAGCCACTCCCGCTAATTTAATTCCCTTTTAATTTTAATTAACTATTCTAAAAACTCCCAATTGTTCAACTCATGGGATAATTAACAATCGCAGTATTGGGGAATAGGGAAGAAGCAGGAGAGGCAGGGGAGACAAAGGGACAAGATGACAAGGTGACAAAAGGTGAGAACTTGCAACAAGTCTTTCCCCCACTCCCCACTCCCCACTCCCCACTCCCCACTCCCCACTCCCCACTCCCCACTCCCCACTCCCCACTCCCCACTCCCCAATTTACTATGCCCTTGTCTGACGCAATACCTGCTTTACTTGTCCTGGCAGATGGAACCACTTATCGCGGTTGGTCTTTCGGTGCTACGGGAACCGCGATCGGAGAAGTGGTATTCAACACTGGTATGACCGGCTACCAAGAAGTCCTGACTGACCCAAGTTACTGCGGTCAAATTATCATTTTTACCTA
The DNA here is from genome assembly GCF_003113895.1 of Nostoc commune NIES-4072. Lineage (NCBI taxonomy): Bacteria > Bacillati > Cyanobacteriota > Cyanophyceae > Nostocales > Nostocaceae > Nostoc > Nostoc commune. The sequence continues at coordinate 2,407,094 of NZ_BDUD01000001.1, read as the reverse complement.
TCCTGAATTAGGCAATACTGGGGTAAATTCTGAAGATGAAGAATCAGATGGGCCCCAAGTTCGGGGTGCGATCGCCCGGAATATTTGTCACCGTCCGAGTAACTGGCGATCGACACAATCCTTACCAGACTACCTTAAACAAAACCAAGTACCAGGGATCTACGGCATCGATACCCGCGCTCTCACCCGCAAAATTCGGATGTTTGGAGCCATGAACGGTGGCATTTCCACAACCATTCTCGATGAGGCAGAATTGCTAGAGCAGGTACTAGCAGCTCCCAACATGGCAGGATTAAATCTGGTTCGGCAAGTTACCACACCAAAGGCTTATGAATGGTCAGATCCCACAATTCCAGCTTGGGAATTCAACTCGGAAGCTGCGGAAAATCTTGGAGAACCCTTTACCGTTGTTGCCCTTGACTTTGGCGTAAAACGCAATATTTTGCGTCGCTTAACAAGTTATGGCTGTCGGGTAATTGTTGTGCCTGCTGATACGCCGCCAGAGGAAATCCTCAACTACAATCCAGATGGTGTGTTTCTTTCAAATGGACCTGGCGACCCTGCTGCCGTCACTGAAGGTATTGCAACTGCCAAAGCGCTTCTGTTAAGTGAAAAGCCCATCTTTGGTATTTGTATGGGACACCAAATTTTAGGTCATGCACTAGGGGCAGAAACCTATAAACTCAAATTTGGTCATCGTGGTTTAAATCAGCCAGCTGGTTTACAACAACGCATAGAAATTACCAGCCAAAACCATAGTTTTGCTATAGACCCAGATTCTTTACCTGCGGCAGTTGTGGAAATCAGTCACCTAAACTTAAACGATCGCACCATTGCTGGAGTCCGTCACAAATCTCTACCTGTATTCTCCGTCCAATATCATCCAGAAGCCAGTCCTGGTCCCCACGATGCCGATTACTTGTTTGAGCAATTTGTTCAAGCCATGCGAACAGCACGTCAAGCCGAGACTGCCGAAGTGAGGTAAAAATAGGGAATGGGGCATGGGGCATGGGGTATGAGACATGGGGACTAACTAGGGACTAGGAAAGAGTTTTCCAATGCCCAATCCCCAATCCCCAATGCCCAATCCCCTAGTAGATTGTAGACAACTTGCTCAAAAACCATCTATACTTGAGCGTTCACTTTAACTCATGAGGAGGGAATTATTGCTGATCCATTGAATCTAACCGTTAGCCTGAGGGGCACTCGTGAAGTCCGGGATAACTGTCAGCTATTCCGCCTCACAGGTTTGTTAGATGCCTTTTCTGAGCCGACATTTCGCAAGGTACTTGGCAGTAAGATTGACGAGGGCCCTAAGCATATTATTTTGGATCTCTCACAAATCGACTTTATTGATAGCTCTGGCTTGGGTGCTTTGGTGCAGCTAGCCAAGCAGGCTCAAACTGCCGAAGGCACTTTGCAAATCGTCACAAATGCCCGGGTAACTCAAACGGTCAAGCTTGTTCGCCTAGAGAAGTTTCTCTCCCTGCAAAAATCAGTTGAAGAAGCTCTAGAAAACGTCAAGTAGTCTTGATTGCTTGAACCGAGAGATCAATTCGGCTATCCAGATTCAACATCGGATAGCTTAATTTTTAAAACTTCTGGCAGAAAACCTCTCTCCTTGTGGGAGAGGCACAAAGCCAGTTAAACTATTATGTTTAAAGTTGAGCAATAATAAAGATATAGACGCCCAGTTCTTGGGTATGTAATTTTTGGATTATTATCGGATAAACAATCAAGTCTGAGAAAATTGTAAGAAATACAAAGCCAGCAGATTTGTTTATAGGTAAACTTGACTTGATAGTGTATAGTTAAAAATTGTCACTTACTAAGTAAGCATGACAATGCGATCAAGTAACAGGGTGAGTTTGATGTCAAAATTTTACCCTATCTTAGGCACAGACCACAAGTAGGCAAAATTAGATTTATGGGCGTTGACATCAGGGCAAGCTAAATGCCAACTCTTAATCAAAAAGATAGAATTAGTAAGTATTTCTGATAGTATTGATTATGCTAAGTATAGGATTATGGCTTACTTCAGAAAAATCAGTCTTTGCAAAGAATGCCTGCCAAATAGAGCCAGTAAAGGAATGATTTATTTGTGAAGTCACAGGAGGAAGAGGTATTAGATGGACAAGATGAAATTTCTAAACAGACTTTATCTTGGACTCAAGCACTCTTGACAACCACAGCGCCATTCCAACAGATTTCCCTCTCACAAGTGCAACAAATTTCTCCTACTGCTTTAGCATATTTGGGGGATGCAATTTATGAGTTGTATGTTAGAATGCTCTATCTGCTGCCATTGCGGCGGACAGGAATTTACCATCGTCTGGTAGTGGAGCAGGTAAGAGCGGAAACACAAGCGCTACATTTGCGATCGCTGATTCCTTATCTGAGGGACACCGAATTAGAAATTGTCCGACGGGGTAGAAACGCCGCTACAGGACGCCCTAAGCGACTTAATCCCGAAATTTATCAACAGGCAACCAGTCTAGAAACCTTAATTGGCTACTTATATCTCACCGATTACCAGCGTCTAACCGAACTGTTGCAAATGCTTCATGTAGAAAAAGAGTGAGAACTTAATTTTACAGTAGCCATATCAGTAGATTTGGTTCAAGAAATTGACGTAATTGTGATGACCAACCATACGCTATATCTATAACTCAAATGCAGAATAAACCCAGAAAAGTCAGAACTTCTAACGAACCCAATCGTGGGCAACCTGTAAAAATTCAGGGTAAGCGTGTTGTTACTAATCCGACTCGCAATCCTAGAAAAATAGATAGCAACCCCGTCTCTAGTACTAATCCGACTCGTAATCCCAAGAAAATAGATGTTGCTAATCCGACTCGTAATCCCAGGAAAATAGATGTTACTAATCCGACTCGTAATCCCAGGAAAATAGATAGCAACCCCATTGACAACTCCCGCCAACGAAATAGCAACTTCTCCCAGCCACCTGTATCTACACCGACAGAAGAAGATAATGATCTCATCTACGGTCGTCATCCAGTATTGAGTGCGTTGCAAAATCAGCGCAATCTCAACCGTCTCTGGATTACTACCCGTCTGCGCTACGACCCCAGCTTTCACCATTTTCTCTTGCAAGCGAAAGAAAATGGCACAGTTATTGATGAGGTTGAACCCAAGCGTTTAGACTATCTTACCAATGGAGCCAATCATCAAGGTGTGGCAGCACAAGTTGCTCCTTACGCTTACATGGAATTGCCCGATCTAATTGAACAGGCAAAAGCTGTAACTGATCCCGTAATCGTAGTGGCTGATGGAATTACTGATCCCCACAACTTGGGAGCAATTATTCGCACCGCCGAAGCAATAGGCGCTCAAGGTTTGGTGATTCCCCAAAGAAGGGCATCTGGGATCACTTCTACTGTGATGAAAGTAGCAGCAGGCGCTTTAGAAAACTTTGCTGTAGCTAGAGTTGTCAACCTCAGCCGTGCCTTAGAAGAATTAAAAGCAGCTGGCTATTGGATTTACGGCACTGCTGCTAGTGGAAGCGAACCTGTGCATACAGTGAATTTCACTGGGCCAATCGTTTTGGTAATCGGCTCAGAAGGTGAAGGTCTGAGTATGTTGACTCAACGCTCCTGTGATTTCTTAGTATCGATTCCTCTACAAGGTAAGACTCCCAGTCTCAATGCTTCTGTAGCAGCAGGTATGACCCTTTATGAAATTTATCGCCAGCGATCGCTAAATACCCTGCACTTAGATAAATTACAAAAAATATCTTTGAAAAAATAACAGTAACAGAGTATAAAGAAATGTAAAAGATAATAAAGCAACATATCGTTTAACACCCTGTAGATGTTTATAAACTGGCTAAAACCATGAAAACCATTTGGCATAACCTCAAGGAAGTGTTAATTAACACATTCGACTTCATCGGCTTGGCTTGGTGGGTAGAAATTGGGACGCAAAATCCCCGTTGTACATACTACTTCGGGCCATTTTTGAGTTCTTCTGATGCAAAATTGTCAAGCGTTGGATATATAGAAGATTTGGAGAGCGAAGGAGCGCAAGGAATTTCTGTAAATATCAAGCGCTGCAAACCTAATAACTTAACAATTGCTGAAGACTTGGGGGAAAGATTTGACCGCAAAGTACAGCCTGCCTTTGGCGGTCAGATTTAAGTTAAGTTAGGCCAGAGAATGGATAAAGATGCGAGAATGCAGGGACGCAAAGACACGGAGAGATTGAGAATTCTTTTACCGCGTTAATGCGTCTTTTTCACTCACCGTGTCACCACATCTTCACTCTCGATTTATTCTTCGTCAATAGTCAAAATTTTTTAAATATTTGGACTATTGACCACCAATTACCTGCGGATGAACTTCCAGCCAATGATCAATGTCATTCAGCACCTGCTGGGGGACTTCCCACGGAAAAAGATGGGCGGTGTTGGGATAGCATTGCCATTGAGAATTGTTGAGGTGTTGAGCAGTTTCTAAGCTGGAACTAGATGTGATGTGGCGGTCTTGTTCACCAGCAAGTACTAAACTAGGACATTCTATTTGTTGCAAATCTAGAAGTCGGTTGTATCCCGATTGAATTTCACTGTAAAGGGCGCGAGTAGCAGCACGAGAGGTTTGCAAATAAGCTGGTACTGCTTCTGTAGCGATATAGTTGTAACTGGTAGATGTATGTTGTTGGATTAAGTAGCGGAAAAGCGATCGCTTGCCAAAAGTATCAATATTCCATTGCCAACTCGGTTTTATATAGTTTATTAAGCCGGCAATGCCAGTATATAAATTATCCTGCCAAGTGATAGGAGGATGACTGCCACGGGGTTTTGCGGCTGTCGCCACCAAAATCAGCCCTGTAATGCGCTCTGGCAAACGTAATGCCAGTTCCATTGCCAGAATACCCCCAAGTGACCATCCCAATACTAGGCACTTTTCAATCTCAAAGCGGTCTAGCAGCGCTTCTAAATCAGTTAAATGGTCATTCATATTAAAATTACCATTCCAGCGACTTTTGCCGTATCCACGTAAATCAGGGGCAAAAGTTTTATAACTTTTTGATAAATGATTAGTAAAGACAGATAGACTACGACCAGTACCAGGATGACCATGTAAGCCGAGAATGGGGAATCCTTGACCTTGGATGTAGACATTGAGACGGAAAGCAGTGGTAGGATGGCGATCGCTCATTACTCGTTGTTCTCCTGTCTAGCGATCGCTTCTATCCCTGTCATATTCGCTTCATCCCTTTCTGCTGTCCGCTCTAAAATTGCCTCAATTCGATCTAGCCTTTTTGTCATAGTAGTTCGTTATATTTATTATTTTTCTAATCTTGTCATACGGCTAGCTACCAAGTATTGCAGTGTTCGATTACAGTTCAAGTTGCTGCATACAGTATTCAAGTGTGAGGAAGTTTGATATCCAAAAAAGGGGAATTAATATCTAAAAGCCAATTTTCATCTACAAATTCTAAATTTTCATCATAGACAAGAAGCAACTCACCGATTCTTTGAGCGTTATGAATTGACTGAGCTATAGCATCAATACCAGAGACTGTGAAAACAAACTTTAGCTTTAGAAACCGTTTTTTGTGAGTAAAGCCAATAGAACTGCTAACTAATTCTGTTTCGAGGCTACGAGGCAAAGTTATTGTTTCATAATACTTATTTTGCTCATCCCAGTAGCCACAAACTTTATAATCACATAGCTTGAGATGTTCTTGAACTAGTCTACGGGCGTCTAAGTTTTCTAAGATTTCAGTCAAATCCCGCCATACTGGATGATTTTTTAATTCTAGTCTTGTCATATTTATTCTGCACTAATGTTCTGTTACTAAACCTGGAAAGTGCAATACACCATCAATAAACTTTGCATGAAATCGCTTATCGCCGCCTTTACCTAACACTTTTGATTTCAAATCGTACCCCTCTTCTTGGGAAGCAACAAGCCCAGCATTAGCACGTGGCGGAACTTGCCCTTTCTCAATCGCTTTTAAATGTTTGCCATTATGGTCATACTTGATTCCCAGTTTTATTTGCTCTTGGCTAAAGGAAACTAGTAAATCACTCGTTGTTTGATATATGATATCAGATTCAATATCTGCCCAGTTATTGGGTAGAGCTAGCATTTAATTTACTGTTGATGACAATTTTACACCTTTGGCCAAATGTGTTCAAATTAAACCCTTTAACTTATCACAGTTTTAAGAAATTGGTTCAAAAACCATTTGAGGGATCAACACTTCGTCTTGTAATTGCCCTACACCTAAAAAGCGAGTCTCTTCATCATAAACTCGCACTATTTCAGGAACATCGAAAGTTAGAGAAATTCGCTGACCTTGACACCATTTTTGAGCAGATGTTGCTGGTAAAGTAACCGATGACAAATGTTGTAAAGCTGCATCTGGAAAAATCGGTTGAAATGTATCGGCTTGTAGTTTAGTTTCTAAGTCGCTCAAAGTGAGACTATCTGTTAAATTGAAACCACTGCTTTGAGTGCGAATCAAAGCGGCAAGAGTGCCACCAGTTTCTAAAATTGCACCTAAATCACGAGCGATCGCTCTAATATATGTACCAGAACCACAGGCGATCGCCACATCCAATTCGGGAAAATCCCCTTCTCTCCAGTCCAAAATATCTATCTGAAAAACTTCCACTGTTCGCACTGGAACTTCCACCGTTTTACCTTGGCGTGCTAAATCGTAAAGGCGTTTACCATCCACTTGAATTGCACTGTAACTCGGTGGTATTTGCTCAATCTTGCCTTCAAATTGTGGTAATACATTTTTCACCTGTGCCAAACTCAATCCAGCACAAGGTTGAGAAGTGATGATTTCACCTTGTAAATCATCGGTTGTAGTACGCACACCCAAGCGAATAGTGGCAATGTACGCTTTGTTTTCTGGCAGATATTGCAACAATCTTGTGGCTTTACCAAGGGCGATTGGTAAAACCCCTGTAGCAGCTGGATCTAAGGTTCCCGCATGTCCTACACGTTTGAGGCGCAACAATTTTCGCACTCGCGCTACGCAGTCGTGGGAAGTCCAGTCAAATGGTTTGTTTAAGTTGAGAAAACCCTGAGATAACACAAAATCGATACTTACAGCTTCTAAACTCTATTAAATACTTATTTAATGCTCAAAGCATTAATATTTAGTAATTAAAGCTTAACCAAGCATTAATTTATACACATTAATCAGATTCAAGACATTCTGTAAGCAGTTTACAGAATGATACACAAAAAATGCAGATAACGCCAAGCATGTACAGTAAATACCACGTTGTCGCTTATAAGTGACAACACATAAAATTGTCATAAATCAAGAAATATTATAGAAAAATTAATAAAAGTTTTTCTTATATCTTTAGGTTGAGCAATTGTGCTTGGTCTGAGTTTTTTTGTGTTTCTATACACGACTCAAGGAAATGAGGATTTTTCTGAACGTTTAACCTATTTTACTTTAACTACCAGAATAGTAATTGGTGGGTTGACTATTGGTCTAATATTTTCCCAAAAAAGCATCGATAGGGTTTTATGAACATAAATCAAATGAAAAAAACAATCTTCACTACTACATTAATTCTTTGTTCTTTATTGATTGTGAGTTGTGGCGACTCTGACAATAGCGATTCTCAAAAGAATAAAGTTAATCAAGCAAATACTGCGACAACTACCCCAGTTAATTCTGAATCTATCTCTGCAAATAAGGGAAAGCTAGATAATATTGAAGTTAGCAAAAAAACTAGTAATTCAACATCAAATGAAAATACACCTATTAAAAATAAAAAAGTTAATGAAGCTCCTAAAGATAAACCGATATTGGGTACTATCAAAGACATGCAAAATGGAGACTTAAAATGCTACGTTACTGTTGTCGATGAAAAGGGTAAATTATATGAAAGTGTGGGTGCATCATTTGATATTTGCGAACCAGAGAAATACGTCAACAAAAAAGTACAGATGTATTATGGGCTAGAAAACGTCAATGATTGCCAAAGTTCTGAGCCTTGCGGGAAAACAATCAAAGAATGGCTGATTACCAAACTAGAAATTCGAGATTAGGTCAAGTTGATGATAGGGATAGTTGTCCTATTGGGAATATCTTCGGTAAGCTGACTGTAACTTTGGTTCCTTGCCCTACTTGACTAGACAAGCTAATATCGCCACCATGTAACTCTACGCAAGCTTTAGCGATCGCAAGCCCTAATCCTGTACCGGGTATTGTATCAACGTTACTTCCACGGCTGAAGGATTGAAACAAATTTTCTTGATCTGCCATCGGGATACCAATTCCCTGATCTTTGATATAAAAGATTACTTCTGATTCTTTACCAATGAGGTGGAATTCTACAGTACCTCCATCTGGAGAGTATTTAATTGCATTGGATATTAAGTTAGTAAAAATTTGCTGCAAAAGTCCGCGATCGCCCCAAAAGTTCTGGTTATTACCAGTAATTTGAAAAATCAATTCATGGCGATCGCCTACTGTTTCTCGCTCTTGTTCGATCAGATCAGCAAAAAATTGCAGTAAATCGAGCTGTATTGGCTGAAATTTTGGTTTTTCCAGTTCAAATTGGTTAACCAGAAGCATATTATCCACAAGTTTAGACATATACCTGGCTTTCTGTTCAATGATTCCTAAAAACCTCTCTTGTTTAGACTCATCTAATTGCTGGCTATGTTTTACCAAAGTTGATGCAGCAGCAAGAATTGAAGTTAGCGGCGTTCGATACTCATGGGAGACTGTGGCAATAATTTGCGATTTAAATATATTGAGTTGCTTTTCTTTGGCAAGTGATGCTTGAGTTTGGGCTAGCAATTCGGCTTGTTGAATGGCGATCGCTAGTTGCACCGAAACTTCATTGAGCATTTGGGCATCATCAGTTTGCCACTGTCGTTCCCCGGAATTATGGTGAGCAATCAGCAAACCCCAAAGCTTGGGGGTTGGGTTCCCATTGTTACTCAGATTAATGGGAACTACTAGATTTGTCTTAGCATTAAATTGCTCTTTCAGGCTGACACAATTACACAAGCCAAGCTCGTAAATGTAAGGGATGGGGGATTGGGGATTGGGTAGAAGAGGCAGAGAGGCAGGGGGCAGGGTGCAAGGGGGAGAATGAGTAATTAATTTACCTCTTTCCTTTCTTTGCTCCCCTGCTTCTTTCCGTGTTTCGATGCGATCGCACAATTCTATAGTGCGGCATGACTCAACTGAGGAGGCAACTATTTTACCGTCTGCATCTGGGGCGAACTGATACACCATCACGCGATCGCACTTCAGAAGTTGCTGTACCTCGGCTACAGCTGTAGTCAAAATTTGCTCTAGGTTAAGAGACTGGCGAATTCTTAAAGCAGTGGTGGCAATTAAACGCTGTCTCTCCTGAGTTTTGTAGAGTTGGGCTTGCAAGCACGATTGCTTAATGGCGTTACGGACTGTTAGTTGCAGTACATCTTGTGTCAGATGTTGCTTGACCAAATAATCCAACGCACCCCGTTTCATTGCTTGCACAGCTATCTCTTCATCACCACGCCCTGTCAGCATAATCACAGGGACGGAAGTCTCAAATATCTTCTGCTGCATCTGATCGAAGAGTTCTAACCCACTCATATCAGGTAGGCAAAAATCCAGCAAGATGACATCAAAGCGCATTTTTTGGCACAAATCAATTGCTTCCTCTGCACAGTCTGCCTCCAAAATCTGGTAGGACTGGTGCGGATCTTTCAACAGATATCGACGATAGATTTTTCGATCTGCTGCACAATCATCGATGATGAGTAGCGTCCATGTGTCCAACATATTAAGTATGAGGATTGGGGAGCCATGTAGATCCCTTTTTTCCAGATGATGTTTTTATTGCATAATTCTAAAAATAATATAAAATAAGTGTAAATAAAATCTAAATTCTTTAGAAATTCTAAAGTAATTTAAGCACGAAGATAAATAAGAAAATGGGGAAAGCGCATCTAAAAGAGACAAGCAGACACAGTGGCTCAAAGAGGAAAATGTCTCTGTGTCCTTTAAGCAGTCTCCTTTGTTATCCTTTCCCTATAATTGATTCATCAAAAGAGAATAAAAAAATTAATCCAAGGCTGGCGGCATATTGGCTTCAAGCCAATAGTCCACGAATGCTTGAATCGTCTTTTTTAGTTCCTGAGCATCCATCGGCTTTACCAGATATCCATTTGCGCCCTTTTGGTAGCACAGTTCAATATCCTTGGGGTTAGATGATGTGGTAAAAACAACGATGGGGATTTCCTTGAAACTCTTGTCTTGCTTGAGCCTATCTAAAATGTCACGGCCATCAATACCTGGCAAATTCAGATCGAGCAAGATAACAGAAGGTCGTAGTGCTACTTTAGAGTTGCGTAAGGCTTCGCTTCCTAGTTGATAAAGGAAGTCTAAAACCTCATCCCCATTAGTACAACGATGTATGGGGTTCTGGACGGACATGCGCCGCATCAGACGTTGTAGCATCCGAAAATCTTCATTGCTGTCCTCAACAACGAGTAGAGGTTCATGAAGTTTTTTTGTCATTCGTGGTCTTAAAAGAGCTTAACAAAAATATATATTTGGTTATTATCTTAAACTATTCCAGCGTGAAATAGAAAATCGAGCCAACGCCTACGGTAGATTCAACCCAAATTTGGCCGTTATGAAGCTCAACAATCTTCTTAACAATAGCTAGTCCAGCACCTGCTCCTCCACCGTACTTTTCCTGAGAGTGGAGCCGCTTAAATAGTCGAAAGATAGTTTCTAGGTGATGCTGTGGAATTCCAATACCGTTATCTCGGATATAAAAGATTGGGGATTGGGCATTGGGCATGGGGCATGGGGCATTGGGCATTGGGCATTGGGCATTGCTCAATACTTCCCCTGCTCCCCCTGCTCCCCCTGCTCCTTCTTGAGAAAGGTAGCCAATCTCAACCCATTGCTCTGGCTTGTCGTTGTATTTGAAGGCATTACCCAGCAGATTACTAAAGACTTCATTAACGAGAACTCGGTCACATTGAACTGTTGGTAAAGGTCGAGGAATGCGAATATCCACGAGTGCGGAGTCTTGGCGACTAGCACGAAAGATTTCAATCACTTGGGTAACTAATTCGTTGAGGTCAGTTGCTTGCTCTCGCAGTTGTGCTTGTCCTAACTGCGAGAGTCGCAGTAGAGCATTAATGAGGGTTTCCATGCGTACAGACAAGGAAACTACTGTTTGCAAGCACTCAATTCCGTCATCATCTAATACTTGGGCATAGTCTTCTAGCAACACCGTTGAGAAGTTATAGATTCCCCGCAAAGGCTCTTTGAGGTCATGGGAAGCGGCGTAGGCAAAGGATGCTAGTTCTTGGTTGCTGCGCTCTAACTCTAGGTTGATTTTAGCTAACTCATCCGCCTTAGATAGTACAATACCAACGATCGCATTACTCAGAGCGATCGCACTCTCAAGTTCACAAGTTTCCCAAGGTAGAGAAGTTAATCTAACCGTTTCTTGCCATTGTTCAAAGGATTTTCGTGGAGATAGGCTAAAGCTACCATCTGCCTGAGCTTGAATGGATTCGTTGGGATTACCTGCCCAGTTTACCGTTTGGATAACTTCGGGGCGAAACCAAAGAATATAATAACGCCGGACTTTAGAAATTCGCAGTAGCAGCAATCCACTAGCAGTATCTTTAAATCTGAGCGCCTCTGGGTAAAGCTTCGGCAGAGAATCGGTGGAAAACAGGTTATCACTAACTTGAATATCCGCCCATTCAATTAATGCCCGAACTTGATGAATATTCGGTGTTGCTCCTACGAGGGTAATTTCATTATCCAGACAAACCGCCGCTCCAGTGGCACTAACAAGATCGAGTAAGCGGATTTCAGGTTTAATTAAAGCATCAATAAAATTATCTGCTTGAGAAATAGACTCTAAAAAATCAGCCTGTAGTGATTTAAGTTTTACCTTATAGTTCCATTCCGAATAACTAATTTTGTGCGCTAATTCAGAAGACACAATCTGTCCCAAAAATTCGCACATCTTTAGCACTTCATAAGAAATATACTTTGGTGTTAAGTGATGGCAAGATATTAATCCCCAAAGTTTCTGCTCTTGAATAAGCGAAATCACCAAAAGAGCCTTCACTCCCATATTTTGATGATATTCAGCACAACACGAATCAAAACTTCGTAGCAGAGAGTAACTTAAGTCAAGATGCTGATGTGTTGTCGGATTTTCCTTTGGAACTAGTTTAATAGGTTCGGCAGTCAAATCGGGGAGAAATCGCAGAAAGCAGCGCGTGTATAATTCCCTAGCCTGCGCTGGAATATCTGTTGCGGGATAGTGGAGTCCTAAATAAGGTGATAAATCTTCTCGTTTGACTTCTGAAACAACAGAACCCGCTCCCGACTGGTCAAATTTATAGACCATTACCCGATCAAAACCGATAATTTTTTGGACTTCTTGTGCCACTACATGCAAAAATTCTATCAGGTTTGATGTTCTCTGCATTTTGGCGATCGCTTCACCCGCCAAAGCATGAAAGCCTAAAAAACTTACCTCAGATTTTGAGTCTGTCGGTTCTAACTCCAGAATCACAGCCTCTTCTGTACGATGAGCAATAGCGTCAAAATCTTGTTGCCGATGCAAAGTATTTATTGATACTTTAAACGCATTAGGACTGCCAATTTTTTTTACCAAGCACTGCTTTACAGTTTCTATTTGTTGAGCTTCTAGCAAATAGCTCAACGGTTTACCAAGCAAATCTTCTGGCTCTTTGCCCAAGTGTTCTTGGGTATTGTTGCTAACTTGCAGTATCTCTAACTGAGTACTGAGTGCCAGTAGAACACCATGAGGTTGAATAGAGCCAGGTATGTGAATAGGTTTGCGATCGTGGTTAGTCAGAGCAGTAGCTTGGGTAGTAGTATTTTCAAACTGCCTCATAAATCAACTTATGTAAAGCTGATTTTTACAATAGCGCAATTAAATGTCACATTTCTTTAAAGTATATGCCAAGTAGTATGAATGCGAGGAAATTTTTTATAAATGTTGATAACAGAATAAAGGTATTTCCTGCGACCGAGTAATTACTGGATTCAGAATTGATTGCAAAGCATTTATGATGCTGATAGAATGCTGAAATTCAGTATTTTCCCTACTGCTCTTAAAATAAATGTAATTAAAACACATAGCAGTATCCGACTGGAGTCATACAAATATTTATTTAGGAACATAACTTTATGACCTCAACCACAACTTATACTTACGATGCCGACGGCAAACTGATATCCCAGAACATAGACAACAACAATGATGGGACAATAGACTCAGTTATTACCTACGGCTATAACCTGACATTCTATAGTCGTGACGACAACGGCGACGGCATCGCTAATTATGTGCAAACCTCTACTTATAATGCTCAAGGCAAGCTGACATCCTTAAGTCGTGACGACAACGGCGACGGCATCGTTAATTATGTCGAAACTTATACTTATGATGCCAACGGCAACAAGACATCCTTCATTCGTGACACCAACGGCGACGGCATCGCTGATTATGTCACAACCTATACTTATATTTATAATGCTCAAGGCAAGGTGACATCCTTAAGTCGTGACGACAATGGCGACGGCATCGCTGATTATGTGGAAACCTCTACTTATAATGCCAACGGCAAGGTGACATCTTTTAGTCGTGACGACAATGGCGACGGCATCGCTAATTATGTGCAAACCTCTACTTATAATGCTCAAGGCAAGCTGACATCCTTAAGCACTGACACCAACGGCGACGGCATCGCTGATTATGTGGAAACCTCTACTTATAATGCCAACGGCAAGGTGACATCTTTTAGTCGTGACGACAATGGCGACGGCATCGCTAATTATGTGCAAACCTCTACTTATGATGCCAACGGCAAGGTGACATCTTTTAGTCGTGACGACAATGGCGACGGCATCGCTAATTATGTGGAAACCTCTACTTATGATGCTAACGGCAACCTGACATCTTTTTCTTTTAGTCGTGACAACAATGGCGACGGCATCACTGATTACGTGGAAACCTCTACTTATGATGCCAAGGGCAACGTGACATCCTTAAGTCGTGACAACAACGGCGACGGCATCACTGATTACGTGGAAACCTCTACCTATGATGCCAACAGTAACCGGACATTCTCATTCTATAGTCGTGACGATAACGGCGACGGCATTGCAGATGTAGTCGCAACCTCTACTTATGATGCTAAGGGCAAGTTGGCATCTGAAAGCTTTGACACCAACGGCGACGGCATTGCAGATGAAGTCGCAACCTATAGTTATACTTATGATGCCAACGGCAACTTAACATCCGAAAGCGGTGACTACAACAGCGACGGCACTCCTGAAGAGGTCACAACCTCTACTTATGATGCCAACGGCAACGAGACATTCTATAGTCAAAACTTATTCGGCTTCATTCAAGCTCGCAGAGCCGCTAAATATGACGCCAAGGGCAGGTTGACATCCAAAATTATAAGTTTTTTTAACAGCAATGAAGCCTACGGTGACTCTATCACAAACTACACTTATGATGACAACGGAAAATTGACATCCAAATTTGAGGGTAATGACTATGACCGCGATGGCATCACTGAAAACTCCATAACCTATACTTATGATGCCAACGGCAACGAGACATCCTTTAGTCGTGACAACAACGGCGACGGCATTGCTGATTCTTCCATAACCTATATTTATGGAAGCGCAACCGCCAGTTATGACTTCAATAATGATGGTGTAATTGATACGGTTGGTATCTATAGCTACGATGCTAAGGGAAAATTAACTACACAAAAGATTGATAATAATCGTGATGGCATCATTGATGAGGTAACAGCTTACAGCTACGATGCTAACAACAGACTAGCAGCACAGGTAGTTGACAAAAATAATGATGGACTGGGTGACGAGATTACCACTTACAACTACGATGCCAATGGCAAACTGACTGACTCAGATATTGACAATAACAGCGATGGTATTATTGATGTAGTTGTCAGTTATTTATATAATGCCAACGGTCAACTCCTCAGTACAACCACCAACGATGCAAATGTACCGAACAAAACTTTATACGGTAGCAACTGTAAAGATACACTCACTGGTGGAACTGGCAATGATCAAATTTTCGGGAAAAACGGCAACGATAAACTATTTGGATTAGCAGGAAATGACAAACTAGTTGGTGGTAACGGTAATGACATCCTTAACGGTGGCGCTGGTAGTGATACCCTAACAGGTGGTTGTGGGAATGATGAATTTGTAATCAATAACCTAAGTGATTCACTGCTGTCTCGTTTTGATAAGATTACTGATTTAAAAATCGGTGAAGATAAAATTGATGGTCTGAATGCAGTTTCTGCAACTAATTTGCTTCAACTTGGCCCGGTTGCAAGTTTGAATCTGTCAGACGTACAACAAATATTGACTACAACTGCTTTTGTGGCTAAAGGTGCGGCAACTTTTACCTTGGGTACAAGCAGTCATGGGCGAACTTTTGTGGCACTCAATGATAGTACTAATGGATTTTCTGCCCTCACGGATGCTGTTATTGAGATTAGTGGCTACAAAGGCGACTTAACTAATTTAGTGATTGTCTAATATCAATTCTCCATAACCTTGCACTCAGTTATTACTCCTTCTCTCTTGGCGTATTTGGCGGTTCTTTTAATAATTAAAAGTTCTTGAGCCATTTTGAGAGTCTGCTATTGTCGCGGTTTTGACCCAGGAAATTCGCAAGCTTACCTTGAAGTGTATACTAACGTTTGACGATAGTAACGCAAAGCGATAGAATTGTGATTGTTAATTTTAAATCTGAAGAGACAAAGCTTATCTTTGACGGCTTTATATCTTCTCAGTATCCGGCCAATATCCAAAAAACCGCTTTACGAAAACTGCTTATTATTGACGCTGCAACATCAATTAACGATTTACGCGTTCCACCTGGTAATCGTTTACAAAAGCTACTTGGCAATAGGAAAGGGCAGTACAGTATTCGTATTAACGAGCAATGGCGAATCTGCTTTCTGTGGACGGATGAGAACAATGCTTCGGAAGTTGAAATAGTAGATTACCACTGACGCCTAAAAATAATTATGAACAACAATCGTTTGCCAAATATTTACCCTGGAGAAATCTTACAAGTAGAATTTTTGGAGCCACTCAATATCACTCCTTATCGATTAAGCAAAGATATAGGTGTAGCTCAGACAAGAATTAGTGAAATTTTATCTGGAAAACGTACTATCACAGCAGATACGGCTTTGCGTTTATCTCGCTATTTTGGTAACAGCGCTCAGTTTTGGTTAAATTTACAAACGCAATACGATATACGTCAAGCTCTTGAAGAAAATTTAGAAATTTATAATCAAATACCTACACTTTCGTTGAATGATGTAATCTAATACTTCTTTCTATCAACATTATCCGATAAAGCTGGTGCAACTGTATCATCACTACTGCTGACAATCATCACTGGAGTTTTGATTTGAAATAAGCCAGCTTTGCCGAAAATAAAACTACTATGGGATTAACTGCGATCGCAGCTTTTACTCTCTCATCCCGCAGGTTATAATCCATTTTGGAGATGTTTTTCACCTCAGTATAGCCCGCACTTCTCTACGAGTGCACGAACTAGGGTATATTAGCGCAGAAAGTACAACACCACAAGCTTGGAATGCTGCCGTACTTTCGTCTAACACACCCTACAAGACTACTGAGATTTTTTCAGAAATCAAATATGATTTCTATAGCTAAATACACTGCTAAGAAGCAGATTTCGTCAATTAGAAGTATATGGCCAGAAGTATGAATGCGATCGCATATCATCTTGTACCTGTTTTCGCAGCAAACATGGACATTGCGCCAGAACTCGCCGGAGAATAAACAAACTAATTAGACTTGTGGCTTTCTAAAAAATTAGTGTCTAAAACCCTTGCTCTGCCTGGCTCGAAAAATTCAAAAACTTTATTAGACGACAAGTCTATTGTTTATAGTCAAATAAAAATCATCACATGCAACAATGCAACACCAATATCCAACATCCAAAATCCGAAGCTGACTATGGTGTTGGGAAGTTTTTTTTTGCGGGTTTGTCTCCTTTAACATCCAGCAATTGTGTTAATTCGGTTGTATTCAATGACTTGACGAGACTCAAACCAAGCGACTTACTAGAAATGCTTTGAGTGTAGGCGGCGTTAAGGTAGGGGGTGTATTGCGGTCTTTCTACAACATAAGTTTGGAAGAAAGGTAAACTTAAAACATTCATGTAACGACGCGCTTGGGAAGCGTCGCCAATCATATCGGCAGGTAATGCTACTTGTTGATTGGCCGGGTTGGCATTACCAATAGTGGAAAAGTGAGTGCCACCTACAAGCATGACGAGATATTTTTGTGAATTCGCCAACCAGGAGAAAGGGAGAATTTGCTCGGATAAAGCTGGTGCAACTGTATCGTCACTACTGCTGACAATCATTACTGGAGTTTTAATTTGACTTAAGCCAGCTTTACCGAAAATAGAACTAGTAATGGGATTAACTGCGATCGCAGCTTTCACTCTCTCATCCCGCAGGTTATAATCTTTGCCATACTTGCTGATGCTCAATTCTAAAGCGCGACACTGGAGCATTAAAGACATATTCCAGGTATTTTGCAGTGCTGCTGGTTGACAGTCTTGTTTTAACTGCTCAAAGTTGATTTTAGCCCCTGCCAAGGCTAAGGCTGTGTAGCCTCCCAAAGATTGACCAAATACTCCGACTTGTTGCAGATTTAACCGACCTTTAAACCGTGAATCAGATTGATTACCTTTTTCCAATTCATTCAAGATATATGTTACGTCCATTGGTCGGTCTTGAAATTCACCTGGTTCTGCGATTTCATTGACGTGTCCATTCAACAGAGAATGCAATTGTTTAGCATCACTACCAGGATGATTGGGAACGACGACGGCAAATCCGTAAGAAGCTAGATGCGTGGCTAAATATTGAAAGTTGCTGCTATCTAAACCTAACCCGTGAGAAATTACAATTACGGGTGCGGCATTCTGGACATTAGGAATATAAACATCAGTTAATAAAAGCCGATTGCGTGTTGAGTCAAAAAACTTTTGGGTGTATTTTTGCGACTTAAACTTTCCCGGAACCTTTAAATCAGGTAATTGCGATAAATTTGGTTCTTTGATGGTAGCAGCTTCTATTTTAGACTCTTGAGAAACTGCTGCGATCGCCCGATGGGTTTGGTTAACAAGTTTGTCTAATTCCGTAGCTATTTCCAAAGTCTGCGCTACGTCAAGGCGAATACTGCTGGTGGGATATTTACGCAACACATTCAATAGTGTCAAGCCTTCCGATTCACCAGAGGCTAAAATTAGCGCCGAACGCAAAGCACCAAATCCTGGTTCTGGATGACTGGTTTTGATAATTTGCGCCAACCGATGCAGCAACAACTCTCCTTGGGGTGTGTAGAGAAGTTGCGAAACTACTACCGGACTAACTTTCACACGATTAAGTAAAATCTGCCGCAATTCTTGAAGCTGTTGAAGAGGCAAATATTGCTGATAGGCTGCCAAGTCTTCATTAATTATACCTGTTTTGGCATATTTTTCTAAAGTAGTGACTGAAATGGAAAGCTCTAAGGCTGAATAAGATGCATAAATCCGCTCTGCTGCCAAGATAGAATTGCTAATTCCAAATGTTGGCAGCACCATTGAAAGAACCAGCAATAGGGAATTTTTTCTCAGGGTGCTGGCCCAATTACCAAACAAACTATTCATCGCTCAACTGTTTCGGTAGTCTGGTTTTATCAAGTGTTGGCTTTGGTAGTTATTCGGACACCCTGCTTGGTTTACTTAAAGTTATTAGCCTGGATTTTATCAAAACAGAATTTAGGAGTCAGTAGTTAGAATTCTCTAGTAATTAATTCTGACTCCTGAATTCTGAATTCTTTTTCAAGAATTTTCTCTTGGCTATCAATTCAAAAATCAGATCCTACAGAGTCACACAGATGGTTAAAGTATCCATCTTATAAGAGGCTGACCCCGTAGTTTGCCTTCACTAGTAAATCATAACAAATAAAAAATGCTCTGCCTCAGTATTTATGTTGTAGCTTTGAAGATGGCACGATTTTACTATATCAAAAACCCAGTATTAATCCTGAAAACTATTCTTATTAATTAGCTTTTCCCAAGGCGATCGCTACTGAACCTGTGACTACTAAACCTGCGCCTAATATAGCTATGAAAGTGAAGTTTTCTGATGGTATCCAGTTAGGTGCAATAACTGATACAACTGCAACTGTTATTAATGTCACAATGGGAGCTAAAGCTATTACTGCACTAACTCGTGATGCTTCCCAATGTTCTAATGATTCGGCAAAAGCACCGTAAGCGATTAAAGTATTAAAAGCACAAAAAACTAGCATTAATAAATGAAAGCTATCAAGTATAAAAAGTGATTGTATTTTGGCTAGAGGAGTGAATAATAAAGCACAACCTCCATAAATAATCAGCATAATGCTAGGGGAAGATAAAGATTGTAATAACTGCTTTTGCGCCAAAGCATAAATAGCCCATGACGTTGCTCCTAGCGCAATCAAGCTACTACCTAGTATGTATGTGCCATGCGCTGTAATTAAATTTGTCAGTTGTTCCCAAAAAAATAAAAGATAACCGCAAGTCATTACACTGACACCAATCCATTGATATAGCCGATAACGTTCTTTAAAAATCACTAACCCTCCGAAACCTAATAAAAGGGTAGATAATTGAATGAGAACTTCAGCGTTAGCAGGCGATGTTAGTGCTAAACCTTGCATGAAGAGCAAGTAATTAATCCCTAAAAATAGTGTAGCGATCGCTAATAATTTCCAAGAAGCAGAACGCAGTTGTTCTAACTTTGGTAATTTACCGCGTATTCCTAAATACACACCAAGTAGTAAAAAAGATATTAAAAAGCGAAACCAAATAACTGTATAGACATCAAGTACTTGCAGAGCGATCGCCAGAGCAATAGGTAAAATGCCCCACAATAAGACCGTTAATAGCGATAAGGCTAGCCCTAAACGCCAGCGACCAGAAGTTTTATGTAGTGACATTCAAATATTTTACCCAGAGTATGGCAGATAATAAATTAAAACGTATCCAATTTGTATACCTAAATTTTATCAAGCTTTTGTATATAAAGCATGTTAATAACCTGCTAAATGCAAGTTAAATGTAGAATAGCTTACGTACTTTACTGAATCTCTTTATAGTCTGATAGCGTTTTTTGATCACATAAAATTTGTAAATTGTCTAATTACTTTACATGAATATTACATTTGAAATTTGATTCCAGATGTATAATTTTTTCGGTGTTAATTTACTACAAAAACTCTATGGGGATCATACCCATAATAAGCTTAGTAGTCTTTATTACTAGCTTATCAATTTACTTGCTACTGACCTCAAGAGGTCGGTTTTTGCTCAAATCTTTGGTAACAAAAATAAAACGCCAAGGGTGGAAATTCAGGAATAACAAGATTAACTACCTGAGATCAAGATTTTCAAAGACTATAACAATTGCTGCCATTATTTTGGCAGCAGTAATAGCTGGAAATACTGTATCGGCACAGGTTACGCCGCCGCCTTTAACTTCGCTCAAAAGCGTATCGGTTCCAGAGCCTAACAATCTAGGAGACTTTGTAAAAGACAAAGTAGCTGCAATCAAGTTAGGAAAGGCTCTTTTCTGGGATATGCAAGTTGGAAGCGACGGAAAGACCTCCTGTGCTACTTGTCACTTCCATGCTGGAGCCGACAATAGATCCAAAAATCAGATTTCTCCTGGACTTTTGCGGATTAACGCTGATGGTACAGCGAATCCGGATACAGTTTTTGATGTAGGTGGTGCGCCAAACTACCAGCTTAAACCGGGAGATTTTCCCTTCCACAAACTGTCAAACCCGAATGATCCTAAAACCGTTGTATCTGACCGAAATGATGTCAGTTCCTCTCAGGGTGTGTTCAATGCTAAGTTTGTTGATGTTAAACCTGGTAGCGCGGAAGACGAAGTAAAAAACGAGCTAGACCCGGTGTTTAAAGTGGGAGGTACGAATGTGCGCCGTGTCCAGCCGCGTAACACGCCAACCGTGATTAATTCAGCATTCAATTTCCGCAACTTTTGGGATGGAAGGGCACAGAACATCTTTAATGGGGTAAATACCTTCGGTTTAAGAGACCCTAACGCCTCTGTGGTGAAAGCAGAAAAGCCAAATCAACTCAAATTTGTCAAAGTCAGACTGAATAATTCGTCTTTGGCTTCTCAGGCGCTTGGGCCGCCACTAAGTTCCTTCGAGCTGTCGGCTGATGGTCGCACTTTTCAAGAAATTGGTGATAAGTTCGGGCGAGTTGACAACAAAAAATCTCTCAGCAAGCTGCCACTAGATAATTTAGATAATCTTGCTGATAATCTAGTTGGGCCGCTACTTAATTCTGTTGATGAACTTACTGGTAATTTGGCGCAAATTGGCAACACTAAATCTATCAACACACTGCTGCAAAATGTTCTGTCACTTAGGGGTACAAAGCTCCCCAGAGTCTTGGGGCGAAAGTTATCTACCCTCAGACCGCTAGGCAAACAGGTTGTGCATCCACAAGATAGTGTTTTAGGTGCAGACAGTAGATATCCTCAGCCCGGACTGAAAGATAAAACCTACGAACAGCTAATTAAAGATGCCTTTAAGCCGGAGTGGTGGAGGTCTAATCGACTCATTCAAGTTGATGCTGAAGGTAGACGGACTTTTGTCAACAACGCTGATAACTCTTCTCAAACCAATGAGTACACGCTGTTAGAGTATAACTTCTCGCTGTTCTTTGGGCTGGCAATTCAGTTGTACGAGTCTACACTCATTGCCAACGATACGCCTTTTGATCGTTTCTTGGCAGGAAACACCACAGCCCTAACCTCTCAGCAGCAACTAGGTAAAGACCTGTTTCAGGGCAAGGCTCTGTGTATTGGTTGCCACGTGGGATCAGAATTAACAGCTGCTTCAGTAAGCAGCGTGGCTAAAGACGGACGAATCAAACGTGCGCCGTTCGGTGCAAAATCCCCTGAAGACAATGGCTTCTTCAATATCGGCGTTAGACCTGTTACGGACGACCCCGGTTTGGGTAGTAATGACCCTGTGCAGAATAATCCGCTTTCAGAAGCACGATTGGCTCAGTTAGGGAAATTTCAGCTTCTCCTGGGCGAAAACCCCCCCACCCTCAATCCACCGTTGATTTCTAGTGAAAAAGTGTTTGCAGACGGAGCTTTCAAAGCACCTGGACTTCGCAATGTCGAACTCACTGCCCCCTACTTCCACAATGGAGGTCAAGCGACTTTAGAGCAAGTGGTTGATTTTTACAATCGAGGTGGTGACTTTGGAGTTCTTCCCCCACTGAATCTGTCATCAGAAGAAAAACAGCAATTGGTCGCCTTTTTAAAGGGACTGACTGATGACCGAGTTAGGTTCGAGAAAGCGCCTTTTGATCATCCGCAACTTTTCGTGCCCAATGGACATCCGGGTAATCAGACATTCGTTACCGACGATGGTACGGGCAATGCTACGAATAGCTTACTAGAAATTCCTGCTGTTGGTAGGAATGGCGGTAGTGCTATACGAAATTTCTTGAACTAACAATATTTCACGAAATAGCTGATACCGATAGATATGTAGGGGCATACAGATGTATGCCCCTACATTTATTAAGGAGTGCGTAGGCGTAGCCCGCCGGAGGCATCGCCAAGTATCGGTTGTATATTGCTAACTTTGGTATTGTCTAGGTAATTGTAGACTCTTCTCGAAACTTCCCGGACAAAATCTCCAGCTTTGGGATCGTAGTTTGGTCTTTGCACCAAAACACCTGCTAAATAGCTTTTGCCGTTGGGCATTTGAATTATACCCGCATCACCAATGATAAATCTCAATGTACCAGTTTTGTGTGCGATCGTCGCTCCTTGACCAATACCAGCTGGTAGTAAACTATTGGTTTTGACATGGCGCATAATACCTAAAACTTGATTGCGGCTGTTTGGAGATAGCAAACGATTGTTATAAACTAACGCCGCCAATCTGACCAAATCTTTAGAACTAGTTGTATTTGTGCCAGCGATGTCTGGAAGTAGATTCCGAAGTGCTGTATTTTGCAATCCCCAGCTACGAAAACGTTGGCTAACTTTTGCTGCACCACCCAAACGATCTAGAATCAGATTTGTGGCGGTATTATCGCTGATTGTCATCATTAAGGTAGCAGTTTCTAGGACGCTGAATTTAGTTCCTATGGGTTTGTATTGCATAGTTCCAGATTCGCCAACCTTTAAATCGCGCCGCATCACTAATTTATCGGTGAGTTTAATTCTACCAGCGTCTATTTCTTGGAAAAGAGCCACTAATAAGGGAAATTTGATTGTACTGGCAGCCGCAAATCTTTTTTCACCATTAATATCTATATAGTTTCCTGTAGCTAAATCTAAGAAAAATATCCCAGGATTTAATGTTTTATAACTTGCTAACAAAGTGCGAATTTGAGAAGTGATACCAACCATCTCTTGCCCAAGATTCACAACTCCAGCAAATGTGGAAGCATCTGTAGATTTGATAGCGATATCTTCTCGATTTTCCCCAACAATAGGATTGTTTTGGTGGTCAAATGAATTGAATTTGAAAATCCAATGAGAAAGAGAATCTCCTTTAATTGATATGTTTTGGGAATGAACATCATAACCAGGAGCTAACTCTACGACAAAACGAGTTGTTTGAGAGTCTGGTTTGCCAAGGCGAATTTCTTTCACTGCCTTGCCAAAACTTTGTTTGACAGTATCAGAATTAAAATTAGTTCCAGGTAAGTCAATTACCAATCGGCTAGGATTATCTAATAAAAAGGCTTTTGGTTCTATTCCCGAAGTGGTAGTTAAATCTAATTGGTTTTGGCTAGAATCATAGTACCAAGACTGTAATTGTGAGGCTTTAGCTTGTCCTGCAACTAGAACCAAACTGCTTAAAGCGATCGCTAGTAGATGTGATTTCATGTTGTGATTGTGGGTGTGCAAGTTAGGAGCGACTAATCAGCTTTACTTAGATTTTTTTCTGATGATTGTGCTGAACTTCCGGAGAAAAAGTTATAAATCCCGTTGAGTTATTTTTGGGGATAATATTTGGGATTAGATAAGCACGATAAATCATCATTACTTATTTAAAGTAAATCGCTGATAGTTTTATTTGTGGTGTGAGTTGACAACAACAGAAATTGTTAATCTAGCCGAAAGACGAGGGAAGGATTAATTATGTTTCCAATTTATATTTTGTATAGAGAGAGAAAGTAAAACCCTAATACATATATATATATTTCGCGTCGGGGCGGCACTGCCCATACGTGTCAACAAAAGCCTAGAAATAGCTTAACTGTTGGCTTGGCTGACTCACCCGCCTCGAACTAAAGTTCAAGGCTAATAGCTAAAGTCTACTCAAGTAGACTAAAGATTGTTGAGTATATTTTAGTCATCTTCAGATGACTTTCGCTATTAGCAAGGAACTTCAGTTCCTTGCGGGACATGATTCTTACGTTAAGTTGACACCAATGGGCAGTGTCGTACCCCTACGGGTGTACCTCACGTAAACGAGAACTATGAGCAAATAAGCTATTTGTTAAAACTGTCCCTCGACCTAAAGCGAAAGAAGAACAGACTTGAACTTTAGATGTAGGTTGGGTTGAGCAACGCGAAAGCCAACACTCCGATCAATGTTGGGTTTCGTTCCTCAACCCAACTTACAATTTTTTTTACAACTGGGTAAAACATTAGATGAATGTGCCAAAAAGTATCGCGGGTTTTGCCAAAGGTATAAACCGAAACTAAAAACAGCCAGCAAGTCTTACTGGGGTAGTAAGCTGCTGGCTGGTCATCATCATCAGGTTCACAAGAGCAAGCGCAAATGCTCACGAATGTCAACTAGCATTGCCAATTGGGCAGTGCCAGCTATCGGAAAGCCCCGAACTAGCAGAAGTGGTACAGAAATTTGTTCTAGCAAATCGAGGTTGTAGGTTTGATGTGCAGGTGTGAGCTATTATGTATGGGTGAACAACTATTTATTACTCCCCTCACGTAGTAAGCTTAAGCTCCCTCCCCCCGTACGAACTAGGAAAATAGGAAATCTAAACTTTCCGATGCTTCCGTAATAGAAATAATCCGAACGACCCCCTACTACGTTTATAGCTTCTCCGTCTGATAGTTCCTCCATTTCGACTGGAGCTTGCAGGTTTTTTTCTTTGTCAGTTGTTAGAGCTTTGATTTTGCTGATCATATAAACTCCGAAGCGAGCTTAGACTGCATTCAGTATGTATCAACTAAAACTGGATTATAGAGGGGTGATACGAAATTACACGTTACTTTACAAAGCGAATTAAATAGCGGGGTAAATACGGATGAGTTGTCAGCTATTTGTTAAAACTGTCCCTCGACCTAAGGGGAAAAAAGAACAGACTTAAACTTTAGTTCAACACAGGGAAAGGTTCGTCAAACTCACGTTAAAAGAAATCAGCCACCCAAGGAGAGCTACCTGCAAATATTTGCGTTGCTGTTGAAATAGCTGTTTCTGTCCCATGCAGTTTTCCGGCTATTTGCAAATGGTAGGGTGTGAACAAACTTGTATATAGTGGTGCTAGTTCTCGGACATCTAGCTGCAACTCACCTTTTCCACCTTTGGTAACTTCACCGCGTCCATTGGCAACAGAAAGAATGAATTTACCATTGTTTGCATCTAACAAATTATCTTGAATTTCTAAGTGCAGTTCAGCTTGAATTCCCGATGGATAACCGCGCATCTCCAGCGCTTTGACTACATCTACTACCCGCAGCATCCAACGCATTGTATTCTTAAGTTTGGCAGTTTGCTCTGGTAGCAGCAATGTCAAGGAATCAATTGCAGAACTCCTCCATCGCACTTGGTCAATTTGGGAGCGATGACTGGCAAGAAAAGACCAGAATGTTTGTGCAGCCGCAACTGTGAGAATTACCCAATCTTTTATTCGCAGGATTGCGCCATCTTCTGTTGAATGTTGGCTAAAAAGAATGTAGCCTTCGGGCTTCTCTTTTGTACCAATAAAATATGCGTAAAATGTTTCTTTATCATTTGGCTGGATTAAGCGCTCCCAGATTGCGGGATGTCGGTCTAAATATCCATGCGTTAATCTCGCCTGCTGCTGATATAGTTCGTGAAAGACTTGATGATTGATTGGCACTATTGGTTGCAAAGGTAGGGGTTGCTCTCGCACTTGGATACTTTTAGTCGGAACTTCCCAATTACACCAGCTACCCCCCTGCTCATACCCGACTTTTCGATACAAGCTTTGAACTGCTGGATAAAGAGCAGAGAGCGGTATACCTCTAGCATAAAGTTCTTTTAGGGTGTGCTGCATAAGAGCGATCGCACCTCCCGAACCGCGATACTCTGGAGCAATGCCCACTACCGCAATTCCTGTCATTGGTACACGCACACCACCCCACCACTGGCCCATATCCAGAGTTGCCAATCCACCAACTAATTGTTCTGACTCACGAATAATGCGGAAGTTTTTTATGCCAAGCAGATTAATGTAAGCTTCCTCGCCACCAAGTCCACTGATGAAACACTGCTCGAAAATACTCCCAAGCTGCTGAATATCCTGGGGATGAGCAAGAGTGCTGTATTCAAATTTAGGCGTCATCTCTTATACCATTAATAATACAAAAGCAAAACTATACTACAACTAAGGTTGCTTGAAATTTGACCTTCTAAGGTTCAACTTTGACCTTCTGAGGCTCAACTTTGACCTTCTGAGGCTCGACGTTGACCTTCTGAGGCTCAACTTTGACCTTCTGAGGCTCAACTTTGACCTTCTGAGGCTCAACTTTGACCTTCTGAGGCTCAACTTTGACCTTCTGAGGCTCGACGTTGACCTTCTGAGGCTCGACGTTGACCTTCTGAGGCTCGACGTTGACCTTCTGAGGCTCAACTTTGACCTTCTGAGGCTCAAACTTGGACTTCAAAACCTGAGTAATATCAAAATCTAGATTATAATTCCTGAGAAATATTTTTGCCTCAACAAAATACCAATGAATGTTGTCATCAATTTATTCAATTCCCATTCTGGAAATATTATTGTTCCACAACTATCTAATCTGCAAGAAAATCCTGCTTTCCAACACCTACCTCATTATCTGGGATTTCGGAAGAAAACCAAAAATCAGGTTGCACCAAAAATCTTGATCAATCAGCCAGTGAATAAAGTACTTGCAAAAAAAGATCAGCCTTATTTAATATTGTGGCGGGATAATCTTAACGGCGATGTCTCGATTAAGTTGTACGATGGAAACAAACTTATCCAAAACATTTCTTCCCGTACCGCTAGCGATGGAGTTTATGAGTGGACACCACGTATTTCTGTAAAAGAAGGCTATTTAATTCGGATTTCTAGCTGGAAAGACCGGAATATTTTCGGGCAGTTGGAATTGTAATATAGCGCTTTTCGTTTGTATGCAATACACTCTTACCTCTCTCCTAAGAGGAGAGAGGCTTTGAATTTTACTTCCCAACGCTAGTAGGGAAGGGGCTGGGGGTTAGGTCTGTATTGGAATCAACTAAGAAGGGCTATAAAGATAAGCGCTATTTTTAGCGGTACGGAATGGGAAAATGAAAGGGATAACTAGCTAAACGCAAACCTCTTAATAAGTTTGGCGGTGTGGCAGTGATCGGAATTGTCCTCGTTTCTCACAGTAAACAACTAGCTTTGGGTGTGCGGGAACTCGCCGCACAGATGGTTCAGGGCGAAGTCTCTATCGCTGTTGCAGCAGGTATTGAAGATCCGGAAAATCCACTGGGTACAGATACCATTCAGGTTTATGAAGCGATCGCTTCTGTTTTTTCTGATGATGGTGTCCTGGTATTAATGGATTTGGGTAGTGCTTTGCTGAGTGCAGAAATGGCAATAGAGTTTTTGCCAGAAGCACAGCAGCAAAAAGTGTATTTGTGTGAAGCGCCTTTAGTAGAAGGTGCGATCGCTGCTGTAGTCGCTGCGGCGGCTGGTAGAGATATTCACCAAGTCATGGCGGAAGCACGCGGCGCACTCTTAGCAAAAGCAACTCAATTGGGTGTAGTTAGTAGACCGTTATCACTTGTCCACAATACCCCAACAACAACTAATGTAGAATCATCAACGCGAGAAATCCGGCTGATTGTGAGCAATCGCTTAGGATTACACGCCCGTCCCGCAGCGCAGTTTGTGACAACCGCAGCCCGGTTTCAATCGCAAATTTTGGTGCGGAATTTAACGAGAAATACTGAGCTTGTTAGGGGTGACAGTATTAACCAAGTTACAACTTTAGGGGTGCGTCAAGGACACGAATTGCTGATTACTGCCATCGGTTCTGATGCAGATGAAGCACTGACAGCATTACAAGGATTATTCGCAAATAATTTTGGTGAAGATAATGTTGCTTTGAATTCTCCACCAGCATTGCACCATGAAGTTACACCAGCAATTCACGGCGAACTTTTGGGAATTGCAGCTTCTGCTGGAGTAGCGATCGCACCTGTTGTTCATTATCAACCCACACACTTTTCGATTACGGAATACCACGTAGACGATCCTGAGCCAGAGTGGCAACGAGTACAAGCAGCAATTCACACCGCCAAACAAGAAATTCAAGCAGTTTTCTCCCAAGCTTCTCTGCAAATTGGTGACGCTGAAGCCGCTATCTTCGATGCCCAACTACTATTTTTAGAAGATCCAGTATTGTTGGAAGCGGTAAAAGAGCGCATTTTTGAACACCATATAAATGCTGAAGCTGCTTGGCAAGCCGTAGTCGATGAAGTAGCGACTTCCTACCGCACACTTGAGGATTCTTATCTGCAAGAACGAGTTGACGATGTTGTGGATGTCGGGCAAAGGGTACTGCGATTATTAGCTGGAAATGCCCCTGCTAACCTGCATCTTGAGGAACCAGCAATTTTGGTGGCTACTGATTTAACTCCTTCAGATACCGCGAGACTAGACCCGACAAAGATATTGGGTATTTGTACAACTTCAGGTAGTGCCACATCTCACAGCGCAATTATTGCCCGGACATTGGGTATTCCCGCAGTTTTGGGAGTAGATGCCCAGGTGTTGCACTTGGCAGATGGTACACTAATGGCACTTGATGGTGAAAGTGGCAAAGCTTGGGTAGAACCAGAATCACATATCCTAGATTTACTGGCAGCAAAGCGAGAAGCTTGGCAAACTGCCCAACAAGAAGCACGAGCGACAGCACATCAGCCAGCAATTACTCGTGATGGTCGGCAAGTTAGCGTTTTCGCCAATATTGGTAGTATAAATGATGTGCAAGTTGCGGTGGCTAGCGGTGCAGAAGGTGTAGGACTACTCCGCACAGAGTTTCTTTATCTAGATAGGACAAGCGCCCCCACTGAAGAAGAACAACTTGAAGTGTATCAGGCGATCGCCCAAGTTTTAGATAATCGTCCGCTAATTATTCGTACCTTAGATGTAGGTGGTGATAAGCCACTTCCTTATCTGAGAGTTGGTTTACCAGAAGCTAACCCTTTCTTAGGTTGGCGGGGAATTCGTTTCTGTTTGGATCATTTGGATTTGTTCAAAACTCAGTTACGGGCAATTTTGAGAGCCAGTGTAGGACACCAAATTAAGATCATGTTGCCAATGATTGCTAGTGTAACTGAGGTACGCGCAGCTAAAGTAATTTTGGGTGAAGTGCAGGCTGAACTAAATCAAGCTGGTATTTCTTTTGATGCAGCGATAAAAGTAGGAATTATGGTAGAGGTTCCGGCAGCAGTTGCGATCGCAGATCAGTTAGCTGCTGAAGTAGACTTCTTTAGTATAGGGACTAACGACTTGAGTCAGTACGTTATGGCTAGCGATCGCACTAATCCCCGCGTGGCAAATTTAGTTGATGCGCTACATCCAGCAGTGTTGAGAATGGTACAGCAAA
The DNA here is from genome assembly GCF_003113895.1 of Nostoc commune NIES-4072. Classification (NCBI taxonomy): domain Bacteria; kingdom Bacillati; phylum Cyanobacteriota; class Cyanophyceae; order Nostocales; family Nostocaceae; genus Nostoc; species Nostoc commune. The sequence goes on along the minus strand of NZ_BDUD01000001.1, from coordinate 2,377,098 downwards.
CGATCCAAGCTGCTCATGCGGCGGGAATAACGGTTGGATTATGTGGAGAATTAGCAGCAGATACTTTAGCAACACCAATTTTATTAGGTTTAAGGCTGGATGAGTTGAGCGTGAATCCTCAAAGTATACCTGGAGTGAAACAGGCGATCGCTAGGTTTAGTATAGGGGAGAGTGAAGCGATCGTGGCATCAGCATTACAACAAGATTCCGCAGAGCATGTTAGAGAACTAATCTCAACTTCAGTTATTCCTCCGGCGTAAATACTTATATATTCTTTGTTGCCTGTATGTTTAATTTTTTAATCAAATCATAATATACTTCATCATTACTTTAAATATAAAAATAATTTTTATAAACGTTATATATATGTTTGTAACTGTTGTCACATATCAATTTTAATTCTTAAAGTTTTCTATACTAGTAGCTTTTTTCATAAAGTTTATGTAAATTCCCTAAATAGTTTTTTAAAGATTACATGTATATATTAATATGCATACTGTAACATAACCGAAAAGACAAAAAAATTGTCTTTAAAAGTAAAAACAATGGTATTGAGTTTCAAAAGTGTAAAAAAATTGTCAGTTGCTGTTATTGGATCAGCATTAGCAGCTGCTTTTATTGGGTTAGAAGCTAAGTCGGCAAATGCTGCACTGTTTATCGATCAAGAACAGTCTAGCAGTAATGTAAACATGGCATATTTTTCGCAGTCAGACTTAGCACAATCATTCAAACCAACGGCTAATAATGTTGCAGGTGCTGCTATCAAACTTACAAAGGGTATTGGAACAGTTGGTGACGTTAAAATATCCTTGTTGAATTGCTGGAGGAGAGGTTTTAGGAACTGGTATAGCACTCGAACAGTTTCCCGATGCGTGGACAGAAGTATTCTGGAACCCCGTAGCTGTTACACCCAATAAGACTTTATTCCTCGTATTTGAGTCGCCCAGTAATCTAGCGATCGCTGGTGATACTAACAATCCTTATCCAAATGGTCAAGTATATGCAAACAGAGGATTTAAATCATTCCCATATTATGATTACACATTCCGCACATACTATGATGATAGTTTTGGAATTCAATCCGTTCCTGAACCAACCTCTGTCTTAGGTCTAATGACTTTTATTGCTTTCATTGGTGTTTCAGCCACCAAGGGCAAAAAGCAACAGAGTGCTTTGTATAAAGGCTAAAATCGAATGGGACTAAGTAGGTGGGCAAGAATATTTCCAACTATGTCAATAAAATTAGACTTCATCATAGATGTAGATGGAATTTTTCTCGCTAACTTACTTAACTATTAAAATCTTATTCCCAGTTGCCCGTTAAACCCACGAATAGAATTGTAACCAGCACCAACAAAAACGTTATCAGTAGCGCCTACCTGAACCCCACCTGAAACTGCGACACCTTTATCTTCTGAATAAAGTCCAACTCCTACATAGGGTGAAATTACAGGCAAGCTGATAAATTTTAAAACATCTACTCCTGTAGCACCATCAGGGCCAGTTCCTAGTTCAACTCCAAAATTTAAAGCCCTAGCTCCTACAGCATAAGTTACATCACCATCTTTTCCACCGACTGAAACCCAAGGTTGCGGTATCAGTTGAGCTGATGCTTGACTTGGGGCAAATAAAGCTAGCAAACATATAGATGTAAGTAATGTTTTAGCAATAATCGCTATTTTCACGTTATCTTCTTCCACTAACTGGTGTATTTTAATTGTCTTCTTACAACTGCCCTTACTTCAACCAAAGTTTGGGTATGATGGCTAGTCGTGACGGATTGAACTTCATTTGAGTGCCCGATGAGTTCAAGCATTATTTTATTCATGTAATATTAGTTACAGCAGGAAAGGCGATCGCTCAACAAGCAAATGCGATCGCTTTATGAAATATCAAGCTCCCATCTGAAACACTTATTTGCATCGCGCATATTTTACATATTTTTTGATACTCGCGGCAGCAACCCTACTCAAAAGTGGATACATCTCGCAGCAAACTAGGAATTTCCCCTTGAGATAAAGGAAACTCCAGCAAGGTTTCTCTAAGACCCAAATATCCAGATTCAGCGAACGACAAAAGCATTCGTGAAAGCGCTAGCCAAACCTCCGGTTCGTATTCCCAATCCCGATAACGCGTAGCCTTACCAGCAATTGAACGTAGCGCCCAGAAATAAGAGTTTCTCACCACCGAACCACCCTTCTTAAACTCTGGTAAATCTTCGTGGTGGATAAGAAGTATTTTATTTTCAATTCTGGCTCTCATGTCAATTTTAGATTAAAAGTAAATCTTAAGTAGGGTACATTAAGGCTTTAGCCTAACGCACCATATTGTACGGCGGTGCGTCGTCTTTATCTTTTCTCTGTGTTCTCTGCGCCTCTGTGGTTCAATCAATAACTTTTAAACCGCAGAGTCACAGAGAAGCCAGTGCGTCCTTGCGGTTCCCCAACCTACGCAGTTTATGATTTCTAATAATCTAGAAATTACCTTGCAAAATCTCCTTGTTAAAAATTGGCACTTAAACCCACACGAAAAGTGAATCCAGGGCTATAGATGCGATTAACTCGCTCATATTGCTCACCGAGTAGATTTTCTAAATAGACTGTCAATCCTAAATTGGTAGTTAAAGGTATACGACCGGTCAAATCTAAATTCACGAAAGATGGTGCAAAATCTGTAGGCTTGTCAGTAGAGTTAGCGAAGATGGATCTACGAGCGCCGCTATTGTAAGTAACATATAAGTTAGCCTGCCATCCTGCATTGTCATAACCTACACCAGTTTGAAGTACAGAGTAGGGAATTAAACCTAACTGTAAACCTCTCTCTGTACCTGTTTTTATTTGAGCATCTGTATAAGTATAGTTGAGGAAAGTTGACCAGCCTGAAGCAATTCTTAATTGCAAAGCAGCTTCTAAACCATTGGTATCTACTAATCCAATGTTTTCCCATCTTCCGGCGATGACTCCTAAGCGATCGCCTATACTACTACCAAAGTAAGTAAACTGTCCAATTAGATTTTGAGAAAAATTTACATCTACTCCTGCACTCCAAGTAGAGCCAGTTTCCGGGCTTAAATCAGGATTAGGTCTCCAACCATGAACCGTATCATAAACATACAACTGATCTAACCCAGGATTGCGTTGTGCCCCTGCCCAACTTCCACGCACTGCTACTATTGGTGTGACAGCATAACGTAACCCAACACTAGGATTGAGGTAATTTCCAAATTGGCTATCAAAGGTTTGCCTTAGCCCTAAATCTATCAGAAAATTATCGCTAATATTCCAAGTATTGACAGCAAATAAAGCTGTATTGAACAAACTCCGATCTTCCTTTTCGTTTTCGGCAATCCTATTAGGATCTGTACTCAAAACATCACCGATTAAATCGGTATTTTTCAAATCTAATCCCCAACGCAACTTATTATTGGAAGTAATTTTCCACTCATGATCGACTCTGGCTGTGAGTTGTTGTGTATCTAAAGACCCTCTACGATAAAATGATGCTCCTGTAGGGCCATAAGTGCTAAAATAATCTTGGTTATAACCAATTGAAGTTGTAAGATTAGAGCTTTCCCCATTACCTAGTCGAGTTTTCCAAGATAAGCCGACATTTAAACCATCGTGGTCTAATCTATCTCTTTGGAGAGGGAACCCAAAATAAATTAAACCGCGACGACTGCTGAGTGCAGTAACATCTAAATTCAAAGAATTTTTCTTATCTAAATCTACTCCAATGCTACCAAAGTAGGTACTTGTAGCTGTGTCTGCATTGAATAAAAATCCTTGTTCATCACGATTAGCAGCACCTACAGGGACGCGGTAACGGTTATCTGTAAAAAATCTTTCAAAGCTAAAGTTATATTTGACATTATTAGATGAACCACCATAAGTTACTTGTTGATTATTTAAACTTAATGAGCCGAATTCTGCACTAGCGCTCAATTTAGGTTTGCCATAACCTTCCTTGGTGATAATATTCACAACTCCTCCAAAGGCTGAAGAACCATATAAAGCGGAGGCTGTGCCGCTATATAATTCCACTCGTTCAATAGCCTCTACAGGAATGCTATTTAAGTCAGTTCCACCATGATAAGTGTTGACATTATTGTTAATTGGTCTGCCATTAATCAAAAATACAGACTGATTAATTGAAGCTCCCCGGTAGTATGTACCTGTGTGAATATCTGCACCATGACCTACATCATTGATCGCAAAACCAGGCATTCTTTTTAAAATATCGGCTAAACTTGTAGCGCCCTGCTTTTGAATTTCTTCTTTATCAATTACGTAAGTTGGAGTAGATTGAGGTAGGTTATCTGGTTCTGCAATTACTTCTATAGAAATGTCTGCATCATCGCTCGGAATTTGCTCTGTTTCTGGATTAACTTCATTCGGTGCAGATTGTTGAGTTAATAATTCGGCATTAGTAACGGGTAGCTCAATTTCACTCAAACTTGGAATATTTAAAATAACTTCGGTATCAGTATTTCTCTGGTTAATTTCACTTTCAGCAGCAAAGCCAGGAGACGCTATCAGTAAACTCGGTAAAGCAACTGTTAGCAACAAAAAATCCTTTTTCACGTTCTCTTTCACACCAACTAAAAACAGCCACCACGTAGTATTGTTGCTGTAATAGTAAAATCATGTCAAAAGACACGCTGTCATATTTCCCCGCCTTATATTCCCGATTTCTCTGAGAGTTCGGATAATTTTGTTGTTCAAAAATGATTAAGTAGGGCTATAGCAATTTTTAATTGCGTGAATTATGTCTAATTTTTATGGATACAATTTTATAGTTTTAAAAACAATTTTTACTTGCAAGTCTAATGAGAAAACGCAGAGCTTCATTTACTGCTTCTGAATTGGGAAAACTGGAAGCTTTGCAAACACAATAGAAGACAATAAATTATGGTTCAAACTTTACGCAAACTAGTTACATTCGATGAATTCGTTGCTAAATATCCTGACAACACTGGAAAACGTTATGAATTACATGATGGAGTAATAGTCGAAATGTCCCAACCAACAGGCGACCATGAAGAGGTAGTTGGATTTTTAGCCTTTGAAGTTACTAGAGAGTGTATCCGTTTAAATCTTCCCTACTTCATACCTAAAACAGCATTAGTCAAACCGCCTGAAAATGAATCTGCTTACTCACCAGATGTGCTGATATTAAATCGCCCCAATTTAGTAAACGAACCTCTGTGGAAAAAAGAATCTACTGTAAGCCAAGCGGAATCAATACCTTTAGTAGTTGAGGTATTCAGTAGTGCTGAGTACTGAGTGCTGAGTGCTGAGTATAACCCCATAGTTAAAACTAGGGGATTGAAAACAAGGACGTATTTTTTCTTGCACTACGTGTCTCAAAAAAAATATTTTTATTTTTTTCATAAATAAATTGTAAGGATTCAGACCCTATATGCTGAGTGCAATTAATTTTACTTTTTACTCAGCACTCGTTACTCGGCACTCAGCACTGTTTTGGTGAGTCAGTGCGTTGCGCGGGTTCCCCGCGTTGAAGCAACTGACGAACCCGTAAGGGTGAGTAGTAATTGGCGTGATGATTATTTAAAAAAAGCTGCTGACTATGAAGCTGTAGCATTCCAGAATACTGGATTGTAGACTATGCTGCTTTAGGCGGTAGGCGATTTATTGGCAACCCCAAACAACCAACTGTTTCCCTCTACACCTTAATTGATGGAGAATACCAAGTCAGCCAGTTTCGAGGTAGCGATGCCTGCGGCAACCCCTCCGGGGAACGCATTATCTCACCTTTGTTCCCCGAATTAAATCTAACCCCCGAACAGATTTTTCAAGCTGGTGGATACCCTGTATAACTCTTATCACTATTAGAAAAGAGCGATTTCCGTTACAGACGAAATTTGTTGTCGCAAACTCTTCAGTAAATCTAGAGTTTTTTCGTAAGCAACTTTTTTCCCTTGGTTTTCAAAGTACTTAGATGCTTTTTGTAAATCAGACAATGCTCCTAAATGATATCCTAAGCGATAGTTAGCTACTCCTCGATTAACATAAGCTTGGGCATTACTGGGGTTAAGTCTGATGACTTGAGAAAAATCACGCACTGCACCAAAGTTATCTCCATTTCGTCCGCAAGCACAAGCCCGGTTAAAGTACGCTCTATAATCGTTAGCATTGAGATGAATTGCTAGATTAAAGTCGAGCATAGCTGCTTGGGTATCTTGCAAGGCAAAATGCGCTAAACCTCTGTCATTATAGATATCTGCAAGTATTAAGTTGCTGATTCGGGGAATTTGAGTTAAAGCCAAATTAAAGTCAAGAATTGCTTCCGAGTCTTTCCCATCCCCAGCACGGGCTAGCCCTCGGTTGTAGTAAGCTCGAAAATCGGATGGTTTAAGTGCAACGGCTCGATTAAGATCGACAATAGCACCTGGATAATCCCCTTGTCTGTAATGTGCTACTCCCCGGTTTAGATAAGCCTCAAAGTTATCGGGTGCAAAATTTATGGCTTGAGTACAATCTGTAACAGCTTGATGGTAATCTTGTAATTGGAGATAAGCCAGACAGCGATCGCTATAAGCTACAGCAAAATCTTTCTCAACGTCAATTGCCTGGTTAAAATTCTCTATTGCTTCCTGGTAATTACCCCGCCGCATCTTATCTACACCCAATTTTAATAAATCACCTGCTGTAATTGGGGTAATTAAAACAGGTGCTGAATGTGCAGGTAAAGTCAGAAAATTAAGCGGGAAAGCAATAACTACACTGAGAAATAATCGCCACAAATAACTCATAATACCAAATGAGGATAGGGAGTATTCTTTGATATTCTTGGAACAGTCTTTTTGTAAAAACCTTAATCCAAAATTCAAAATCTAAAATCCAAAATTGGTATATGCATCCTATTTAAGAATTTCGGCAATCTTAAAATTAGCGGGACAAAAAGCCCCGCAAATTCTTAATTATTGAAGTTAGCTTTTAGTCTACTTCCAGTCCTTATCTGCTTGTGAAAGCACATAAGCTGTTACATCTTCAATCTGGTTAGCTTTTAAACGACTACCGAAAGCAGGCATAGCATTTTTACCTTTTGTAACTTGGGCGATAATCGCTTCTGCTGAGTACATACCATACTTTTCTAAAGCTTCCTTCTTCAGGTTCTTCGGAGCTTGAACCAGATTTTTACCTCCCGCATGACAAGAGGCACAATTAGCACTAAATACTTTAGCTCCACTAACAGCATCTGCTGCCAAAGCTGGACTACTGAAGGCAAAGGTGAAGATTGCTATGCCTAACAGCATCACTGTAATAATTTTCTTCATTTCGTGTTCTCTCTCCAATGACAGCTTATTCGCTACGATATCCTCCATAATTGTCAGTTGATGCGCTGCTATAGTCAAATGACAAGCTGTCAAACTTCGCTATCAAGTTTTTTGATACTGCACTAAACCCTCTTAACTTTTTCTTTCTTTCTTTCTTTGTGTTCTTTGCGTCCTTTGTGGTTCGTTTTTCTTTCTTGTATTTAAGTATGGTTTAAACTATCCAAATAAATATAGACGCAAAGCGGCTTGCCGCAGGTTACTACAGAGACACAGAGAACACAGAGGAATAAGGAAAAGAGAGTTTTTCCGCTACTTTTTTGAGTATTTTTTATTTGGAAGTCCCTTCAAAATTAAGGACTAAAGTCCTTATTACAAACTGCTTACCGCTATTATTAGGAATTACGTTAGCAAGGTAAGAGCATCATTCTCATATCAATTGTGAATTATTTGAACAGCCCCTAACTGAGTAAGCGCGTCTCCTGTAACACGACAAATTCGCCAATCATCTAATATAGATGCTCCCATACTACGATAGAATTCTTGGGCTGATTCGTTCCAATCCAGCACACTCCACTCTAAGCGCCCACAATCACGTTCTACAGCTATCTGAGCTAATTTAGTTAAGAGAGCCTTACCAATACCTTGCCTACGATATTCTGGTAAAACAAATAAGTCTTCCAGATAAATTCCTGGCTTAGTCAGAAATGTTGAATAATTATGAAAAAATAGAGCAAAACCAACAGCTTGGCCCGCAGATTCTGCTAAAATCGCTTCTATATATTTGTGCGCTCCAAATAAATGCTCTTTAAGTTCCAGAGCATTGCCAGTGACAGCATGAGATAATTTTTCATACTCAGCCAGCCCCTGAATTAATTTAAACAGTACGCTGTAATCAGTTGGTTCAGCAAAACGCACAATTAAATTGCTATGCAAAGTCATTGGTCTATAGTCTATAGTTCATAGTCCATAGTCTATAGGCAACTGTGCAAGTTTTTTGGACTAATGATTAAAGAAAAGCCGAAAAAAGGTACAAAACACCCTAGCTCTCCTTCATTCATTAGGCATGTGGATTTAATAAAGAGCAACTTTTGTAAGGTGTGTTACAGGCATTTGTCTTAACGCACCTAAAATCTAGGATGGTGCGTTATGCTACGCGATAACAGAACGCCAGTTGCTACAACGGATAGCGTAGCGTTAGCGAGTCAGACGCTCCTGCGTCGCTAACGCTGCGCTATCGAGCGTCGGGAACCTCCGCAACGCACTGGCTCCCCTACTAGATTTAAAGTTTTGCACTTTATTTGATCCATGTTTGTTAATGAAGCTAATCTATCTTTGTAGATGTAATTAAATCAACCAACCTTTTAAACGTTTGGCTATGTGGGGACGGCGCAATTTTCGCATGGCTTTGCTTTGAATTTGTCGCACTCGCTCACGAGAAAGATTGAACATGTTGCCAACTTCTTCTAAAGTACAGGGTTCGCTGGTTGTCAAACCATATCGCAGAGAAATTACATCTTTTTCCCGTGGCGTTAACACATCACCCAAGACTTCCCAAATCTCCTGACGCATCATGTTTTCATTCATTTTTGCTTCTGGAGACAGGTTATCTTCATCTTCTAGCAAATCCATCAATTCCGTGTCTTCTTCTTTACCAACACGGTGGTTGAGCGAAAGTGCTTGACGGCGTAGCTGTTGTAGCTGGCGTAGTTGTTGCACACTAATTTCTAAAGTTTCTGCCATTTCTCCTTCAGTAGGATTGCGACAAAGCTTTTGCTTGAGTTCTCGTTGTGCTTTTTTCAGCTTGTTAAGCTTTTCAACAATATGAATAGGTAGCCGGATTGTCCGCGCATCGTTAGCTATAGCTCTAGTAATCGCTTGTCTAATCCACCAATAGGCGTAAGTAGAAAACTTATAGCCTTTATCTGGATCAAACTTTTCTGTAGCGCGATTTAAACCCATTGCTCCTTCTTGAATTAAATCCAGGAAAGGCACTCCCCGATTCAGGTATCGTTTAGCAATAGAAACTACCAATCTCAGATTCGAGCGAATCATTTTGCGTTTCGCTACTCTACCTTGATACAAGCGATTTTCTAATTGCTTTTCCGTCATTTCTAGCTCGGAAGCCACCTCTACCTTGCTAGGTTCCTGTCCCAGTTTTAATTCTAAGGCTGCTTGTAATTCTCTAACTTCTTCTAAAAACCTAACTCGCCGTGCTAACTCTACCTCTTCATCAGCTTTTAGAAGCGGATAACGCGCCATCTCTTTAAAAAACGCGCCGACGGCATCATCATGCTCGGTTTTATTGTATCCCGAAGGACGGGCGGCAGCCATATCATCCCCGTCGCGTTCGTCTGATTCCAGATTTTCTACTACAATTGAAGGCTCTTCATCTGCCACTGCTTCTAAAATATCGAGTAATGGTTCTTCAATATCAGCAGTATTCTCCAGTATTTCCATTTCTCCTAATTCAACAATATTCATAGTTTCCTTTAGGGATTGTTGCTTTGTTTGGTACATAATTTAGTTACAGCTACTCGTTTGAGGCTTGGTAGTTTTCCCTAAGGGACGAATGCACCCGTTTATATAGCGAAATTCAGGCTTATGCTAATTTTTCTTCAGGAATGAAAATCGGCATTTACCTAACACATATACGTTACAGTTAGATACAACCTATAACTAAACTGGCCTTCGCACCCAACAAAACTTTCTTCTCAGGCTCCTAACAGATTATATTCTTCATTTTTTTCTTAATTACCAAATATGTCAAACCCCCTCAAACTTTCTCAACCTTAACAAACATAGAATTCTCAGCTAACCATCCAAATATCTTAAACTTTCATATATTTTTATAAATATTTTTAATGTTTATCCTTTGGAAATCACTCGATAAATCAAGAACTTGGTGCTGTAGTTATGCATTCCTGATTTAAATTTACCCCGACGAGAGAAATTATAATAATGGCAGCTTAATTTCAAGATATTCTTATTTGTATAAAAGCATCTCATATACAGAAAGGGTTGAATATCTATCGATAGGCGGAAAAAGGCTACTCCCTATTTAGTAGATGGAGCAACTGTTGTAGGAAGGGCTGACATGCTTTTATTTGTATAGTGGGTACCAAATATTTATTGCATGTACAGTTGATACGAATTTGTCTAGTAGATTACATAAGAGGAAACTTATCAAGTATTATGAAGGATAACAGTATTGGGAAATACCATTTAAGTCTAACAAAATAAAAAATTAGACTTAATTAAGCTAGGTTATTTTTGACCAGCTATATGAGGGGAATATCTAATTATAAATTCAGAAACTATGTATATTAATGACGTAAAATTATCTCCTTTATTAGTATCTGAACCTAGTCAATCATACCAGTCAGGTATAACTGTTAATAGGTGGGTTGAAGTATTGGTAGACTGTCCAGGAAGTACAGGACTATTTACTTATCGATTGCCAGCCCAGTTAGAAATAAAACCAGGGGATATTTTGAGCGTGCCATTTGGGGCACAACAATTAGGAGCGATCGCTATTCGGTTACTGGCACAACCAAATGTCGATTTACCACCAGAAAAAATCCGGGAAGTAGAAGATATAGTCAGCGTTGGATTTTTCCCAAGTGCTTATTGGGAATTACTCAATCGAGTCGCTGCATATTACTATACGCCCCTAATTCAAGTAATCCGGGTTGCTCTACCGCCAGGGTTACTGGGGCGATCGCAGCGTCGTATCCGCCTTGTTGGAGGCAGGGGGGCAGGGGGCAGGGAGCAGGGAGCAGGGAGCAGGGAGCTGGGGGCAGGGGGAAGTAGTTATTTGCTGGCATCTTCTGATCCTTTAGCTTTTTTGACTCCTACTGCGCGGCAAGTTTGGGAACTTTTACAAACGCAACCGACGGGAGACTACAGTTTTGTTTACTTGCAACAAAAAGTTAAATCTGCCTATCGGGGAATTCGGGAATTGCTGCGATTTGGTTTAGTAGAAAGTTACTTAGAACCACCGCGACTAACTCGACCAAAGTTGCAAAAAGCAGTCACGCTTACAGGTACAATTGACCACGAATTAACTACTCGCCAAAGAGAGATTTTGGAAGTGCTGCGGCGGCATAATGGCGAGTTATGGCAAAATGAACTACTACAAATTTGTAATGCTAGTTCTTCTATCCTCAAGACGTTGACACAAAAGGGTTACATCGTCATCGAAGAACGGGAAGTATTGCGAAGGGAACAAGGCCCAGCATTAGCTCAAGATCAACCAAAGTCATTAAATACAGCCCAAGCTAGCGCCTTAGAAACAATCCAAACACTAGATGGGTTTGCTGAAGTTTTATTGCATGGGGTGACAGGTTCAGGAAAAACAGAAGTATATTTGCAAGCGATCGCTCCTTTACTCAACCAAGGCAAATCCGCCCTTGTTTTAGTCCCAGAAATTGGACTCACACCTCAGCTAACCGATCGTTTTCGCGCCCGTTTTGGTAATAAAGTCAGCGTTTATCACAGCGCCCTCTCCGATGGTGAACGTTACGACACTTGGCGACAAATGCTCACAGGAGAACCTCAAGTTGTCATTGGTACGCGCAGTGCAGTTTTCGCCCCTTTGCCCAACCTGGGTTTAATTATTTTAGATGAAGAACACGATAGCAGCTTTAAGCAAGACTCACCCATACCCACCTACCACGCCCGTACCGTCGCTCAGTGGCGAGCCGAATTAGAAAATTGCCCCTTGGTGTTGGGTTCCGCTACGCCCTCGTTGGAGAGTTGGGTAAGGGTGGGGAGGCAGGGGGCAGGGGTAGCAGGGGAGCAGGGGGAGCAGGGGGGCAGGGGGGCAGGGGGGCAGGGGGACAGGGGAGCAGAGGGAGAATTTATAACTCATAACTCCTCACTCCTAACTCCTAACTCTTCACTCAACACTCATTATTTAAGTTTGCCCGAACGGATCAACTCACGCCCTCTACCGCCGGTGGAAATAGTAGATATGCGGCAAGAGTTGCAGCAGGGAAATCGTTCTATATTTAGTAGATCGTTGCAAGAAGCTTTGCAAGAATTGCAAGAGAGAAAACAACAGGGAATTTTATTTATTCATCGGCGGGGACACAGTACTTTTGTATCTTGCCGTAGTTGTGGATATGTGTTGGAATGTCCCTACTGTGATGTGTCGTTAGCGTATCACCACACCGAAGAAAAAGCGCCGGAATTATTGCGCTGCCATTATTGTAACTATGCGCGATCGCACCCCAAATTTTGCCCTGATTGTAGTTCCCCTTATCTAAAATTTTTCGGTAGCGGTACTCAACGAGTAACGCAAGAACTAGCGCGACAGTTCCCAGAATTACGCTTGATTCGTTTTGATAGCGATACCACTCGTAACAAAGGCTCACACCGTACCCTACTCACCCAATTTGCCAACGGCGAAGCAGATTTATTAGTAGGTACGCAAATGCTCACCAAAGGATTGGATTTACCCCAAGTGACGCTTGTGGGCGTTGTCGCCGCCGATGGATTGTTAAATTTATCAGATTATCGCGCCAGTGAACGGGCATTTCAAACGTTAACTCAAGTAGCTGGACGTGCTGGTAGAGGCGATGATCCGGGGAGGGTAATTGTACAAACTTATACTACAGAACATCAGGTAATTGCAGCAGTGCGATCGCACGATTATCACTCTTTCTCGCAAGCTGAATTAGAACAACGCCAAGCGCTCAATTATCCTCCTTATGGGCGGTTAATTTTATTGCGCTTAAGTAGTCTCGATCCCATTCAAGTGCAAAATACCGCCCAAATAATTGCCACAACCTTGAGTACAGAAGAAGAAATTGAGGTATTAGGCCCAGCACCAGCAAGTATTTTGCGGGTAGCTAATCGTTATCGTTGGCAGATATTGATTAAATTTGCCCCCGATGCATTACCACAATTGCCAGATTGGGAAGAAGTGCGATCGCTTTGTCCTTCATCTGTGAGTTTAACTATTGATGTAGATCCATTAAATATTATGTGATTTTATCGGGGTAAAATATTGAGAAATCTTATTTATCTAAATAAACAGGATATGCTTAGACTATAACGTTTGCTAGTCACTTCACGAGTGCTGAGTGCAATTATTGCTTTTTTACTCAGCACTCACAACTAGGTACTCAGCACTGTTTCCATGAGGTACATCATAGTCCCCTCCTCACTTCTTCTTACTCAAGTCTCTTAAAATATTATTTTTTTAATTCCTTTAATAAGTTTAAATAATAATTTTTCATCTTAAATATATAAAACAATAACCAAAAATATACTACACTCATTACAACAGAATAGATAATTACTGTTGCCCATAATGGTAGACTATTTCCAATACTAATTTTTATGCCTAATACTACTAGACTTGCTACTACAGATGATGTGAATATTTCTTTGATTACTTGCAAGACATCAAGAATAGTGATTGATGTGCCTCGTGTTGCGAAATATATGCAAGGAACTGCCTGTAAAAGCATCGCTATGGCATAAGACAAAGCAACTCCAAATGCTTGATGTGGCAAACCGATAAAAAATGATATTACGAGCCAGGAAGAAGAGAATAAACCCCATTTGAACATATAATCACTTCTGCCTCTAGCTATATATAGCCAACCTGTAGTATTGCAAATAGGTTGAACTAATGCGGATATGCTTAACAATCGAAAGATTGTGCTAGCATCCCGCCATTGGGAACCAAGAAGAAATACAATGATCTCTTCTGAAGCCACTATCATAAAAGTAATAGTTGGCATGGTAAGAAAAGCAATCATTGAAATAGCTTTAAGGTAATAGTGGCGAAATTTTTGTGGTTCGTGTTGCAATCTACTCAGACCTGGAATCGCTACCGCAGTAATTGGTGCATTAATCTGATTAATTGGCAGAAGTAACAATTGATAGGCTTTAGCGTATAAACCTAATTGTTGAGCGCCCCAGAATTTTCCGATAAGAACATTATCAAGATTTCGCGCAAAGTAATTAATAGTTGAGAAACCAGTAAGATGTCCTCCAAAAGCCAGCATTGAGCCTATTCCTGATTGCCAAGCAGGTGCGCTAGGACGCCAAGTGCAGGCTATCCAGAGTCCGATAGTGTTGACTAATCCTGAAACAAGTGGTAAAATCACCAGTGACCAGTAGCCAAGTCCACATAAGGCTGCACTTATTGCAGCTATGACCCCAAATAACATAGCGATAACATCATTGAACATCAATGCCTTGTAGTGCATCTGACGATTGAGCAAGGCATTGTGCTGAACACCTAACCCGCTAAATATGAATCCAGATAGCAGCGCCAGAGTAATCCAAATCAAACGGGGTTCGTGATAAAACCAAGCAATTCCTGGTGCGAGTGCTAAAGCAACGAGTGAAGTAAATACACTAAGTGCTACGTTCAGCCAAAATAAGGTACTGACTTGCTCATGATTAATCTCTTCCTTTTGAACGGTTGCCATCGACAACCCCAAGTCTTTGAATAGACTGACAAACCCAATAACCGCAGTTACCATACCTATCAATCCGTAATCCTGTGGTGTCAGTAATCTAGCTAACACTACGTTAGATATTAAGTTCAAGCTAAACTTAAAAGCTTGGGCACCCATAGTCACTACACCACCACGAACAGAACGACCTTTAAGGTCTCCTTTGAGGTGCTCTGTATTAAAATAATTGTCCTGTTTTTTATTAGAAGAGAAATTTTTCATAAATCTGCTAAAGTAGTGCCTGGCTTCAACTTATTTTTATTTCAAAAACTATATTATTTAAAGTGTATTATTTAATCTGACTTTTTACGAAATATGGAAAAGGCGATTTTAACTTTTTGTTGACATGATGCATTTGCCCTGGTGTACTTTCATAAGTAAAGCTAATACAATAAGTAGTCGCTACTAGATTTTTCAATAAAATTTTTTGCTGTGGTTGTTTAAAACCGATAATCCATCTCGTCACATTTGCACCATAAATTTGTCATAGATATGTCACCTTTATCTGCAAGTATCAATATCAGTAAACCACAAAGTTTTGAAAACGAACGTAAAAATAGGGGTTTCAGTTAATCAAGCTAAAGTAAAACGAATATTAAAAAACCTGGAAATGACATGGAAAAGATTTAAAGCAGGATTAGCAGGAGAGCCATTTCTATTGGAATATCATACAAGCAAAATAGAAATAACTATAGAAATAACTAGATCATCTTATAAGCTACAAACAAATATTTTGGAAAATTTCAGGTAAGTCTATTATGAAAATAGCCTTCATAGTTAGCCAGTTTCCAGTTTTATCAGAAACTTTTATCTTGAATCAGATAATAGACCTATTGGAGCGTGGGTATGAAGTTGATATTTATGCTGAACGAATTGCTGATACTGTCAAAATACACTCAAATGTAGTAAAGTATAATATTTTGGAGCATACATTCTATTTAGGAGAACCTAAGAATTACCTTTGGAGAATTGTCAAGGCGTTTAGTTTATTAATTTCTCACTTAATCAAAAGGAATAATTGGCAAAACTTCCTGCTTCTATTAAGTACCCTTAATATTTTCCAGTATCGGAAAATGTCTACATCATTAACCTTATTCTATGCAACTATTCCCCTTTTAGAGAAACATCCAGTATATGACATTATTCATTGTCATTTTGCTCCTAATGGTATCAAAGCTCTAATATTGCGAGAACTAGGTGTAATTAAAGGAGGAGTAATTACAACTTTTCATGGTTATGATGTAAATAAAAATTATATGAGAAAATATGTGGAAAAGTATAAACATATTCTTGAACTTGGAGATATGTACATTGTTAATACAACTTTTACAGGTAACCAGGCTATAGAGTTAGGTTGCTCACCAAATAAGATTTTTAGGCTTCCTGTAGGTATTGAGATATCACAGTATAATTTCCAAAAAAAAGTACTTCGCTCTAAGGAAACTATAAAAATTATCACAGTTGCAAGATTAGTTGAGAAAAAAGGTATTGAATATTCAATTAGGGCAGTAGCCAAGGTGTTAAAAAAATATTCCAATATTGAATATAAAATAGTTGGTGAGGGTGAACTTCGTAAATCACTAGAAAAGCTAACCAGCCAACTTAAAATTACAAATGAAGTTAAATTTTTAGGATGGAAGACACAAGATGAAATCCGCCAAATTTATGCTGATTCTCACATTTTTATTCTGTCAAGTGTAATTGCCTCTGATGGAGATAAAGAGGGACAAGCGCTAGTTTTACAAGAGGCGCAAGCTATGGGATTACCAGTATTATCTACATTGCACAATGGGATTCCTGATGGTGTGCTGGATGGGAAATCAGGTTTTTTAGTTCCTGAAAAGGATGTGAACGCTTTAGCTGACAAATTGAGTTATTTAGTCGAGCATCCAGAAACTTGGTCAATTATGGGTTTAGCAGGTCGGTCATTTGTGGAAAAAAACTACGATATTAGTATGTTAAATGACAAATTAATTGAAATTTATAAAATGATATCCAATCAGAATCTTCTAAGATATAAGTAAGTCGGCGGGAAAATTTCTAATTAATCAACAATTCTGGTGCTACTAATCCTTTTTGGATCGCTAAAACTGCGGCTTGAGTGCGATCGCGTACTTCTAGTTTCTGTAAAATAGTATGGACATGAACCCGCACTGTACCAGGGGCAATGTAGAGAACTTCAGCAATTTCTTGATTGCTTTTGCCAGTTGCTACGAGTGCCAAAATTTCTTGCTCCCGCTTGGTTAGGGGATTTTCTAAGGATTCCTCAGTTTTTGCAGGCAGCACCACAGTAGAATTGCCCTCAAAAGCTGCTCTAATTTCTGTTGTTGCCGTTTGATCCCACCAAGAAGCCCCTGCTGCAACCGATCGCACTGCTAATATTAGAGACTCAGCCAGAATACCTTTGAGGCAGTAACCTTGGGCCCCGGCGGCAATTAACCGCGAAATCAGGGGTTTTTCAGAACGAGAGGTTAAAACAAGAATTGGTAAATTTGGGTGCTTCTGCTTGATTTGGCGACAAGCCTCTATTCCGCCAATCCCCGGTAAACCTATATCCAGCAAGACCAAATCCAGGGGATAGCGATTTGCTAATTCTACAGCTTGTTCCCCATCTTCTGCCTCTGCAACAATCTCCAAAGTGGTTTCTTGTTGCAACCGCATCCGCAGACCAAGGCGAAACAATTCATCATCTTCAACGAGTAAGATTTTTGTCATTTGTCATTGGTCATTTGTCATTTGTCATTTGTCATTGGTCAGGAGTTATTATTCTCCCCTGCTTCCCTTGCTCCCACTGCTCCCCCTGCCCCTCATCTCCCCGGTGGTGGACAAGCAGGGAGGCGGAAACCAAAAAGTGCGCCTCGTGGTGAGCGATTCTCTGCCCAAATTGTACCCCCATGAGCGGTAATAATTTGCCTGGTTAAATAAAGCCCTAGTCCAGATCCACAGACGTGGCGATCGCTATGTCCTTGATAAAATCTTTCAAACAAGTAGGGTAACTCTTCTTCGGTAATGCCGGAACCAGTATCAAGTATTTTGACTACTTGATCGCTAGAATAACTTTCAAGTACTACTTCTACTTTACCGCCACGAGGGGTATGGTTTATACCATTACTCAGGAGATTGGTAAAGACTCGCCCCAGTTGCAAAGGATCGCCGTTTACCCAAAGAAAGCTGCGAAAATCTGATTCGCCATAGTGGAGAGAAATATAAACCTGGCGTGTTTTGGCTAGTTCAGTCAGGGTGGCGATTACCTCCTGTGCCACAGTTGCCAAATTAACAGGTGATAACTGTAGTTTCAGCCCTTCGGCATCATTGCGGTATACATCTAAAAGCGTTTGGACTAATTGCAGTGTACTCCGATGACTACGAGCCATTGTTTGTAAGACTTTTGCTTGCATTGGCGTGATTTCACCAAATTGCTCATTTTGCAAATATTTCAGCGTTTCAATTGCTCCTAATAGGGGTGTTTTCAAATCATGGGTTAGGGTGGAAACAAAATCTTCACGCATGGTAGCTAGTTGTTCTTGGGAGCGTAATTGTGCTTGCGTATAAGCGATCGCTTCTTCATTGCGGTGGTTGCGGTCGCTTAACCAACCCGTTACCACCAACGCCAAAACTGCAATCAGCCTATTTGCCAACGTTGGAGAATTAATCATTTCTCCTCCGGGAACAAACAAATTCAATAATGTTAATCCTGTAGCTGCAAAAGTGATTCCCAACACAGCACCCCGATTCAATCGTGAATCTGCTAACAAAATAGTTCCTGTGTAGAGATAGCCAAATACGTACTCAGGTGGTGTTAAATATTCCAAGCTGATCACGATCGCAAAGGCGATCGCTATTAGCCCATAAGTCTCCCTACGCTCGTTTATAGCTTCTTTCGTAGCCACTAATCGATTTAATATCTTCATTTCTCATTTACTAAAAAATCGTTATCCTACAATCTTTACAATTATTTAATTCAGCGATTATGATTTATCTGCAATCTATATCTGCAAATGTTAACTTGACCATTAACCCAAAAATTCTGATTGTCCAGATGTAAAAACCGCGACTGCGGACTAATAGGGCTATTTCGTTCTAGACATAAACCGCCCAGAACTAAACCTCTCTTATAGCTAAAGTCCGTTCAAACGGGCTATAACCTTTTTTCAGTCGTCTAAAGACGACTTTCGCTATTAGACTCAGAATTCATTCTGAGTTGGGCTAGGTGAGAATGAAATAGCTTTGGGTAACTGAAGATTGGGGGCTAAGTAGTTAACCAAAAACGATGGAGTATTTATCACAACCTCCCCAAACCGTAATCCCTTTACTAAAATTCTCTGGAATATTTATATTCTTTGAAAGTAGCAAACTTCGATAATGTATTGTATAAACAAATAATCCTAACTAGCAAGATAGATGAATTAATCATAAAAAATTAAATATTCTTAACAAGAAAATTAATAAATATCTGGATAGTAATAACTGAAAATACTAAATCTAGATTTAAAAATGACGGTGACATGAGATATCACCAAATCTCTCGAAATCAAATACCTCAACAGTTAATCTGTTATTTCTAAAAATTGGCTTGCTAGCACTTAAATTTAATTGAGCGCGAAATATATGGGACAAGGTTTTTTGCAAATTGGCTTAACGCTGTGTATTGTCATAGCAATCACTCCGTTACTGGGTAAATACATAGCGCGTGTCTTCTTGGGAGAAAGAACACTGCTTGATTTTTTAATGAACCCGATAGAGCGAAGTATGTTCGTACTAGCAGGTGTCCGCAGGAAAGATGATATGACGGGTTTGCAGTATATCCGGGCAGTAATTTTTAGTAATTTGCTCATGGGTATTTCAGTGTATTTCCTGATATATTTTCAGAGACTCTTGCCCTGGAATCCTAACGGCTTCGGTGCTATCAAATGGGATGTATTATTACACACAACCATTTCCTTTGTGACCAATACCGACCAGCAACACTATGTCGGTGAGACAACTTTAAGCTATTTTAGCCAGGTAGCGGCTTTAGGCTTTTTGATGTTCACCTCCGCAGCCACCGGGTTAGCCGTGGGAATTGCTTTTATTCGCGGGTTGACGGGTAGAAAGTTGGGAAACTTTTACGTCGATCTTGTGCGTGGAATTACGCGAATTTTGCTGCCGATTTCGATTATTGGAGCGATCGCCTTACTTGTAACAGGTGTACCACAAACATTAAAAGAGACTTTAGTTCTGAGAACCTTAGAAGGTGGAACGCAATATATTGCCAGAGGCCCGGTAGCATCCTTTGAAATGATCAAACTTTTGGGCGACAACGGCGGAGGCTTTTTTGGCGTAAACTCAGCCCATCCTTTTGAAAATCCTAATGGTGCTTCTAACTTGATAGAAATGATCGCCATGATTTCTATACCAGCAGCCTTGATTTACACTTACGGTATATTTGCTAACAACATCAAGCAAGCTTGGCTACTTTTCTGGATGGTGTTTGTGATTTTTGTAGTTCTGGTGGGAGTAGCAGCCGTAGGAGAACTGCAAGGTAATCCCCTTGTTAATAACGCCTTTGGATTAGAACAGCCCAATTTAGAGGGGAAAGAAGTTCGATTTGGCTGGGCACAAACGGCATTTTGGGCAGTTATGACTACCGCTACTATGTCTGGTGCTGTGAATGGAATGCACGATTCTTTAATGCCGCAAGGAATATTCTCGACACTCTTCAACTTATTTATTCAAGTTATCTGGGGTGGCCAGGGAACTGGAACAGCTTATCTATTTATTTACTTAATTCTCACAGTATTCTTAACCGGACTAATGGCAGGGCGCACCCCAGAATTTTTAGGACGCAAAATTGAAAAGCGAGAAATCGTCCTGGCTGGCGTCGTGCTGTTGATTCACCCAATTCTAATTTTGATTCCCAGTGCGATCGCCTTGGCTTATCCCATCTCTCTATCTGGAATTAGCAACAGTGGCTATCACGGTATTTCTCAAGTAGTTTATGAATATGCCTCAGCAGCAGCAAATAATGGCTCCGGCTTAGAAGGGTTGAAGGATAACAGCATCTGGTGGAACTTGAGTACAATAGTTAGCTTAATTGGAGGACGCTACATTCCGATAATTGCCATCCTCTTGTTAGCTGACGGCATGTCTGGCAAACAACCAGTTCCTGAAACCCCTGGTACTTTAAGAACGGATTCTCTAGTATTTACTGGTATCACTGCTGGAGTGACATTGGTTTTGGGAGTATTGACTTTCTTTCCCGTTCTGGCTTTAGGCCCCATAGCCGAGGGTATGAAATTAGCATCTGGCAGTTAGAAAATTTATGAGTTATGAGTTATAAGTTTGGAATATAACGAGAATACTAAAAAATAAATTATGCCGTTTCGTAGGGCGTGTTAGCGATGTCTACGACGGGCTACGCCTACGCGTAACGCATTCTACAGATTGGATCTGTTTTTTATTGGAAGTTCTTAATAACTCCCAATACTTCTCAGTTAAGAAGATTTCTAGGTTAGGTTTCTTTCAACCCAACAAAGCCCTAAAAATCTTGGTTTACCCTGCGGGATCTTGCTACGTTCCTCAACCCAACTCAATACTTTTCGGATAAGCCTAACAATCTCTCTTTTGGTCTGGGAAAAGGTTACTGAGTTTGGGGGAAAGGTGAATTCAAACTTTTCCCTTTCCCTTTTCCCCCTTAACCGAAAAGTATTGCAACCCAACCTACCGTGCTTTTTTAAACTTAACCGAGCAGTATTGTAATAATTCCTAACTCTAGCCCTGTCAAGGTGATATGTAGCTTAAATTTCATATTCATTCAAACAAAATCTTCACTTGTTCTTTTAGAATTTTGAAAATTCCGAGTTCAGAGGCTCAACTTCCGAGTTCAAAGGCTCAAGTGCCGAGTTCAGAAGCTAGTTATGAAAACAAAACTCACCTTGAGGCGTTGCTGATTCCATGTATGAAAATGATTTTGCATAATACCAAAATCCTTGTAGAGACGAAGAAAAGCTACGTCTCTACATCCAGATTCATACTTCAATTCAGCAACGCCCACCTTGATAGCGCTACTCCTATAGGATTACTATTTGATTTTTGAACGAAATTAGGTGTTGTAGAGTGTGTTAGAACGGAGTTCGTAACGCACTATTATCAAGGGTTTGATGCCGTACTCTCTGTGCTAACACATCCTACGGATATTTTCATAAATCAAACCGGATTCCTATACTCCTAACTCCTAACTCTTGTACAGACGCGATTAATCGCGTCTCTACTCCTAACTCTTGTACAGACGCAATTAATCGCGTCTCTACTCCTAACTCTTGTACAGACGCAATTAATCGCGTCTCTATTTCTAACTCTTGTACAAACGCGATTAATCGCGTCTCTATTTCTAACTTTATTCATAAATCAAGTGGCAACTAACTTCAAAGCTAGACGGCCAAATCCTCGTTCTGGCGATCGCCGCCAAGGACGTAAAAAGGCCAAAACAAGTAATAAGTGGCTGTACTTAAGGGCAATGAAAGATGCTTTTGTCAAGCTCAACCCTAAGTATGCAATCAAAAATCCAGTGATGTTTGTGGTTTGGGTAGGGACAATCATCATCCTATTGCTAACAATTGATCCCAACCTATTTGGCCCAGCCCTCCAAAAGAACCCGCAAGTTTTCAACGGCTTGTTATCGGGGATTTTATTCTTTACAGTTTGGTTTGCCAATTTTGCCGAAGCAATTGCCCAAGGGCGGGGTAAAGCCCAAGCCAATGCCTTGCGATTAACAAGATCAAAGACGATCGCTAAAAAAATTGCTGCCGACGGCACAATTAATGAAGTTTCATCCACCAGCCTTAAACAGGGCGATAACATCTACGTCATTGCTGGCGATATCATTCCCGCCGATGGCGAGGTAATCATGGGTGTCGCCTCAGTGGATGAATCGGCAATTACTGGAGAATCCGCACCAGTATTAAAAGAATCAGGTTCCGACGTTGCCAGTTCCGTCACTGGTGGAACGCGGATTATCTCAGATGAGCTAATTATTCGCATCACTAATGACCCAGGTAAAGGCTTTATTGACCGGATGATTGCCTTAGTAGAAGGGGCAGAACGCAGCAAAACACCTAATGAAATTGCCTTGACAGTATTGCTTGCAGTTCTTAGCTTAATGTTTTTGTTAGTCGTGGTAACTCTGCCTGCACTTGCTTACTATGTCAACAGTCCAGTCAGCGTGCCAATTTTGATTGCCCTATTAGTAGCATTAATTCCTACAACCATTGGCGGCTTACTAAGTACCATCGGCATTGCTGGGATGGATCGAGTTGCCCAATTTAACGTTATTGCCACTTCAGGACGAGCAGTCGAAGCTTGTGGAGATGTCAACACTTTAGTTCTCGATAAAACAGGTACAATTACCCTCGGCAACCGTTTGGCGGAAGAGTTTATTCCCATCAACGGTCATTCAATGTCAGAAATTGCTAATGTTGCCTGGGCGGCTAGTGTCTTTGACAATACGCCAGAAGGTAAATCTATTGTGCGACTGGCAGAAAAGTTAGGCGCAAGGTTTGATTTCGACTTCAACCAGGCAGAAGCAGTTGATTTTTCTGCCAAAACACGGATGAGTGGTACAAACTTGCCTGGTGGGTATGAGGCGAGAAAGGGAGCAGTAGAAGCCATCAAAGGATTTGTTCGTTCCCGCAACGGACGCGATACACCAGAATTGGATGCTACCTACGAACGAGTTTCTCGCTTGGGAGGTACACCTCTAGCAGTTAGCCTAGATAACGAAATCTATGGGGTTATTTATCTCAAAGATATAGTTAAACCTGGTATCCGCGATCGCTTTCTTGCACTGCGACGGATGGGAGTGGATACCATTATGGTAACTGGAGACAACCAGATTACAGCTTCTGTCATTGCCAAAGAAGCTGGAGTTGATGACTTCATCGCCGAAGCCACACCAGAAGACAAAATCAGTGTCATTAAGAAAGAACAAACAGCAGGTAAATTAGTTGCCATGACAGGAGATGGAACTAATGATGCCCTAGCATTAGCCCAAGCGAACGTCGGCATTGCAATGAATACAGGTACGCAAGCTGCCAAAGAAGCCGCCAACATGGTAGATTTGGACTCCGATCCCACAAAACTGATCGATATAATTAGCATTGGCAAACAACTATTGATTACTCGCGGGGCATTGACGATATTTTCTATCGCTAATGATATTGCTAAATACTTTGCGATTATCCCAGTGATATTTGTCACGGCTAATTTGCAAAGCTTGAATATTATGAATTTAACTAGCCCTAATTCTGCTGTTTTATCAGCACTGATTTATAATGCTTTGATTATTCCCGCTTTGATTCCGTTGGCATTGAAAGGTGTACGGTTTAGGCCGTTGACAGCGAATCAGCTACTACAACGCAATATCTTAATTTATGGTTTAGGTGGGCTGATTGCGCCGTTTATCGCCATTAAATTAATAGATTTACTGATTACAATTGTGGGCTTGGCTTAAAGACAGTAAAAAATAAAATATTAGCAGCAATTGGAAAAATTTTATGGCTATTATTCGAGAAACTATCAGAGCAATTTTCATAACTCTAATGCTTTGGTTGTTGACTGCAATCATCTATCCTCTGATAATCCTTGTAGTCGGGCAAGTTTTTTTACCCGGCCAAGCTAATGGCAGCATCCAGCTGAATCAAAATTATGAACCAATTGGTTCGACTTTGATTGGTCAGTTGTTCACGTCTGATCAATATTTCCATTCTCGTCCCAGTACTGTTAGATATAGCCAAGGCAAAAAAGCCAAGCCAACTGGCATCTCTGGAGCCAGCAATCTTGCTGCTAGCAATCCAGAACTACTCAACCGGATTTTAGAACAGGCAAATCAATTGCGAGACGAAAATATTCAACCGATTGCTGATATGATTTATACCTCTGGTTCTGGTTTAGATCCGCATATTTCCTTGAAAGCAGCACGGGAGCAATTGCCGCGAGTTGCTAGTGCGCGAGGAGTAAAAGAAGATGAGATCCTACCTTTAATTAATAGGCATACTGATGGCAGATTTTTATGGATTTTTGGCGAACCGGGAGTTAATGTTCTCCGATTGAATTATGCTCTTGACTTGCAAGATTTTAGTCGTTAATAAAATCAGTAAATTTGTCATTTGTCATTTATCATTGGGCATCGATTATTTTCCTTGTCCCTTCATCTCCCCCAATCCCTATTCCCTATTTCCTATTTTCAAATGTCAGATAAAAGTAATACTGGTTCAACTGGCACTGTACCTTTGAATTCTGCAAGTTATTCGCTTTATCCAGGACGGCGGCGGGGTAAGCATAAAATATTTATTGGCATGGCTCCTGGAGTCGGCAAAACCTACCGGATGCTGGAAGAAGGACAAGCGCTTAAACAGGAAGGAATAGATGTCGTTGTTGGACTTTTAGAAACCCACGGACGCAAGGACACAGCTGAGAAGGCAGAGGGACTGGAAATTATACCTCGTAAGGAATATCCTCACGGTGAGTTGACGCTAACGGATATGGATACAGATGCGATTTTAAAGCGATGTCTGGCGACAAGCCGCTTTGCGTCTACGCCCCAATTAGTCCTAATCGATGAACTTGCTCATACCAACGTCCCTGGTTCTCCACGCGAAAAACGTTACGAAGATGTAGAAGTAGTTTTGGCAGCAGGTATTGATGTCTACTCCACAATGAATGTCCAACATTTGGAAAGTCTCAATGACTTAGTAGCTAGAATTACAGGCGTGGTAGTCCGTGAGCGTGTTCCTGACAGGATTCTGGATGAAGCAGATGAAATAGTGGTAATAGATGTCACGCCGGAAACATTGCAAGAACGGTTATTAGAAGGCAAGATTTACGCACCAGAAAAAATCCAACAATCCCTCGATAATTTTTTCCAACGCCGTAACCTGATTGCTTTGCGGGAATTGGCTTTGCGGGAAGTAGCAGACAACGTAGAAGAAAATGCAATCGCTACTACCCCCAATGGGCAATTTTGTAATATTCACGAGCGGGTTTTGGTGTGTATATCTACATATCCCAACTCAGTGCAGCTGTTACGCCGGGGTGCGAGGCTGGCTAACTACATGAATGCGCCGCTTTATACCTTGTTCGTTGCCGATCCAGAACGCTTCCTTACTAAGGAAGAAAGCTTACACATTCACACTTGTGAGAAACTCTGTAATGAATTTGAAGGTACTTTTATTCGTGTTACCAGCAGTAATGTAGCGAATGCGATCGCTCAAGTCGCCGAAAAATATCGGATCACCCAAATTGTAATCGGAGAGAGTCAGCGATCGCGTTGGCAAATGCTCCTCAAAGGATCTTTGACGCAAAAATTAGTGCGCTTGCTCAAAAATATAGATTTGCATATCATTGCTAGCGAAAAAATGGTTTCACCCAAATAGGCGATCAAATTTCCCCAAAAACCTCAGAAGTAAAGCTTCCATGCAAACCATAGGGGATATGATGCTTGAGATGTAGGCGAGCAATTACTCCTTTAGAGAAATCACTAGCATCCAAAATTACCAAATCTGAACGGTGATGGGCAACATCATAAACCAAAGCTAATACCCAACCATCATCTTCCTTAAGAGAACCTGGGCGCGGGACAAAAATCGGTTCACCGACAAAACCACGGGGTGCAGCACTCCAAATTTGTCTTTCAAGAGACTCTAAATCAATTTTCAACAATGCTTGTAAGGGAGCATTACCAGTTTCTGCATGAGCCGCACCTATATATAAATATCGATAAGGGCGTCCCACATTCGCCGGATGTATAGTGGGAAATTCACAACATCGGCTCTCAATCAATTCCCGCCCGACTGTCCCATCCTTTAGATTCAGATTAAATCGCCAAAGTTGCCCAGGTGAAGAAGCTTCAAAATCAACTTGTCGAAAATCGCTTTTGGGTTCCACTTCGGGTAAATCTTGGTAGCAAATGGAGTCAATCAAAACTTCGTCTCCTACCTCAAAAGCATTAACATGGTGGAAGACAAAACCAGACTGAGTTTCCAAAAATTTTATCTCTTCTTGCCCTTCTTTGGGGAAGCGGGGAATAATTATGATTTGAGTTGGCTGATGTGGTTGAAATTTGATACATTCTCCCGCCGCACGTATTCCCAAAGCGAAAGGTATGGGATTAAAAGTGACAGGATTTTGAAAGAAGATGCAGTAATTGGGAGTAATCACAAAATCGTGAATGAAACAGAAACCTGGAACACTATGAGCGTGCTGCCTGATACGCTAATAGTTTTTTCGCAGCTTTACTACGCCAGTTGCTACCACGGCAAGGCAGCGCAATGGCTTGAATTTGCGTTAAATTTATTCCACTATTCGATTATTTTCGACTCTGGTTCTCTCAGTACCAACTCAGACATCAAATCTGGCAAAAACGCTTGTTCCCCATCTTTGGATGTCTCAGTTTCTTCCTCAGCAGCCGGTAGCCAGTTGATAAATGGTAGGGGTAACAGCGTGCTGAGATTAGTAATTAGCACCAATAGCCAAAGTGATTCAAAGTTTGTTGCAGTGATGCCCAGCCAATAGGTGATTAATGCCCCGAATGCATGGGAAACCGTTCCTGCTGAATTAAACACCGACATTAACAAGGCAAATAATGTTGCTTCCACACCAGGGGGACAAAGCCTTGCTGTTAGCACCATCACTTGCATAAAGGCAATTTTCCCCATCACAGTGAGAATCAGGCTATCACCCAAACTAAACCAGTGATCATCTATACCTAATCGCCTGTTTGTGTGAGTCACTAACAACAGCATCGTCATCCCCAAAATTGACGAAAGGACGGTACTCCAAGCAAAAATCACCCGAAAAGGGATGCTTTTGAGGAAACGTTGAAAAATCCAAACGCCTGCTAAAGAAGCGAAACTTGTCACCAAATGCACCCGCCCCAGAAATTCTGGTTCAAAGTGGAGTTCGTTGGTAGCGAAGTAGAAAAAGGCTGAGTCAGCATTTGGGGTAGCTTGCCAGATGAAGATAAACGCAGTTGGTAGCCAAATACTTTTTTGGCTAATGGCTTGGCGTAGCTGGCTCAGTTGATGTTTGATTGGTAAAGGGTTGGTCTGATTGATATCTTCAGCATCTTTACTAACAGGGGACTCAGCAATTAACCAAGCTACCCCTGAGACGATGAGAGGGAATAAGGCGGTTATTCCAAAGACAGTACGGGTAGTAAAGTATTGAAGCAGCAGACCACTAAAGTATGCTGTTATCAAACCTCCGATCGCAGAAGCACCCCAGCACAAAGATTGTAATGAACCGGCTTTTGCTTGGGATTCGCCTCTAGCTCGTTCCACAACCAGCGAGTCAACTATGACATCACTCATGGCGACACTAAGAGAACCAAGAGCGATCGCTAATGTAGCTGCCCAGCTAGTATGAACTATTGTGGCCAGACTCGCCCAAGATGCAGTTCCCAGTATTCCCGATAAAATCAAATAAGGACGCCGCCGATAGCCAAATATAGGCAAGCCATCAGAGATGAAACCAAACACCGGCTTGATCATCCAAGGTAGGAAGACAATTCCCAACAGCGCCGACACCTCGACGGGACTCAGCAGCAGTTCATCTTTGAGGAAAAAGCTCACGGCTAGACGCGATAATCCTAAAATTCCTTGGACAAAATAAACGGTGAGAATTGCAATTAACTCTGCATTAGGTTCATTACCCAAGAAGATTTTTTGTGTTAATGAGTCTTTGACCTTGGCCAAGCCAGATGATTGAAGCACCATTCGATAAATATTTTTTAAGTTTTATCTACTTTTCTATCATATCGATTCTTTAGAAGTGGGCTTTGTTTATGTGTCCGTAAATTCCGCAAATTCCATTTTTCATTGCTCAATTTGACACCGATAAGCATTGTACCCTTACCAAGGTATTTGTATAACAATCCGAAATCAAAGGATTAGGGCGAACCTACCGGAAGTAAGTTCGCCCTAACTTGTATTTAATATTCAATTGTGTCGGAAGTTTTGAAATCCTGCTGTAAGCAGGCTATGCGAAGGTGGGGCCTAGTTTTGTAGCCAAGTCAGAAGGGAGGCTTCCTGGCTTGGGCATCTACTTATAACAATTGCAAAGCTGACTTTTTCTTGACTTGACGAGTCAGAACTGAAGTAGCACCCACAAAACCAATCACAAAAACTCCTAATACAGAAGAAGACTCAGGAACGGCTTTAACAACTACATTACCGGTAATACTCTTGTAGTCAGTAGCGACTGTGTGATTATCTGATTCAAAACCTGTGCCGCCGACATTGGTGAATTGAACCTGATCAAAAGTTCCGTCAACATCATAGAAGTTGATAAACGCATAGGGTTCTCCAGAATTTTGACCTTTGTATGGCGAATTAGGATTACTGTAATAGCTGGCTTTATTTGGTAGCTTGGCGATATAACTAACCACATCAGCAGTGGTCATAGTTTGTACAACTTTACCTTGTGAAAGAAATGTCATTACGTTATTAGCGTCTCCCGCAGACCACCAAAGTCCAAAGTACTTTTGTGCGGTTGTCAAATTAAGGGTGGAAACTGTTTCCTTACTACCTCTACCCGTGTTTACATCAAAATATTTGCCTGTTCCATTAGCGCCACCATATTGGTCTACATTCTCGATCAGAGTATTCTTATAGCTACCAATAGTTGTTCCTGAATCAGTCCATGTAAAGCCTGTTGCAGTGTAACCTTGTGTTAGTGCATCAAAATCTTGTACACGAGCATTAACAAGATTTGAGGAATTTGCAGTTTGTAAGGTTGGGTCTTCTATTGATATCGTAAAAGACGTAGCCATTACAGGACGGGTAACAGTAGCCAAAGACAAAACGACACTAGAAGCGATCGCGGACTTAATTAAAAGACTTTTCATTTTACAAATCCCTCTTGTTTTTAAAATCTTTCGTGTTCATGCCTCATTGTGCGATGTGGTTCTAAATTCCAACATCAGAGGGATTACTACTTTTTTTATTTGATTTTACTTAGATGACAATGTAAATTATTGGACTGAATTTAAATAAAAATACTGATACTAGATTCTGTAATATTTATCGCTTTATGTAGAAAGCACGAAGTTATCAGTGGTAAATTATAAACAAACTTTATTTATAAAAAGTGCCATTTTGTGATTCGCAGGCAGTTCATATTTTTAGGGTTCTAGGTAAAGAAGGCATGAGGCATTATGTTATGCCAATTTCTTGAAAACCTGTGCATATCCCTTGGCTGAATAGTTTTTCAACCTTACGCTCAAGATTATCTTGGTTTTTATTTAAAGTAATAAATTTAATTCTTCTTTCTGGTTCAAAGAAATACCACTTTCTTTGACGGGTAGCTGTCGGTTGCCTCTCAACCCTTCGCTAACAATTTGTCTTTCTCCAGTCAACTATGCCACCTAAGCTTTTTTGACATAGGTAGTAACATGAATTAAACTACCTCTTGCAACAAAAGAGTCTTGATCAATGCATCCAACTGAAGAAGCTGCTGTCTCTACTCGCGTTATCGGTTTAATTAGTGGCACATCTGTAGATGGTATAGACGCTGCGTTGGTAGAGATTTCCGGTACAGAATTGGATCTCAAAATTGAGTTGTTAGCCGGAGCAACATATCCTTATCCAATCGAACTCAGAGAAAGAATCTTGGCAGTTGGTGCAGGCGTTGCCATCTCAATGGCAGAATTGGCAGAAATAGATGATGCGATCGCTCAAGTCTTTGCCCAAGCCGCCCAAAATATTCAAATTGGTCATCAGCCAGCCACTCTCATTGGCTCCCACGGTCAAACAGTTTATCACCGACCACCTGCGGATAGGAGAATAGGAAACACAACCACTCCCAACTCCCCACTCCTTAGTACAGACGCGATTAATCGCGTCTCTGCTCACTCCCTACTAGGTTACAGTCTCCAACTAGGGCGAGGTGAATTAATTACCTATATTACGGGCATTACAACGGTGAGCAACTTTCGGGTTGCTGATATTGCTATTGGTGGTCATGGTGCGCCTCTCGTGCCTAGAGTAGATGCCTATTTACTCAGTCATCCTGAAGAAGGGCGGTGTATTCAAAACATTGGTGGTATTGGTAATGTTGCTTATATTCCGCCTCGGCATGGTGACTGGCTCTCAAAAATTCGCGCTTGGGATACTGGCCCAGGAAATAGTCTGTTGGATCTGGCGGTGGAGCATTTAAGCGCTGGTGATAAAACTTACGATGAAAATGGCAATTGGGCAGCGAGTGGTACTCCTTGCGATCCATTGGTAGAAGAATGGCTCAACCAAGACTATTTTCATCTGCCGCCGCCTAAATCCACTGGTCGAGAGTTATTTGGTGTAGCTTACCTGCATGAGTGTTTAAAAGATGCCCAAGCATACCAACTCAGTGCTGCCGAGTTACTGGCAACTCTCACCGAATTTACAGCTGCTTCAATTGTTCATAGTTACCGAACTTTTTTGCCGGAAATGCCACAAAGAGTACTATTATGTGGCGGTGGTAGTCGCAATCTTTATTTGAAACGTCGATTAGAGTTGTTGTTACCATCAATACCAGTCTTGACTACAGATGAAGTTGGTTTAAGTGCAGATTTTAAAGAAGCGATCGCCTTTGCAGTTTTAGCTTACTGGCGACATTTGGGTATTCCTGGCAACCTACCTACTGCGACTGGGGCACCTCAAGAAGTGCTTTTGGGAGAAATTCACCAAAGTCAGTAATCAGTACTGAGACAGGAACGATAAACAAGATCAAAAATTTCTTCATTCTCCACTGGCTCAACACCCCGCTATCGCTAAGGCAACTTAGCACTGCTATAACTGTAGTCTTGGCGGCACTCGATCAAGACAGGGAATAGGGAATATAGAAGGTGGCTCATACTTTTTTATTGGAACCAGGACGCTGGACAATGCAAGGAAATTGGTTGGAACGTAATGGTATGCCAATCAGTGTCAAGGGTATGACCTTGGTAGCTTGGAATCGAGATAACTGGTTTACTATGGCTACAAAACTGATATTTCCTGGTAGCGATCGCTCAGAAATCTCTCTACAATACAAGGGGCGGCTGCATGAGGGAGAGCGTCAGTATACTTTTTTACTCCAGCATAATACTTTGGGGCAGATTGAAGGTGAAGGGTGGATTGGTTTAGATACAATTGTGCAGCGTTACTGGGTAATAGGCGATCGTCAGCGTCGTAGTGGCTTTGAAACCCTGCACCGAATTTCGGAAGATAAATATTACCTCAGTAGTGGCATTATGGCTGGCCATTTTTTAACTAACACAATGGAAGTTAGCCTAGAGCGTCAGTCAACCTAAAGGTAGCGCTGCTGTCCGTCTAGGCTGGAAGCTTGGCGCTCAAACAATCCCAATCTACTGCTTCTGCTTCTTCAAAGTCCGATATCTCATCCCTGACCTCAAGGAATTATCGTTTATTCTCACTGACCTACTGAGTTGTATACTAAATAAGAAATTATCAAATTATCTTTAGACTTTTAGTATTTTTACCGAACCGTGTAGTCTGGAGTCCAGTTTCATGAATCCTAAAGTCTCTGTAATTATCCCTGCTTACAATACTGAAGCTTATCTTGCCAAGGCAATAGAGTCAGTCTTAGAGCAAACGCTCACAGATATTGAAGTTATCATAGTCGATGATGCTTCAACTGATAAAACTGTAGAAGTCGCTAAAAGTTTTACTGACCCACGTATCAAAGTAATAGTTAATCAACAAAACCTTGGGGCTGCTGCTGCGCGTAATCGTGCCCTTAAAGCAGCCCAAGGAGAATGGATTGCTGTACTTGATTCAGATGATTGGTATGCTCCTGAAAGATTGGAAAAACTTGTATCATTGGCAAACGAAAGAAATGCAGACATGATTGCTGACGATCTTTATTTAATCAACGATGGCGAAACATCTCCTTGGAGTACATTGATTCAAGAAAGTGAAGAAAGTATAGATAAAATTTTCCAAATTGATATCGTTTATTTTGTAGAAACTGATGTCTATGGACAACCAGGATTGCATCTTGGTATAAGTAAGCCTTTATTCAAACGAGAATTTCTGGTTAAGCACGGCATCGAGTACGATGATGCCATCAGGATGGGTCAAGATTTTTGGATTGATATGAAATGCTTAATCAAAGGAGCACGGTTTTTCCTTGAGCCAAAACCCTATTATTACTACCGCTCACGCCCCGGCTCTCTTGTACATAAAAGCCAATTATCACGTCTAAATCAATATTTGAATGCTAGTAATTCTTTCATGCAACAAGAAGCTGTGAAAAAAAATCCCGCTTTAATGCGTGCTATGTCTTATAATAATTCG
This sequence comes from Nostoc commune NIES-4072, assembly GCF_003113895.1. Lineage (NCBI taxonomy): Bacteria > Bacillati > Cyanobacteriota > Cyanophyceae > Nostocales > Nostocaceae > Nostoc > Nostoc commune. The sequence continues at coordinate 2,344,018 of NZ_BDUD01000001.1, read as the reverse complement.
GTCTATAAAAAACATCTAGCTTACCTTCAAGTTGTAGAGCCTCTCAAGGAAGGAAAATGGTTAAAAGCATTGACAGAAATGGCTAAAAATCCGTACTTCTTTTATGATTTTATTTCCCGATTGAACAATATTATAGAACGTCGAATTCAATACTATGTAATGGGTAATAAATCAGTTTTTGACATTTCTTATAACATACAGAGAGAACGAAAAACTAGCAATTAGTAGTCTCATATTTGTCTCAGTAAATAATTCCTTCTTACGTAGTCTGAATCAGCCTGAAGGTCAAAAACTTGCTAAGGTAATAAGTATTTTTAATTATCCCTACTTACAAAATAAACGCAGAGGACAGCCTTGCTGGAGGTAGGAGGAAAGTACTAAATTAAGCAAAACTTTAGTTGTAGGCCATTGCTTACTGAAATAACCTGAGTCTGACGAACCTTTCCCTACCTTGAATTTTAGTTTAAGTCGTCCCTATCTCGGTGGGATAGGGACGGTTTTGGGTAGTAAAACTTCTTAGAGGTCTTTTGAGCTAGCCTAATTAGGCAGACACTATATGAGCCGTCGAATTCACGTACAAAACAACAGTCATAAATCCTAATAAGCTAGAGCATTATTTACAAGGTATAAGGGTTTGGAGCTTATAAAATCTGCCCAGCACGGCTTCATGTCGTCTCTGAAGACTTTATTGATATTCAAAACTCCAGACTCATTACTGAGTTATTAGAACTTTGTGGTGAGTGTGGTACTACCTAATTAAATTTTTTGGTAGATCCTAGAGTTATCTATTTAGTCAAAATTGGGCAAACTAAAATTACACCACAATGAAAGTGTAAAATGGTACAAAACGTCATTACAAATCTACCCTTTCTACTTGTTTGATCTTACATGTTGCACCAGTTGTAATAACCGCATCGGTTGCAAACAGCTAGATCATGCTTTCAATCTTCTAAAAGAGGACTGAAAAAAGCTAGTACAGCAAGCGCGGGAATAAATATATCATTCCAAATGGCGCAAGAGCTTAAAATACAATTTTTTTGACTTTAATGAGAGCCAATTGCTACCCTACGGGAATGCTAAAAGCATAGATTGCTTCCCCGTAGGGGTATAAGTTGGCACCGCAAGAGCGCAATGGCTCCTTTTGACTTCCGCCTTGCAGTATCAGCCTGGAAAGTCATTTATAGGCGCAATAATCAAATATTCAGTTTGAATGCACTTTTTTTTCTAAACACTTACAACCTGCTTTTGGATTCAGATTCTCTATGTCAGACCCCAACATTGGTCGCTTACTCAGCAAACGCTACCAACTCCAGGAGTTAATCGGTACTGGAGCAATGGGTCGGGTTTATCGTGCTAAAGATACTTTGTTGGGAGGTGTACCGGTTGCGGTTAAGTTTCTGGCGCTATCAATCCAAAATGAAAAGATGCGATTGCAAGACCGCTTTGAGCGAGAAGCAAAAACCTGTGCTTTACTAGGGCAAAAAAGCATTCACATTGTCCGAGTCATGGACTATGGCGTAGATGACAATAACACCCCTTTCTACGTCATGGAATATCTACAAGGACAAAGCCTAAACAATATTATTCGCAAACAAGGGCTGCCTTTACCAAGATTTTTGAGTATGGCGCGTCAACTCAGCCTGGGGTTACAGTGCGCTCATGATGGCATCCCAGTTGAGGGCCATATTTGCCCAATTATTCACCGCGATATTAAGCCAAGCAATATGCTGGTGATTCAAGATCCCAGTTTTGGAGAATTGGTCAAGGTTCTAGATTTTGGTATTGCTAAATTATTACAGTCAGATGGCGACCATACAAAATTCTATTTGGGAACATTGGCTTATTCTTCTCCCGAACAGATGGAGGGTAAGGAATTAGACAATCGTTCTGATATTTATAGTTTGGGCGTCATGATGTTTGAGATGCTCACAGGTAAAATGCCACTGACGCCACCAACTCACTCTTTTGGAGCATGGTATAAAACACATCACTATCAAAAACCACGTTCTTTTGCTGAGGTTGCGCCCGGATTAGAATTACCAAAAGAAATCGAAAATTTGGTAATGAGTTGTCTAGCTAAAGTACCACGCGATCGCCCCCAAAATATCACTGAAATCCTTAAGGTTTTAGCATCTCTAGAAAAGCCTGAGCATACACGCAAAATTAAGCAAGACATCCAGGCGCTAGTTCCTGCGACTAGAGTCAGCAATGAGCTTGAACAAAAGGCGAAAGGCGATTCGCGGGTATCCTCGGCAAACGATGAAATCGCTCGTGTCATTTCCTGGCCCCAAAATAAACCACTAGCCGATATTGTGTTTCCCCAGCCCATTAATAACAATGGGGAGCTTTTACCTGCTCTGTGGGTGATGCTACCGCAAGAGGAAATTCAAAAGCGCTTACTCTGTACCCGCTATAACCAATTTCTTTTTATCTCTATTCCTCATCCCATGCTGCTATGGATTACTGTCATCTACAACCGCAAACATGGTGCTAAATGGTTACCTTACTACCTTGATCTCAAAACCAGTCTTGGTCAAGAAATTGCCCGGTTACTACAGCAGACAGGTTATTATCGTCTCTTGTTCTTTGCACGAGAAACACCCAATCGCTGTACCCATATTCTACATTCCAGCATCGCTTCTGCCCAACGCCAACGACTGCAAGAGTGGCTCGCAATGAGCAACACATTGATCTCTTCTGCCGACTCGCAAATTAGTAAAAGCTTACTCAAAAGTGAGTATGAAAAGATTAAGCCTCAAATTCTCCTAAAACTGCAAAGTATTGATACAGATTCTCCATACGATCTTTCCAACTAGGAACAATTTCTCGAACAGAATTCAGGAGTCAGAAGTCAGAATTAAGAATAAATTTTGATAGAAATTGCGGATAGCGACGCGGAAAGCGAGTCCGCGATAGCAAAGCGGTAGCGAGTATTCGAGCGTCGCGTCTTGATTCTGACCGGAGCTAACGGAAATGTCTCCGGCTTTGCTCCTGAATTCCTCAATTATATTACATGTATTCTATGTAACCAAGAAGTGGTTTCTGGAAGAATGTAAACTTTTATAAACAAAATATGTATAAAGATGTAAGTTCTAGTTATATGTATAAAGAGTGAAAAAACTAGCTGCTAAATCACGGCTATTTAAATTCTCTCTCAATCTTTCTGTGTATATATTCCGGGAGATTGTAAATTTACGCAGGTTAATTCTCACACTAGACGAACCAAAAGGAAGTCTGTCTAAAGCCAAAAGTAGATTTGTACTACAAAATTAAAGTAAGTTTAGACTCTAGCAGATGTATCGTCGAAAAGTTTACTCCTTGTTAGTTTTTGGAATTTAATTTTTGTCCAACATTTAGAGAATTGTTTATCGAAGTTGACGCCCCGACATCCCCAGCTCTTTTCCTCCTTGGAACCAAGCAAGAGAAGGAGGTCGCCCACTGCGACAGTAGAACGACTCTATGCCATAGTGGAACCTGAATCTAAGCCCCACTGGTGCTTAAGAAGCTCTTGATAAGTTGCCTCGCGCACGACCATTTGCTCATAGAGCTTTACTAAAAAGTCTTTAGCTTGATCGTGGCTCATATTTTGTACCTGAGTTGCAAATGAGCAGATGCTAAATTGCTGTTCCAAGGAGAGTTTCATTGGTTGGTTCATAATTAACTCCGAAAAAACAAAGAATAAAGGTGATATCGGTTACAGAAGTCCAAATTGGATGATATTTGGACTGATATCTGTCCAACATTTGTTCCTCCGTATTACGAAAGATAACAAGTGTTTGACACATTGCCCACATCCAAAGTGTGGAACTTTTCTGCTTTGATATCTTGCACCTAATCCTAGTGATATACTACCCAAGTCAGCCAAGCCATATTCCGGAAAATATTCTCTGTTGGTCTTGGATAAATATAACTACCTCTTGACTCCTTTTTGCTTTGCATAAATCTCCTTTGAGGAGATGAGCAAATTTTGTCCTAAATCCTACATAGTTATCCTTGTTTGAGAAAAACTAAGATGCTGTCTCCTCCCAATATGGAAGAAGCTTCAGAGGGTTGGGACTTTCAGGAGGTTGGAGAGTGGATGGTAATAAGCGTGAATTATAGTTGCTTTACCTTATTACGTGCAAGATGTAAATCTACCAATTTATGCAAATTTAGCCTCTTTTAAGTCACTTTAGAGGCTAAAAATATTTGTATCAAATTGTAAAAAGTAAAAATGCTCATGCTGAACAAATTGCTGAGTATATCTACCAAATTTGTCATTTGTCCTTTGTCCAATAGCTAGTAACTCTTGACTAATGACCAATGACCAATAACTATTTAGTCGAGTGAGACGATGACAACTGTGATGTTATCGTGCCCTCCGTGGTCTTTGGCAGCCTCAACTAGAGAGATGGCAGCTTTATCAAGCCAAGGGCTGTCTTGGAGGCAGCTAGCAATCTTCTGTTCGACAAGTTCTTCTGTGAGACCATCACTACATAACAGCAAGCGATCGCCAGCTTTGACATCTAGTGGTTGTACATCAATTTGATGCAAGTCTTCACGCCCTAAACAACGCGATAATACATGACGAAAAGGATGCGATCGTGCTTCATCTGAGGTGATGTCACCGATTTTGATTGCTCGTGCTACCCAAGTGTGGTCTTCTGTGACTTGTTCTAAGTGCGATTCTCGCAAGCGATACAGCCGCGAATCACCAACATGAGCGCACCAGGGCATCTCTGGGGCGCGAAAAATTACCGCTACAACCGTTGTACCCATGTCGGCGCGTTCGGGATGATTTTGCTGATCGTGCAAAATCGCTTCATTGGCACCCCACAAAGCTTGCTCTAGTAATTCTTGAGAAGATTTAGAAGATTCCCAATTTGCCAGTAAATACGCCTGAATTTCTCCAGTGGCAATGCGACTTGCTTCCTCACCTCCTGCGTGACCACCCATTCCATCGGCGACAACGAAAAATCGCCCCTCTGGGTCGATATAATAAGCATCCTGATTATTAGAACGAATAAGTCCCGGATCGCTAAAACCCGTGAAATTAAGTTTCATAAATTATTTTTGCAACCAACAATTAATACATACGATCGTAACGGTCAAGGCGTAAAAGTAGTCTGATCAGGATCACTGAAAGCCCTGCTGCAACTAAACCAGGCGCTAGTGCCCACCATGCATAATTGGTAACCACTAAGATCGTAGCTGAAAGGGTGAAAGCACTGATTAACAGAGCATAGCTTATTGAGAGCTGAATACTGCTCTGTCGGCGCAATAGGCGTTCAGTTTCGATAGACCGAACGCGCAGGCGCATGTCTCCCCGTTCTAGCTTCTCTAAGGTATCCTCTAATCTACGTGGTAGACCAAACGCGGTACTACTTACTTGAGCTGCTTGACGACTTAATTCGTTAATAAAACTATTCCCCTCAGAACCATTCATATCGGTCATAAGCTGCATTGCATACGGTTTGGCAACTTCCATAAAGTTAAACTCTGGATCTAAACCTTTGCCTACCCCTTCTAAGGTAGAAAAGGCTCGCATCACAAAAGTGAAGGTTGCTGGAAATCTAAATGGCTGATTATAAGCTATTTCATAAAGGTCGTCACTAATTGCTGCCACTGATTGGTTTTCAAATGGCTTATCCATGAAATGATCCAGCATGTACTGGACGGAACGTCGGACTGGGCCCATGTCATCGGTTGGGGCGATCGCGCCTAAATCGATTAGAGATTGAACAACGCGATCGCCATCTTTTTGGGCTATGCCAAACAGTGTTTGCATTAGTCCTTCGCGGACATTTGACTTAATCCGCCCCATCATGCCGAAATCGTAGAATATCAAAGCACCAGTTGCACTAATGGCAATATTGCCTGGGTGAGGATCGGCGTGGAAAAAGCCACTGTTGAGAAGTTGTAGTAAATAGGCTTGAGCGCCTTGACGAGCGATCGCCTTTCGATCTAAACCTGCTGCTTCTAAAGCTTCGTATTGGCTAATTTTAATTCCAGGGAGATATTCTAAAGTCAACACTCTGGATGAGGCGTAACGCCAGTATACTTTTGGGACGTTCACCCAATCATATCCGCGAAAGTTCCGGCGAAAAGTATCAGCGTTACGACCTTCGTTGAGATAATCAATTTCTTCCCAAAGAATGCGACAACATTCTTCATAAATACCTAACCAATCTCGTCCCCGTCCCCATTTGGGATGGTTTTGAAAATAGCGGGTAATTCCTTTAAGAATTTGTAAATCTATTTCAAATAACTTCTTTAGTCCAGGACGTTGTACCTTGACAACAACCGATTCTCCACTATGCAGCACAGCTTTATGTACTTGCCCTAAGCTAGCAGCAGCCAAAGGAATCGGTTCAAAATTATGGAAGAGTTCAGGAATTTTTTTGCCTAGTTCTTTCTCAATGGTTGCTTCTACTTGCTCATAGCTAAATGCCGGTACTTTGTCTTGTAACTTGGCTAGTTCTTCTACATATTCAACTGGAAATATATCAGCACGGGTAGAAAACAATTGCCCTACTTTGATGAAGGTTGGGCCTAAATCTAGCAGGGTATTGCGAATCCACACCGCTTGGGTTTTGCGTCTTGTGGCTTGCTTTGCCTCAGTCACACCACCCGGATAACTCCAAGATTTGTTGTATCGCCAAAGTTTGAACAATAAGGTCAAAACAAAAGACCAAATGTCCACAAAACGCCGTCTGCTAGAGTATTTTTCCCGATTCCAACGGTATGCTTTATCTGAATAACCTTGTTCCATATACTTTGTTTACCGTTGGTTTGCAACCGAATTCCTTGAAAGAAAAGACACCTGATTCCTAAACTGTTTTTTAAATGTCCTTTGTCCTTTGTCATTTGTCATTTGCACATAATAATTTTTGACCAATACAACTCTTGGAGAGGCTGCGTCCTATGCGTAGCTGTGCCGCAGGCTTTACGGCAAAGCTTAGTACAAGTGACGAATGACCAATGACTAATGACTAATAACCAATAACTAAAATTTATGCAGAAGTTCTACGATAATGTTGCAATTCTGTTCGTAACAGGGCAATTTCTGCTCGTAATTCATCAATATCTGCTTGTAAGTCACCGGAATCAGAACTGCCTTGTCCAGTACCTGTGCTACTTTGGCCACCATTAGCAGCTTCTGCTGCCCGATTTGCACGCTCTAGAACTTCGTCTGTAAACTGGCGCAGCTGCTCTCTAGCTTCTGCATCAAATTTGCCCAGATCGCTCAAAGCATCGGTCAAGGCGACCTCTAAACGCTCATTAACTACTTCAGCTACTGCTCTGCCTACGAAAAAGGCTTGCACAAGGGGGTTACTCATAAATTTTTGTTACGTTGATCCGCAAGAGAATTATAACTTGCCTGTATGCTTTACGGCTTCTGCTGCGGAGTTATAGATTTGGGTGACGTGATGTGCTACTTCAGCCCTGGCGAATAGAAGATACTGTTGGTCGATTTACTTTCTTGTTAAATCCCCCATCCCTAAAATCCTGGTTTTGCGTTGCTTTCCCGCCCTGCAATAAATTACTTGCTCATAGCTAAAGTGCGTTGAAACGCACTGAAATTAAGATGGATTGGGGCTGATGGGCTGATGGGTTAGACCCCCTATCAATTCGCCAACAGTCTCATAGAATTGATTCATAAAATTGCCTTTACTAGACTCGATTTACCAGAACCGTTTGCGCCGATATAGCGGTATGCGATCGCTAGATGATACGTTAAGATTTTTAACCGCAGAGGCACAGAGAATGCAGAGGAAGACTTTTAGGGGCAATTTTGATATAAATTTCCTCCACCTATAACTCAATACCGTTCAGTTAAGCCGAAAAACCTTGCTAGAGACGCGAAATTTCGCGTCTCTACAGGTCTAAAATCAGTACCAAAAATCCTTAACTGAACTGTATTGACCTATAACTAATGTTAAAAAGGTTGATTAATTGAATCACCCCTGCTAATTTAAGTGTATTTGCGTAATACACAGCAAATTTGGCATATTTTACTTGTTGCCCTTGAACTATGAGCTATCCAGATTTCAGCGAACACGGCTATCAAGTTTTGCGAGAATTGGGACGTAATCGGGAAGGAGGAAGGATTACTTGGCTAGCATCAAAAGTTGATACAGGGGAACAAGTAGTAATAAAGCAGTTTTGCTTTGCTCAAGCTGGTTCTAGTTGGTCGGGGTTTAGAGCTTGCGAAAAAGAAATTCAATTTTTACAGAAACTTAATCATCCTGGTATTCCCCAGTATCTCAGTTCTTTTGAGCGACCTGATGGCTTTTGTCTAGTTCAAGAATATATCAATGCCCCATCTTTAGCAGAAACCCGCAGCTTTGCACCAGAGGAAATTAAACAAATTGCAGTTAAAGCTTTAGAAATTCTTGTATATCTGCAAAATCGGATTGCGCCGATAATTCATCGAGATATTAAACCGGAAAATATTTTGGTAGATGAGCAACTCAATGTCTATATAATTGACTTTGGTTTTGCTCGTGTTGGTAGCCAGGAAGTTGCAGCCAGTAGTGTATTTAGAGGTACTCCTGGCTTTATTCCACCTGAGCAAATGTTTAAACCAACAGACGCTACAGACTTGTATGCTTTGGGTGCAACCTTGATTTGCTTACTGACAGGAATCCAATCAACAAGAATAGACCAATTGCAAGATCAAGATGATCCATATTTAATCAAGTTTTACCATCTTTTACCTCGGTTGAGTCTACGGTTTCTGGGTTGGTTGGAAAAGATGGTACAACCGATACAGAAAAACCGTTTCGCTAATGCAAAATCAGCTTTAGAAGCACTCAAGCCACTTGATGTTATTCGTGTAGCGGGAAATGCACAATCAGCTTTAGAAGCACTCAAGTCACTTGATGTTATCCGTGTAGCGGGAGTTGATTTCAGTGAAACAGTGCTGAACTTCAAAGCGAACCGATTAGGAGAAAAGCTAACGCCAAGCATTACTATTGAGAACCCCATATCAGATACTTTACTGGAAGGTAGATGGGAAGTTGCACCTCATCCTCAAGACCCACCCCATACGCCAGATGATCATGCTTGGATTTCGGTGACACCTGCTCAGTTTAGCGGGAATCATACTCGGTTTCAAGTTCATGTGGATACGAGTAAATTGATGGCAGATAAGCAGTATAAACGTCAACTGATACTGCACAGTAATGCTTATCCAGCAAATCATACTTTAACGGTAAAGGTGCAGACGGCTGCTTTACCAATTGAAAAGCGAGAAGTACCCTATGTTTGGCTTACTGGAGTGTTATTAATTAGTGCGATCGCACCTATATCTATGGCTTGGTTGATAGCTGTCGCTGGTTTATCTTTAACTATGACTTGGTTGATAGCTGTCGCTGGTTTATCTTTAACTATGACTTGGTTGATAGCTGTCGCTGGTTTATGGAGAGTGATTATGGCGGTAGTGGAGGCAGTAATTGGACTAGGAATTGGACTAATGATTGGAAGTTTCGGGGGGACACTAATTGCGTACTTGACTGATTTTATTGCAATGGTATTTGGTGCTAATCATAATATTTACGCGAACATAGAAATAATTGGGGTAGTAATTGGGGGTGTTGTGGGGTTTGCGTTTGGGGCTTTTGCGGGTTGGAAAAGGCATAATGACTATAGAGAATGGGACTGGTCTAAAGTTATATTGTATTTACTCACAGCAGGATTAGGAACCAGCTTCGGAATTTTTTGTATAGTCAGATTTGTCAATCCTTACATCCTATTTGCACTAACAGGAACCGGATTACCCTTGGTAAGCATATTGCTGTATTCACTCCCAAAAAGACGTAGGTTAATTACTAAATATCGCCAGTCTGAGGAATCTTTAATCAAATCCTAATAAAATAGATCCCCGACTTCTTTGAAAAGTTAGGTATCTCGTCTTGTTTGTGAGGAAAATAAGATTGCCCTCTATTTTCTTCTGCATAACTTAAGAATGCGAAGCTTTTTTTGGCAAAGCGTTAATGTAGTGTGGTAAGCGATCGCTATGCCGTCAAGCTTATCGCTTGAACAAAAAGATTACTATATATAATAACTAACTATGAATATAGGTTAATCTATGTCTACCAAACATATTGTAGAGTATTTCAACTTTCTCTCTTCTGAAGACATTAGACTGAAAGATTCAAGAATTGGGATTGAAACAATTCTTTATGAATACATTGATTGTGGACGTTCTCCAGAAGAAATTGCCCAAATTTATCAAACAATATCTTTAGAACAAGTATATGCAACAATTCTTTATTATCTGCAAAACAAAGAAACTGTCAGTGCTTACATCAAAAACTGGATAGAACACGGTCATAGAATGCGAGAACAACAGAGGCTTAATCCCCCGCCAGTGTCAGAAAAACTGCGCCAACTCCGAATTGAAAGACAAGCTAAACAGCAAGCATGACACTGCAATATCTGATTGATGAAAATGTCAATCCTATATATCCAAATCAAATTAGGCTAAGAGAACCTAATATTGCGATTAAAGTGGTAGGAGAATCAGGAACTCCACCAAAAAGTACACTCGATCCAGAAATTCTGTGTTGGTGTGAGGATAATAATTTTATATTAGTGACAAATAATCGAACTTCTATGCCAGTACATTTAGCTGACCATATTGCTGTTAATCGTCACGTACCAGGAATTTTTATCCTCAATCCAAATTTAAGTATTGGTGAAAATATAGAAGAACTCATAATAGTTGCTTTGGCATCAGAAGACGATGAATATCAAGACAGAATAGTTTATTTACCCTTACCCTAAAAATAGGATACTTTTACAGTCAGCGACGCATAGCCATTTACAACACTTTTAAAATCAACCCAGAATTGACACTAGTAAACTCAACGAGGTTGTCACCAACCCCGTTGGTCTTCAAAACCGGACGTGAGACTTTCACCTCATCCGGCTCCTCAATGAATCGGCGCTTATCATGCGTACTTCACAACTGAACCATCTACAGTTGTCTTTTCATCGTGGCAGTGTCTGTGTAATATCTGGAGATTTTTATAATCGTCTTTACCTCCCAAACTTTTGGGGATTTTGTGGTCAATCTCCAGTACATCTTCCTCTCGAAAGTACATTCGGCAGTGGGTACACTTCCCTTTTTGTTTCTTTAAGAGTGTTGCTACTCTCGTAGTCGTTTCTGGGTGTTCTCCCATTCTTGAACTCCAGTAAATTAGGTTGCCATCATAAGGACTAGCTTCGCCTTTAACTTTCACATGCCGAATAATTTTTGTTTCCGCGTGTGACCGTAACCGCAACGGGTTTTTACCCTCTTGCCTGGTTGCGAATACCCAATTATCACCACCTATGGTTTGCCAATATTTCTTTGTTACCCATCCCCTGGATTTCTTGGGGTGGCGGTGTTGCGCCCAAGCCTTTAGCTTTGGATACATGAGATTATCTAGGTCAGCAAAGATAACCTTGCTTACTGATGTTGAATAGTAGTTAGACCATCCTGTTATTACCGGATTTAGTCGGCTGATTAACGCCATTTGTGGCGCTGCTTTATGGTCATCGATGATACTTGCTATTCGGTCGTAATGTATCTTTTGCTTTTCCTTGCTTGGGGTGATGATTGTCTTGAAGCCTTGTTTTGAGTGGTATTTACCCACTTTCCACTGTCTTATGTTAAAACCAAGGAAGTTAAAACCTGGTTTTTCTGACCCATACTTATTTAAAGTGTGGGTTAGACGTGTTTTAGAAAGCTTCAATTCCAGACCCATGTCTATTAACCATTCAGAGATTATCTCCCTGCATCTTTGGACAACGGTTATGTCTTTGTGGAGAATCACAAAGTCATCGGCATATCGGATAACTTGAGGGCTTCTGAACTTTGTACCTTTTTTGTGATACCAAGTTTCCCTCATGGTTTGAGACATTTCTGGGAATGCCTTATTTATCCGTTCTTCCATCCCGTGAAGGGCGATGTTAGCTAGTAGCGGAGAGATTACCCCACCCTGTGGCGTACCCTCAGATGTTGGAAACAACTGCTTACCATCCATTACCCCCGCTTTTAACCATGCTCGAATTTGTCGGCGGATGGTGGGAGATGTATTTAATTTTCTTAGCAGTGCTTCATGGTCGATGCGGTCGAAGCATTTTGCAATGTCGGCATCAAGCACAAATTTACTTTTCTGCACAATTGCTTGGAATATTGCCTCTCTTGCATCATGACATGAGCGCCCAGGTCTGAACCCGTATGAGTTAGGCTCAAATCGTGCTTCCCATTCCGGCTCTAATGCCAGTTTGAACAGCGCTTGCAAGGCTCGGTCGTTCATTACGGGAATACCCAAAGGTCGTTTCTCATCCGTTCCTGGTTTGGGAATCCAAACCCGTCGTGTCGGTTTCACCTTTGACTTAGGTTTTATTTTTGTAACCAGTATCAAACGAGCTTCTGGGGATAGTGATTTAACACCGTCCACCCCTGCTGTCTTTTTGCCCTGGTTATCTTGTGTAACCCGACGAACCGATAGACACTTTGCTGCCCAGGAATTCATCAACGTCCTCTGGAGTCTGCGAAATGCTTTGACATCACCACGACGAGATGCTTTGTAAATTCGTTTTTGCAACTTAAAAACACGTCTTTCCAACTTACGCCAGTTGATGTGTTTCCATTCCACCATCGATTCATTACTCAAAACCGTTCTAATTGGGTTAGTCTTCAGGGGAAGAAAACCGTTTTTGTTAGGTTTAGGAGCAATTTGTCGTGTATTAGACTTTTGCATTGCTACTCATAACTTTACACTCCAAATCACCGTAAGTCCGTCAGCATATCTCTGTCATTACAACAGAGCGTTCGCTTCTGACTAAATCTTTACTCTCGTTGCATACGGTTAGCACCTACTCGGTTATCGACCTTACTGAGAGCAAACGAAAAATTACTTCGTTCCGAATAACCATTGTTAGAACCTTTAGAATGATGCTATCCACCGGGTTTATTAGGAGTGCAACTGGTCAGGCGAGGAACTGCCAGCCCTTTATCCCTTACCTTTTGGCTCCAACGCATTAAGCCTTATTTCGCTGGTTCTTTATTACGATGGTTCGGCGCATCTTTGCTTTTGCTATTCATGGGTTCATGCTCGAAAGGGAACCAGCTTAGGCTGCCAGTTGTTCCTCCTTTTCATCCCGCTTTACGGATTGATGGCTAGTCGCTACCGTAGGGATGATGCTGTTACCGTTGCACCTACGGAGAGGGACTTCTCCTTAATTTCTTTTGGAGTCACCCTCATGGTTATTCAGTTATCATCTGAGAGAGATTAAAGTGCGAACTCAACCCAATGGGGTTATCTCTCAAATGTCACTCATCCCTGAATATTTCTATTCATTTCGAGTGAACGAATCGCACCCCTGCTCTAAAGAGACAGGGCTTTCAAACTTCCCAGTTTTTCTTGTAATTAATGCCGGATTGATTCTATGACCATCAGCCAAGAATCAGAATCTACTGAAGACATTTCGCAAGATGTGATATTTCCACCAGGTGATTTATATAGTGACGAACCTCCCTGGGAAACAGAACTGCACATGCGACAAATAATCTTACTTTTGGAATGCCTGAAATGGCTGTGGCGAGACAGAAATGATTTTTATGCGACGGGAAACCTAACTATCTATAGGATTACTATTTGATTTTTGAACGAAATTAAGTATTGTAGAGTGTGTTAGAACGGAGTTCGTAACGCACTATGAACACGAGTTTGATGCCGTACTCTCCGTGCTAACACATCCTACGTATATTTTCAGAAATCAAACCGGATTCCTATATTACTGTACGCAACAATTAAAATCAAGACACCTTAGTAGCCCAGACTTTTTTGTAGTATTAGAAACAAAACGTAAAATGTGGAAAAGTTGGGTAGTCTGGGAAGAAGATGGCAAATATCCCCATGTAGTCGTAGAAATTATGTCGGAATCAACAGCCCAAACAGACAAAGGTATAAAGAAAAAAATTTATCAAGATACTTTTCGCGCACCGGATTATTTTTGGTTTGACCCATATACATTAGAATTTGCGGGATTTCATTTAGTAGATGGAAAATATCAACCTTTACAAGCGAATGCACAAGGGCATTTGTGGAGTAAACAATTAGGATTATACTTGGGAATTCATCAGGGATTATTACGTTGGTTTACACCAGATGAACAATTAGTACCGACGCTAGAAGAAACTATCGTACAGGCACAAGAAACCGCCGCACAAGCACAAGAAATCGCCGCACAAGCGCAAGAAAAAGCAGCACAAGCGCAAGAAAAAATAGCACAAATACAAAAAAATGCCGGACAACTAGTACTAACACTTGAAGAAATAACACAACAGGCACAACAAAAATCAGAACGCTTGGCAGCAAAACTGCGAGAGTTAAATATTAATCCAGATACAATTTAGATTACTGCGATCGCATTATAATTATTCTTCTATTTCAAAATTAACTCCTTGATAAATATCGTTGAAGGAAATTTGAAAACCTATTGATTTTAGTGATAATACAGCATCTACTGATTCGTATTCAGTTAATACCCATTGCCCTTCAGCATTTTTATTAAACTGCTCAACAAGATATTCATATTGATTAATCATAATATATTCTTTGAGTGTCGCAATAGAACGATAAAATCTAAATTTATTAGTTCGATCGTGATTCTCTGTCGATTTAGATAATACTTCCACAATCATTATGGGATTGGTGACTGTAGTAGTGCCAGTTCCCTCATATATTGGTTCTCCCTGAATAACCATGACATCAGGATAAGTGTAGATACGATAACGTTGTATCCACAATTTGACATCGCCCATGTAAATTTTGTAATTTTTACCCCGCATTGTAAATTTAAAATTGCCGTAAAAATTACCTGCAATTTCATTGTGATTAGTTGTACCACCAGCCATAGGAATTATTTCCCCGTCTCTATATTCATTTTTGCATTCTGATGTCTCCTCTAGTTGTAAATATTCCTCTGGACTATAGGATTTTTTCGGTGTTTGTGTTTGCATAAAAACTAGATGTGTGAAATATAAATTAATGAGGATAATGCTTGGCTAAAAACTCCCTAGCTTCAGTCTTATCTTTAATTACTCTATCCAAGGTAGCAGCAAGCATATCATCTAATATTTGCCGATACTGTGGCCCTGGTTTGTAACCAAGTTCCTTTAAATCATTGCCATTCAATAGTGGCTGCACATTAGCCAAAACAGTTAAATATTCCCAAATTTGATGTCTAAGCGATCGCGGACTTGGCAAAGCAATTAAAATCAGCATAGGTAAATCGTACTGTCGCAGCAACTGCACTACTTGACTGGGACTTTCACACTTAGGCAAAGATTCCATTACCTCAGTTTGGGCAGAAGCCAAATTTTGCAAGCGTTTAATGCTATCCTCTTGCAGTTGCAGATTCTTTGCGACTTTCGCGCGATATTCTGGTGCTAGATGGGCGATTAACGCTTCTAAGCGCATTTCCCAATGGATGAGAGTTTGTTCAGCATCAAATCGCCGCAAGCAGCGTTCTAGCAAACGTAATTGTCGCAGGAGTTTTGCATCTAAGTTGAGGGTAGGATGGATACATTGCAATGCTCCTAAATTATCGAGTAAGTGCAAAGCTGATTTCCAGTAAGGGGCTTGTAGGATGTGTTTTAATTCTGTTTTTAGTCTAGTTTGCAGGGCTGGAGTTTTGCTATTCTCTTGAGCAGTGCGATCGTAAACACCACTGTTGATGGCATAACGGATAAACTCTTCAGTTTGCGGTTCAATTTGAAATCCGAAGCGCACAGCAAAGCGCACGCCACGATAAATTCGGGTAGGATCTTCAATAAAGCTGTTGGGGTGTAAAACCCGAATTTTCTTGGCTTTTAAATCTAGTAATCCGCCAAAAAAATCGAGTAATTCACCAGCACGGGGAGTAGTGAGGCGCAAAGCAAGGGCATTGATGCTAAAATCTCGACGATACAAGTCTTGACGAATAGAACTAGCCTCAACTTCTGGATTTGCTGCTGGATAAGGATAGAATTCTGTTCTAGCGGTAGCAATATCTACCCATAGAGAATCTAATTCTGGGTCTTTGTGCCATAACAAAGCAGCAGTTTGAAAAGCCCCGTGGATTTCTAAGCGAGCCGCAGGATAAAGTTGTTGGAGTGCTTTTGCTAGTTCCACACCAGCACCAACATCTGCTGATTTGTGAAAGCCATCAACCACAAGATCAATATCTTTAATCATCAAAGTGCCCGATGCTGCTTCAGCTAGCAGTAAATCCCGCACCGCGCCTCCGACAAGATAAAGATGCCAACCACATTTTTCTGCCTCTTGTGATGCTGTTGTGAGTAATTTCCATAGTTGCGGAGCAAGGCGATTTTGCAACTCAGTGCTGAGAGGAATTTTGAATTTTGTTAGCGCAGCGTTAGCGAGTCCGTGAGCGTCATTTTGAATTTTGAATTTTTGCTCGTCTTCGTCTTCATCCCTTTCTTGATGTAATTCCCGCAAGACATCAGTACGAGTAACCAGACCAACTAACTGCTCATTCTCCAATACTGGTAAGCGTCCGATATCATAAGTCACCATCAGCGACTCAATTTGTGGCAGTGTTGTATCTGGTGCGATCGTTTTAAGATTTGTGGTCATATAGCCTTTGACTGGCGCATGACTAAATCCGTGGTGCAGGGCAACATCAAGATCCCGGCGTGAAATAATACCTACTAGTTGCCCTTGGGCATCGACTACAGATAAACCAGAGTGTCCATAACGTAATAAAATGCGCTGGGCTTCGGCAATTGTGGTTTCAGGCAGAATTGTGCGAACAGGAGATGACATCAAGTCCCTAGCGGTGAGGGGATGGGGAATTTGTGCTTTTACCCCATCCAGGAGTTGTTTTAATATTGCCTCTGAATCAACTCCTCTTAGATTTAGTGATGCGGCTTGTGAATGACCGCCGCCACCTAGAAGTTGGAATAATACGTTAAGATTCGTTTTGGGAATTTGCGATCGCCCAATCACAGTTAACCGTGAATCACTTTCATCCAAAGCATATTCATTAGCCAACAGTAGGGCATCAATTTCGGTTAATTCCACAAGTTCCGATGCCAAACTCGATAACCCAGGCACAAAATTTTTAGTTCTTAGAGTTACCCAAGCAACCGTATATCCATGTAGACAAAGATATTCTAAATTTTCCAGCGATTCGGTTAATAACTGCTGCAATTGCACAGACAAACCAGGGTCACGGTAGGTGGAAATTACCGATAAACTCGCACCTTGTTGCATCAACCAAGCCAAAGCTAGGGCATCCCGTGGTGTGGACTGGTCATAAGTCAAAGAGCCAGTGTCAACGTGGATACCCAAAGCCATCACAGTTGCTTCGGCAGGAGTTAGGGAAATTTCCTGTTGTTGCAATTGTTCAACGATTAAAGTTGTGGTTGCTCCTACTGAAGAAATATATGATTCGGTAGCCGGAATATTTGATTCTTGTCCTAAGTGATGGTCATAAATTATAATTTCTCCAATATGGGGTAAATCTAACCACTCAGCAGCTTTACCCAAGCGATCGCGCTGTTGCGTATCCACCACAGTTAGAGAACGAATTTTTTCTGGAATCACCGAACGGCGTTCAATTAGGGGATATTCATCCCGATGCAATGCTAAAAAATCCCTTACAGGAGGGTGAGAACCGCCACTCAGAACAATCTTACTTCCCGGTAGTAGGCGCGTTAACCCTACCGCAGCCCCTAGTGCATCAAAATCTGCTGTTGTGTGGCAAAGAATTAAATCCATAGTATTAAGACTTTATTTCTGGTAAAATACTTGTGGTTTGCTTCACCCACATTGGTGTCTGATAAGCCTCTGTCCAGTAGCATAGCGACTATTGGTAAGCGACTCCGTTGCACAGCATGAAAAGAAGTCGGCACATCTTGATTAATACAAATTACCGATTGGTTTGTCCAATAGCGCGAATAAGCCAGCACATCATCCAGGATAGTAAAATTTGTAGGGTACAAGGTAAGAACTTGTAGTCTGCGGTAGGGCATTCCGTGGACTTAAAACAAAGCTCAACGCCTCCTAAGCAATAGCCGGATTGGTTGAGAAGCCTGCACTGTACAGCTTGCTGTCAGCGTGGGAGTATGTCACTGTAAGACATATCACTATTTCGCTGTATTGGGAGAAGCAAAAATGACCATAATATTCCAATTCGCTTTGATAAGCCTAGTTCTATTGTCTTTTGTCCTGGTTGTTGGCGTTCCCGTAGCTTACGCCACTCCCCAAAATTGGGTTGAATCTAAAAAACTGCTCTGGGTTGGTTCCGCCGCCTGGATTGCTTTGGTATTTTTAGTTGGTTTGTTAAACTTTTTTGTCGTGTAGGCGACGGCTTCACTCTGGCGCAGGCACATAATATAAGAACTAGAGGGGCAGAAAAGCTAAGGTCAAAGACCAAAGGAGAAAAGGAGAAATTTTTTCCAATTTCCTTTTTTTAACCGTGCTTTCCTGCTCCTCTACATTTAAATAAGAAATGTATATTGGCCAGAACTATAGTTGATTAAGAGGCAGTCATGGCAGTTTTCGAGGGAACTTTTACCCAAACGGAGCCTTTGCGGTTTGCAGTGGTGATTGGTCGATTTAATGACCTAGTTACCGGAAAGCTGCTAGAGGGATGTCAAGATTGCTTGAAACGCCACGGTGTAGATCCTAACCCCCAAGGTAATCAGGTAGACTATGTTTGGGTTCCGGGAAGTTTTGAGGTACCTTTAGTAGCTCGCCAACTAGCACTTTCCCATCGTTATGATGCTGTAATTTGTCTAGGTGCAGTCATTCGAGGACAAACACCCCATTTTGATTATGTATCCGCCGAAGTTTCTAAAGGCATTGCTGCCGCTAGCTTTCAAACTGGAGTGCCAGTAATTTTTGGTATTTTGACAGTAGACACTATGCAACAAGCCTTAGAACGGGCAGGCATCAAAGGTAATCATGGCTGGGATTATGCCCTGAATGCTCTAGAAATGGCAAGCCTGATGCGGCAACTGCGTTCTAACCTGGCAGAACCATATTCTCGTAATAGCCAGTCTTTGCCAGCCTCTTTTCAAAGCGCCAGCATCGGCAATTTAACTGCGGAATCAGAAGAACTCGGTTAAATGAGTCATTAGTCATTTGTCCTTTGTTATTGACCAATGACCATTGTACAGACGCGATTAATCGCGTCTCTACTGACCAATGACCAATGACTAATGATTAATAGGACTTACGCAAAAATTGCTAAAAAGCTTAATTTCTCGAACCGCCAAGACGCCAAGAGCGCCGAGAATTCGTAGAGTGTGCGTAAGTCCTAACTAAATTAAGGGGTTGACAATTAGGAATAAATCTGAGATATTAATATATGGCGATTGATTGCGGGTATAGCTCAGTGGTAGAGCGTCACCTTGCCAAGGTGAATGTCGCGCGTTCGAATCGCGTTACCCGCTTCCAACTAAAACCTCTTGCAGTTTTTAACTCCAAGAGGTTTAGTGTTTTTAGGGTGCATTAAATCAGTGAACAGTGAACAGTTAATCATTGGAAGTAGTCGGAGATTTGATCCCGATTTAAACACCCTACTTATATTCATGTGGGACTGTGACTTCCAACGGACAAATTAACTGATAATTGATAACTGTTGAAGTCTTCGGCGATTCGCACTACACTCTTGTGAATCACTCCTAATGTAGACAAATCGAGCAAACAAATCGTCTACTGTCTCAGAATATCACTCAAAATTGCGTTACCCACTTGCTAAGAAATATAAAACCCAGCTTTAGACTGGTGTAGATATAGATTAGCTTGGCTACAATCTTTGTGTGTCATCACAATAAATGCCCAAAAACGCAAACACAATATCTTGAAAGCGACAAATGGAGAGAAGGAAATTTTTAGATAAGATTGCCAGCTATGGGGAAAGATTACAAGCAGAGAACCTCGTACTGATATGGTGATTAGGATATTTAGAGTCTGCTGCATCTACTGTTTGCAATAATGGCGATATTTGAATCGTCTGTTTATTTTCATAAAAAAGAAGCCTTATCAGGCATTTACCAAGAAATCATATTCTCACAGTTCGTGTAAAACACGCTCAAGTTACTAGAACGCTTGTGCAATCTCAAAAACCCGAAAAAATAGACTTCAATACCGAATACCCCTGTCCCTGTCGTCGCCGGGGTCAGTTAGTTCCGATTACGTTGACAGAAGCATTTGGTTGCGATCGCTGTCAGCAAATCTTTGTAGTAGAAGATAATGGTCATGTCCTAGAACAGCTTTCTACCACCTATCCCTACAAACGGGCTTGGCGTTGGATGGGAAATAGTTGGCATGTTGTCCATCCGCGCTTGGGAGAAAGCTATCTGCCTATAGCACTTGGCATTATTTTCGTGCTAGTGATTATATGGCTGCCATTAGCACTGCGATTGGCAAATAGTTCCAGCATTGTTGCTTGGGCAATGGTGGCGGTGCTATTGGCTATTCTGCCAGCGCTAATGGTCTGGCTTACCTACAGACGTTAACTCAATGACTGTTGAAGTTTTGGACGATTACCCCGAACCAATTACTAGTGCCCAACGCGCCTATCATGCTTCCCTAAAGTTGGGGATCACTAAGGGAGCAGACCGGAGTCGTGCAGTACTGGCAATGGCACAAGCCCTTGAGCGTTCATTTGACGACATTCTAGAAGCCAATACCTTGGATTTAGAAGCCAGTCGAGAAATGGCAGTGCCTGAGTTGATACTAGACTGGCTGAAGCTGACTCCCACAAGGCTAGAGATGACCGTGGACATTTTGCAACGGTTGGGGGAATTATCAGATCCACTGCGGCGCGTCAGAACTGCTGATTATCAACTGGAAGATTCCCAGAGTTATACCCAGTTAATGCCCTTGGGAGTGATTGGATTTATTTATGAGGCGTTTCCAGATTTAGGAGCGATCGCAGCAGGTTTTTGTATTAAAACTGGCAATAGTATAATTCTCAAAGGCAGTACTGAAGCTAGCCATTCCAACGCGGTTATCGCTGAGGTACTGCAAAGTGCGATCGCCCAGGTTGGTCTACCTCCTGGCTGTCTAGAATTGATCACAACAGAACATGGTGCTTCGGTTCGGGATTTAATCACCCAAGACCAGTACGTAAATCTAGTGATTCCCTACGGACGTTCTAGTTTGATACAGCAGGTAGTACGACAGTCAACTTGCCCAGTCCTAAAGTCAGCGATGGGTAACTGTTATCTCTACTGGTCGCTAAATAGCAGTTTAGAAATGGTGCGCTTGATGATTCTTAATAGCCATCAGAGTGAACCAGACCAAGTTAATGCCATTGAAAAAGTACTTATTCATCGCCAAGCCTTGCCATCATCTTTAGCCGTTCTGTGGAACAGCTTGATGGAAAAAGGCTTTGAAATTAAAGGGGATGCAGAACTAGTAAAAGCCTTTCCCCAATTGCAGCTAGTGAAGGAAGGGGAATGGGGAAACCCTTATTTAACTAAAACAGTAGCTTTTAAATTGGTGGATAGCTTAGAAGCTGCGATCGCCTGGATTAATGAACACAGCAGTGGTCATGCCGACTCTATCGTTACTGAATCTTATCAAGAAAGTCGGCAGTTTGCGTTAGGAGTGAACAGTGCTTCTACCTACATCAACACTTCCCCGCGCTTTTCCCGCAACCCCTCGCGGGGAGATTCAGTGTTTCTTGGCATGTCTAACCAAAAAGGTCATCGTCGGGGATTTATCAGCCTGGAAACCTTGACCACCGTTAAGCACATTGTTCAGGGGAATGGCAGATTTTAAATAATTCGTAACTCGTAATTAGAAAAGGGTTTGATAAGAGTGCTGATAGTACCACTTCTGTTTGAGTTTTGGTATAAATCAATACAGGTCAGATAAGCTTTTTTTTCCCCCTGCATCCCCTGCTCCCCCTGCCTGCCTCAACGAATAAATTTCTTAACCCAACCGTATTGGGGTATAAATCTCCTATGCCTCATACCCCAATCCAATTTTAAACTTAACAAAATCTTAATTACTGCTTGATCCTGGTTTGCTAGGCTCCTTGTGTTTGGTTGAGCAGCAATTAGGAGACAAGTCAAATCAAGCCACTGTTTGTGCTTTTCCCAAATGACCCTCCTAAATGCCAACTGTATTTACATCTAGGTAGGGGTGAATATGGAACTTATGGATGGTACACGCCTGCTAGCAAATCGTTGCAGACGGCGGAATTTTTTGCTGGGTGCAGGATTCTTAACGGGGTTAACAATCGCTAGCCAATGGCATCCGGTATTGGCTTCAAGGTTTTCTGGCTATCCGTTCAGTCTTGGTGTTGCCTCTGGCGATCCTTTGCCGGATGGTGTTGTTATTTGGACACGACTGGCTCCAAATCCACTCTCTGGTGGTGGAATGCCACTTGTAAATGTGCCAGTGCGGTGGCAAGTTGCCCTTGATGAAAATATGAGGCGGGTTGTGCGGCGAGGAACAGTGCTGGCGACACCAGAGTTAGCACATTCAGTTCACGTTGATGTTCGCGGACTAGACCCTGACCGTTGGTACTGGTATCAATTTGAAGCGGGTAAGGAAGTTAGCCCCATTGGACGGACTCGCACAGCACCAGCATTTTATGGCTCTATGTCACAACTAAATTTTGCTTTTGTCTCCTGTCAAGACTGGCAAAATGGCTACTATACGGCTTATCGATATTTAGCTGAGGAAAACCTCGACCTTGTGGTTCATCTGGG
Source organism: Nostoc commune NIES-4072 (assembly GCF_003113895.1). Lineage (NCBI taxonomy): Bacteria > Bacillati > Cyanobacteriota > Cyanophyceae > Nostocales > Nostocaceae > Nostoc > Nostoc commune. Next base: position 2,321,298 of record NZ_BDUD01000001.1, on the reverse strand, counting down.
TGATTATATTTACGAATACGGGCCACAATCCGGTGGGCCGCGTCAGCATAATAGTCCAGAAATCATTACTCTTGACGACTATCGAGGGCGCCACGCCCTATACAAAACTGATTTGAATCTCCAAGCGGCTCATGCTGCTTTTCCCTGGATTGTCACTTGGGATGATCATGAAGTTGACAACAACTACGCCAACTTAGTCCCCGAAGATAACCAAACCCAAGAGGCTTTTAGGAAACGGCGAGCTAACGCGTATCAAGCTTATTATGAACACATGCCTCTGCGTCGGTTTTCATTGCCTAATGGCCCAGATATGCTGCTTTATCGACGCTTGACTTTCGGTAATTTAGCTGAGTTCAATGTTCTAGACACCAGACAGTACCGCACTAACCAACCTTGTGATGACGGACTTAAACCTCGGTGTCCTGAAGCTTTTGAGACAAAAGCTACCATGACTGGCTCAGAACAAGAGCAGTGGTTACGAAAAGGGTTAGATCAGTCGCGATCGCGCTGGAATGTGATTGCTCAACAGACCATGCTTGGTCAGTACAATTTTAATAGCAATTCAGGTGCAGGTGTATTCAATCTCGATCAGTGGGACGGCTACGTGGCTGCACGTAATCGACTCTTGAGTTTTATAAACCAGCGCCAACCTTCTAATCCAGTGGTGATTAGCGGAGACATCCATTCTAGTTGGGTACATGACCTGAAGCTTGATTTTAATAACCCAAACTCACCGACGGTAGGCACTGAGTTTGTAGGAACCTCAATTACCTCTGACTTTCCTACCTCATTCATCGCTCCAGTTCAAGCTTCCCTACCTAACAATCCCCATACTAAGTTCTTTGACGGAGCCTTCCGGGGATATGTCCGTTGTAAGCTTACCCCACAACTTTGGCAAAGTGACTACCGTGTTGTATCAAGCATCATTGACTTGAATGCCTCTGTCAAAACCCTAGCTTCCTTTGTAGTCCAAAATGGACAACCAGGAGCGCATCTAAGTTAAGGGAAGTTCGATAAACCCTCCCTAAGTCTAACTAAAGTTCAGTCCCTCCCTCTCTCTGGTTTTACTGCGTAGAACCAGGGAGAGGTTTTTATAGTACCTCAACAAGTAAATTTCCTTAATCCAAGCATATCGGCTTACAGTAAATAAATCTTTTTGAAGAGTTATTTTGGCATTTCTTTGCAATACTTAACTAACTTCTAATTAAAAAAAGTGAATATAGATAAAAAATGATAACTAGCATCATAATTGATTAAGTTATCTAAGCTAAATTGAGACTATGCTTAATAATTGCAGTCTAGTCGATCATCTTAAGTAAATAGGTGCAAATGAACTTAAACATTTGTTGAGCTTTTTGTACTTTGTCATTTGTTTGAGTGTTAAATACTAAAAAAGAAAGTTTATTTATGCCGAGTTAATGACTAGGTTGTTGAACAAGGCAGTAAAAATCTGACCAGAGCCAAGTAATAACAGCGATAACTAAAGTAAACTTAACAACAATCACGTAAAATGATAAAAAAAATTTTGCTGGCTGTATCAGGATTGGGACATGCAGAAGAAATGCTCAAAACCCTGAGAGAAATCCCTTCTATTGAATCTGCAAAAGTGACAATTTTGCATGTTGTTCAAGCACAAAATACTGCTGCTACCATGACAACTAAATGGGAAAATGGTGGTAAAATTCTGGCGAATGCCATTCAAACTTTGAACTTAGATCCTAGCCAGGTTTCTTCGATTTTGCGCGAAGGCGACCCCAAAGATGTAGTTTGCCAAGTAGCTGATGAAATCGACGCTGACTTGATTGTTATGGGTTCACGCGGACTTAAACGGTTACAATCCATTTTATCAAACTCAGTCAGTCAGTATGTTTTCCAGCTATCTTCTCGCCCCATGTTGCTGGTAAAAGATGATATTTATGTCAAAAGAATTAAGCGCATTATGGTGGCAATAGACAACTCTGATTCCGCAAAAAACTGCTTGAAATTAGCACTGTTTTTACTGCGAGATATTCAGGGCGGTGAGTTAATTTTGGCAAATGTTGCCACAGATTTAGGCGGTAAAAAATCGGAAATAACTGAAGTTAGTTCAGATAAAAATCCAGTTTTGGCAGCCGCAGTTGCAGAAGCTAAAAGCCAGGGCGTTCAATCTCGTTGTTATATCAGCAGTGGCAAACCTGGTGAAGAAATTTGTCGGTTGGCAGAGGAGTTGAATATAGACTTATTATTGCTCGGTTCTCCAGATCGTCGTCCATCCATCGCTAAGAGTTTTGTTGATATAGACCGACTTATCGGATCTTCCTTGTCTGACTATGTTCGAGTCAATGCCACTTGTCCAGTACTGTTGGCGCGGACGATCGCTTAAAGTCAAAATAGAGTTAGCGGTTGACAAATAAAAACCCCTACACTATTGGTGCAGGGGTTCTTTATTTGATACACAAACTCTTAACTATCTTTTCCACCTTCGCGGCTAGCAGTTTGGATGTACAGAATTAGTAAAAACACAGAGGGAACTAGTACGAACAAAATGCTCGCCACGAACCCCAGGTCATTAACTTGCATGGCAAGAAAACCTCTCTTAAATTTCCAGTCAACAACATTAGGATAGCATCATCGACGACACAGTTATACCAATTCAAAATTCAAAATCAGGAAACTTAATTTGGTAAGTATTTTGACTACTGACTGGATACTTGAAGCAGTGGCAAATTTGAGAACTTAAGGCTTCGTAACCACACTGACTGAGCCATTCACTAAAGTTTGACAGGCAAGGCGGTAATTTTCCGGCTTTTTTTTGAATTTACGATTTTCTACCTCTGTGCGGGGGGAAAGATTTTCTAGTCCTTCGACTATCTCGACAATGCAAGTACCACACTGACCACTACCACCGCAATTGGTCATCTTGCCAATGAATTTATATATATCAATGTCATTTTGCATTGCTTTGAGCCGGAGATTGGCACCATCTGCTGCCACTACTTCTTTATTCTCTTTAACAAATTTGATATTACCCATAACTGATTTCTCCTTGACTCTAAGCTTGGCTTTCAAGGCTTCATATTGACATGGCTTGATTCACATCTTATTTATTATATTAAATCATTACAATTTATTAATAAATATTAACTTGATCAAATATAACGCACAAAAAAATAGAACAGGTACTACACCTGTTCTATAAATTGAAAAATAGATTAACTTACCTAAATCCCACGGCTGCTTGCCAAACGAAAGCAAGCAACAAGAAGAATACGGGGATGACTGGGAGAACGTCCACCAAAGGATCAAAGATTTGGTATGCTTCAGGCAGTTTTGCTAATAAAAGTGCTGCTTCCATGTTTGTTTAAATCCAACTATCCAACACAGCGTTCATAATTGAGAAATATCTTAACATGGTTTGGGTATTGGTCATTGGTCAATAGTTATTTGTCATTTGTAATTTCCTCTTCATTTGGTACTGATTCAGATGAGTTTAGCCAGTGACCAAATTCTGTGACAAAGCGATCGCTTAATATTGCTTCTCTAATATGCTGTGTAAAGCGAATTAGTTCGGTAATGTTGTGAATGCTCAACAAGGTATAAGCTAAAATTTCCTGCGATCGCACTAAATGAGATACGTAAGCCCGGCTAAAATTTTGGCAAGTATAGCAAGGACAAGTTTCATCTAATGGCGTAAAATCTTCACGAAACTTAGCATTTTTTAAATTCCAGCGTCCGCCCTGCACTATTGCCGTTCCATGTCTCGCCCAACGAGTGGGAATGACGCAATCAAATAAATCTACACCAGATGCGATCGCGATCGCCATTTCTCGATAAGTACCGACACCCATCAAATAACGCGGCTTTTCAGGCGGTAAAAGCGGTGCTGTAACTTTTACAATCTCAGCCATCATTTCTGGCGGTTCTCCCACACTCACGCCACCAATGGCATATCCGGGCAAATCTAACTTAGCCAAAGCTTCCGCCGCACGGCAACGCAAATCCAAATATACGCCCCCTTGCACAATCCCAAACAACGCCTGTTCACTGCGTTTATGAGCCGTTATGCAGCGCTCTAACCAGCGATAAGTACGCTCGGTTGCAGTTTCAACCTCTTGGCGAGTCGCTGGGTAAGGCGGACATTCATCAAAAGCCATAATCACATCAGCCCCCAAAGTATTTTGAATCTGAATGGATAGCTCTGGGGTCAAGTTAATAATTTGTCCATCATGAGGTGAGCGAAAAGTAACGCCTTCTTCAGTAATTTTCCGCATCTCGCTTAAGCTGAACACCTGAAACCCACCCGAATCTGTGAGCATTGGGCCATTCCAACCCATAAATTTGTGCAACCCACCACCCCCAGCCACGATCGCTTCTCCTGGTTGTAGGTGAAGATGATAAGTATTAGATAAGATCATTTGCGCCCCAGTCTCTTGTAGCTGAGATGGGGTGATAGTTTTAACATTAGCCAGCGTTCCCACTGGCATAAATCTGGGGGTTTCGACAACACCGTGAGGAGTGAAAAACACTCCGGCTCTAGCTTTGGTTTGGTTACAGCAAGCGAGACATTCAAAGGAAAAATTCGCACTCATACCATTTTGGATTTTAGATTTTAGATTTTGGATTGTGAAACGTTAATCGGTAAAGAGTTTCACAAATCCATAACTAGCAGCCTTGAAGAAGGCAGAAGGCAGAGGGCAGAGGGCAGAAGGAACAAGACACTTATAGGATTCAAACCCCTCCCAATACTGCTCGGGTAAAGGATTTTTAACTCGGAATTGGGTTTCGGGAAAAGGTTACTGGGTTTAGGTTAAAGGTTTTTTCTTTCCCCTTTCCCGCAACCCCATTCCCCAAAACCCGACAAGTATTGAAACCCCTCCTGTCTTGGAGCCACTAAACAACAGTTTAGTGGGGGTCTTAAACCGCAAGTTCGCTTTGGTCACGGGCAGAGTGTAGGAGCAGGAGTCAGAATTCCCTTCTACCTCCTGTCCTCTGCCTTTGCTGATAAAACCAAATGGTATTAGGGCAAGATTAATATTATTTGGCTAAATTGTGGCAAACATAAAACTGGCAATTAAGTTTGCGTGAACACTTAAGCGTTCAGTACCAACCCAATACTGCTCGGATAAAGCATTTCTAACTCGGCATTGGGTTTGGGGTAAAGGTTAAAGGTTTTTTCTTTCCCCTTTCCCGCAACCCCATTCCCCAAAACCCGACAAGTATTGAGTACCAACCTAGTTACCAACTTTATGAGTATATCCTGTACTAATTGTTATTTAAAAAGAATCAGAACAGTCATCGTCAATTTCTGCATCCCACCTGGCTGAGAGGACTTGTTCCATCATCGCCTCTATGGCGCTGACATTGAAGGTTCGCTCTCGTCGCTCTTGGAGGGGGGTTGAGCGGGGAATCAACCGCAGACACACTCCATCTTGCATCAAATCAAAATAGGTTTCTTGTTGCGCCGACTGTTTGAGTTCCAAGTAATCAAAACTACAAACATTCAGATATAGCGCGTGGTTAGCCACTAAGGTAGACCTTTGCGGATTGGCGAAAACTTCCATCACATCCCCTTCACCCTCGCTCAGTACCTTATCTTCTTGGGTGTAGATGTAGTGGACTCGACCTAAGTCGGTCAGCAATCGCCGGATGTCGAGCTTATTCACAATGATGCCCGTGTTAATAATGCACGGAGCTGGTATCCTGATGTCGGGTAGATGGTGACTCATAGGAAAATAGCGATTGAGCTAAGGAGAGCGACAACATAGCTAAACTGTCATAACTGAATAGCTTGTTTACTTCCTACATTTAAAAAAATATCAATTTTGTGGAGCAATCGTCTAAATAATTTAGAGTAAGTTTTTAATTAACGAATACAAAATACAAATTTTGATTTTTGATGGAATTTTAATTTCCTTGATCATTCGCTTTTTGTATAAAAAACACTTTGATTATCTATTTACCACTTAGACCAGCATAACAAAATTTTCAAAAAGAATCTCTAATAGAAGTAAATCTTATCTAAAGTTTTAAAGTATGCTCATGTTGATTGTACTTAACCCAAGTCTATTATCCAGCAATTAACCAAATATTAATGTTACTACGATGACGAAACAGCAACAGTGGTGGAAAAAGTTGCTGTTCAAGCTGGCAGCTAGTATTATATTTTACACTATTATTCCAGTACCATATTTGGAAGGATTAGACTTTCAAGGAGTAGTACGTCTTGCTCCAGTTGTAGGGTTAATGATTGGGGGAATTTTAGGGTTACTGGATACAGGAATGCTTTATCTGGGTATGCCAGTGTTAACTCGTAGTGCTTTAGTAGTCAGCGTTTGGATTGCCATAACTGGAGGATTGCACTTAGATGGGGCAATGGATACTGCCGATGGTTTGGCAGTAGGCGACCCAAATCGGCGGCTGGAGGTGATGACAGATAGTGCTACAGGTGCATTTGGAGCGATGGCTGCGATCGCCTTGGTGCTACTAAAAATAACTGCTTTGACAGATATATCAGAAAACCGTTGGTTGTTGCTGATGGCTGCTTGTGGCTGGGGACGTTGGGGACAACAAGTAGCGATCGCGCGATATCCTTACCTAAAACCAACTGGTAAAGGTGCGTTTCACAAACAAGCCATTCGTTCTTACAAAGATTTGTTACCAGGATTGTTGTTGCTGCTTGGTTTGAGTGGTTTACTTTGGTTCATAGATAAACAACAGCTATTTCTCGCACTGACAATGATAATTGCTGGAAGTGCGATCGCCACTTTAACTGGTGCATGGTTCAACCACAAATTAGGCGGACACACAGGAGACACTTACGGCGCAGTCGTTGAGTGGACTGAAGCCTTATTTCTCTGTGTATTGACTGTTTTTTAAGATGTGGGGAGTGGGGAGTAGGGGGAGCAGGGGAGGCAGGGGGAGAAGAATTAATAACCAATGCCCCATGCCCCATGCCCAATGACCAATGCCCAATGACCAATGACTATTTCATTTAATCGGTTGCAGCTTTGTCACCTTGAGTTTAAAAGCCCCAATCCCAGTTTCCCCAAAAGACCGGACACGAATTACATAATTTCCTGTCTCTACGATGCGAGTAAATAATAGGGAATTGCTACTACCATCAGGGCCATCATCATTTTCTGCCAAAGTCGATCCATCAGGTGCTAGCAGGGTGATGATGCTATCAAAGTTTTCGGATGACAGGTCAACTGCTAAATTATCGCCCTTTTGTAACTTCACAGTGTAATCACGGGCAAACCCACCTTGACCTGTGGGAATGTCTTTGTTTGAGAGGTTATCGGAAAATTCAGTACTGTTAGATAAAGGAATTGGACTATACAACTTACTTTGAGCAAAAGCTGCACTTGTACTTATACCTATTGCCAGCAATGTGGCAGGAATGATGATGAGTTGCTTTAAACCTGCCGCAAAAACTTTATTCATACATTTCAAGCAATTTTTTCTAAAAAATAAGGTAATTCGGTCAATTTATGTACTTAATCTGCTAGAGCGTGCCCATTAATTCTTAATTTATCCATCTTTGACGGCAGTGGCTACTGCTACTAATCCTAAGACTACAATTCCATACTGACGAAGTGTTTCTACAGCAGACCTAGCAGTAGCACCAGTAGTATAAATATCGTCCACTAACAGCACTGGGACATTTGGGGGACGATGGTGAAATTCTTGGCCAACAGCAAAAGCGTTAACCAAGTTTTTTTCTCGTTTAGATACCGATAAACCAAATTGCGCTTCAGTTTCTCGCACTCTTGCTAAACCGTTTAGTTTCAATTTTAAGCCAGTTATTTCGCAGAAGCTTTGGGCTATGAGTGCGGCTTGATTGTATTTACGTTGCTTTTGCTTGCTAGGGTGGAGTGGGATAGGAACTACTACAGGTTTGCTATCTTGCCTTGGTGAATTTAACAACCATGCTTCTCCTAACCAGTGACCTAAAGGACGAGCTATTTGGGGTTGATTTTCGTATTTCATCGCTGCGATCGCTCTTTTCACCGGGCCACCATACTCCCCCCAGCCAAATACTGGTATTGGCTCTTGCCACAGAGAAATCGGGTCTTGACGTTGACATTTTTGCAGTTGTCTGGTGCAATTTTGACAGAATTCTTGCGAGGTTGCACGTTGGCACAGAGGACAATGGGATTGGAGAAAAAGATTGAGTAAGCCTGTAAGATTTTTAATCCAAGTGTGCATTAGGGTTGTCCTTTGTCATTAGTCATTTGTCATTAGTCATTTGTGTTTGACTAATGACTTAAGATACACGCGATCGCACCTTGTTGTTTCTACACCCGTTGCTGGAGTGTAGCCGTTGCTTTCATACAGTTTGACTGCTTCCACCAAAACGCTGGCGGTTTCAATCCAAATTTGCTCAAAACCACGCTCTGCGATCGCTCCTTCTAGCTGTTGTAACAAATATTTCCCTAATCCTAAACCCCTAATGCTGGGCAAAAGATACATTTTGCGGATTTCTACAGCTTTTTTGCCTCGGTGTATGGGGTAGTATGCCCCAGTACCCACTAGCTGGCTTTGGTGTTCAATTACCCAAAATTCTCCCCCAGTAGCTAAATAATATTCCTCTACTTGCAGCACATCTCGGTCAGCGCCCTTTGGTTCCCAACCCAGACCGTATTCTGATAATACATAACTGATGACTTGGGCGGCTCTTGTGCGATCGCTTTGCACCCAATCACGAATTAAAAAATCTTGATAATAGTTTTTCATTACCATTTGCTGGTCAAGTTTACTCAGAAAATTTTTCTGGTTCTATATCCCAATTTACTCAGCAAATAGCAATTCTTGCAGAGTCCATTTCAAGCGGTACTCTCAAGGTGTCAATAAACAGACAAAGGGAGAGGAATTGTCTTCCCCTCCCTTTGTCTTCTTGCCAACGATATAATAACGATGCCTGCGGCGAACTACGCCTAGGCTGACATTGATGTTACGACTTGATAATTAACCTCTATTACTGTTCCAAGGGCCCCAGATAGCTAAAGTAATACCAGGGGTTTGGATGTTGACAAACAAAGTACGACCATCAGGGGAGAAGCAGGCTCCAGCAAACTCACCAGTTTCAAGGGCATTACGCGCAAATTTGTAGATTTCACCACTGGGAGTAACACCTATCAAGAAATTGTCATCGTTTCCGTCCTCACAGAGGATCAGATCGCCAAAAGGTGCTACCACTATGTTATCGGGCATGTCGAGTTCATCTTTAGATTCAGACTCGACAAATAATTCAATTGTCTCTTCACCTGGAATGTAGCGCCAGACCTGACCACCACCCACAGGGCCACCATCTGTAGCAGTGAAGTAAAATTCTCCTTTGCCATTGTTGTCTTTCTTATCCTTGTTGTCGTCATAATAGATGCCTTCCCCACGGCTAAACTGGGCTGCACCTAAGTTGCGACCTTGCAATCTGACATTATCTGTAGTTGTTGGGTTGGGGTCAGGAATGTTCACCCAATCTACAGGTAACTTCTGTCCTACAACGAAACCGGTCTTAGTGTTAACTCCTGGTCTACCTATGATCCTCAGAGCTTGAAGAGTGCCTCCTTCTTTTAACTGACCAGGAACTGTCGGGATAAAACGGTAAAAGAGGCTATCTCCTCTATCTTCAGTTTGATAAACATATCCAGTTTCGGGATCTACAGCTACAGCTTCATGATTAAAGCGTCCCATAGCAACTAGAGGCACTGGATCTACAGGAGGGGTATCGCTAGCTGGAACCTCAAAGTTATAACCATGTAACTTTATGACTCCATTACTTGCACTTGGTCTAGTTGTATCTTCTTCACAGCTAATCCATGAACCCCAAGGAGTTCGACCACCCGCACAGTTACGAATCGTTCCACCAAGAGAGGCAAACTCTTTAATAAGCTGGCGATTGGGCCCAACAACCAGGGTTGTAGTGCCACCTCTGCAAATGGGATCGTAGGGATTCGGCACTTCTACTCCTGGTACACGAGTGCCACTACTATTACTAAGTTCGTGATTGCGAATCAGGATTGTTGTGTTTTGGGGGCCAGGAAAGGCTGCCATTCCATCATGATTACTAGGCTCTAGGTTGCCATCGCTCATGGGAGTGCCTGTACGAGATATAACTCGATACTGAAATCCTCTTGGTACTTCTAAAATTCCATCAGCACCTGGAAAAAGTTCCCCATATCCTCTACCAAGTTTTTTACCAAAGGCTTTTCTGGCAAGAAGACCTTCTAAAGGAGACACTATCAAAGTGCCTACAGCAGTTGTACCTGCTATTGCAAAGAATTTACGTCTTGAAAATGTCATGAGGATGGTTTGGTTACTTACAAATAATGCTTGAAGAAAAAATATTTTATTTTGATTAAGTTTGGGTAATGCTTTATTTAATTTAGGGTTAGTTAATAAAAGATGAATTTTTTATATATAATTTGCTCAAAATAAGCCAAATTCATACTCACAAGGCTTATTTAAACCCAATACCTAAAGCCTGGGGCTATATAAACCAATCCTGCGATCGCAGACTTTGTTCTTTTAATTGCACCCTTTCAAAGGCAAAAATAAAATAAAGCTTTTTATAAATTATATTAAATTTGCTATATTATTCAAAACAAAAAATAACCAGAGGATATCTGGATTAGTTGAAATCTAAATAATACAATTTACTCAAAAGACCAAAAAAGACTATTGTTAATAACAGCAATAGCTATTCCTGAATCTGGTGCAATTTCTAGACTGTGGGTATTTGTTTTTCTGAGTAGAATCCTGAAAAAAAATTCAGCATCTACATAGATAGTGAACCTGAATAATGGAAGCGAGCCTGGTTATAACCGTAATTGTCCATTATTTTAGCTTTCATGACCAAGGCAACTGGAAGGCACGCTTAAAATTGCCCAAAATTTGTAGGATTATTCTGAAAACCCGCCTTTTGTTAGGAGCGGGTGAAAAGCCCGGATAATTTAGTTCTTGGAAATCACTCAGGTTGAGTTAACTGACAATTCCTAGATTGTTGTAGATTTCGATGAGATTGCCATCAGGATCGCGAAAATGAGCTGTGCGGATTCCCCAACTGGGGCGATCTTGTGGTTGAGTTACAACGATCGCATTCTGATTTTTGACTTGCTCATAGACCTCATCCACGTTATCGACTGCGAAAATCAAGACAATTTTATCTCGATTGGCAATATAAGAAGGCTGTTCGACTCTTGGAACTACTTGAGCCATTAATTCTTGTTTGAACAAACCTAGCTTGAGATATCCGGTATTAAACTCAGCATATCCGCTATCTTCATCGCCCCAATCGACATCAAATTTCAGCAGATCCCGGTAGAACAGAAAAGAATCTTTGTAGTTGGAGACAAGCAGTCTCAGGTGTGTTAGCTGAAGCTTCATATCTGTTACCTTAGTCTACTAACTGTGAATTCTAGGTTCTGGGTGCAAAGTCGCCAGCAACTGACTTTCGATAATTGCTAATTCATCAAGCCGTTTCATAACAATTTCTTTGTCGAAGTAAGTAGCAGCTAATACCCAATATATACCGTAGTGACGCGCTTCGGATGCCATTAGCCCACGATAAAATTTTGCTAACTCTGGTTCTGGACAGTGAGCAGCTAATAGTCCCAGGCGTTCGTGAGAGCGAGCTTCTATTAAACCAGTGACTAGTAAGGAATCTAGAAATCGCTCAGGTTCTTTAGGGCGGACAACAGCTTTTAAACCCGCGCCGTAGGGAGGCGGTGGTAAGGGAGCTAAGGGAATATTCCGGCGTTCTAACCATTGGTTAACTAGCTCAAAGTGTTCTAGTTCTTCACGGGCGATCGCAGTTAGTTCCCGAACCATTTTAGTATTAGAAGGGTAGCGAAACATCATGTTCAAGGCTACGCCTGCTGCTTTGCGTTCACAGTGCGAGTGGTCGAGTAAGATGATATCTAAATTAGCGTAGGCGTAGCCCGCCGCAGGCATCGCTTGTTTAACCCAAGCAGAGCTAGTGGGTTGTTTCAGGGCGTTGATAGTTGGTAACTGAGTAAGCACATCAATCAATTTTGGATTTTGGATTTTGGATTTTGGATTTTTCCTTAAGACAAACAACGAATCGCCTCTAATAGACCTCTAGCTTTATTTAGCGTCTCTTCGTATTCTTTTTCTGGCTCAGAATCAGCTACCAAACCTGCACCGGCTTGCACGCTTACCGTATTATCATGCACTACCATTGTGCGAATTGCGATCGCAGTATTTAATTGCCCTTCAAAATCGTAATATCCATACACACCGGAATAAACACCCCGACGGCTAGACTCTAATTCGTGAATAATCTCCATCGCCCGAATCTTGGGTGCGCCGCTTACCGTACCTGCGGGGAAGCAAGCTTTCAATAAATCCCATGCTGTTTTACCAAGGGCTAATTTACCTACAACATTGCTGACTATGTGCATCACATGGGAATAGCGCTCAACTACCATTAATTCATCGACTTTGACGCTACCATTTTCACAAACACGCCCCAAATCATTCCGCCCTAAGTCTACAAGCATCACATGTTCGGCGACTTCCTTGGGATCTTCAAGTAAATCCTTCGCAAAGGCTGCATCTTCCTGGGTAGTTTTACCCCGTGGACGTGTCCCAGCAATTGGGCGTACTGTTGCTATGACTCCACCATCTGAATCGGTTTCGGCTTTCACCATCACTTCAGGACTCGAACCAATGATTTGCCAATTCTGGAAGTTAAAGTAAGCCATGTAAGGCGAAGGATTTATCTGACGTAGGGAGCGATAAAGGGCAAAGGGGTCGCCTGTGTATGCTGTTGATAGTCGCTGGGAAATTACTACTTGGAAGATATCGCCTGCTTTGATGTAGTCTTTGGCCTTTTGGACGCTAGCACAAAAATCTGGGCGGGTGAAATTACTATTGTACTCCTCTGCTGCTTTGCTCCCTTGCTCCTCTGCTTTCCTGCTCCCTGGCGGTTTCCATTCCAATCGAGTTTTTTCTGGCGATAGGGGGAGAGATAGCTTTTCGAGCATTTGGGTAACGCGATCGCACGCTTGTTGATATGCTGCTTTGAAATCTACTTTCTCTTCACGTAAATCAGCATAAGCGATCGCCCAAATTTTCCGCTTCACTTGGTCAAAAATCAGTAGGTGGTCTACCTGCATCCACAACCCATCAGGGATATTTCGCTCATCTGGTGGGTGAATTGGCACACGCGGCTCAATCCAGCGAATTAATTCATAACCCCAAAACCCAAATAAACCGCCAATTCCTGGCGGTAGCTGTGGTAACTTGACTGGGTGAAAAGGTGCTAAACATTCAGCTAAAGCTGTAAAGGGGTCACCTGGAAAAACGACCTGTGAACCATCGCGGTTTTTCTGCGTTGTGCGATCGCCCCTTGCTTCCAAAACCCACAAAGGATCGCAACCCACTAAGCTATAGCGTCCCAGTTTTTCCCCACCTTCGATGGATTCCAACAAAAAGCTATAGGGTTGACCTGCACATACTTTATACCAAGCAGATACGGGCGTATCTAAGTCTGCTACCCATTCTTGATATACCGGGACAAAGTTGCCTTGTTGCGCTAGGGTGGAAAACTGGGAAAAATCCGGAAACATCATTATTTTTCAAAAGTAATTGGTAATTGGTAATGGGTAATGGGTTTTTAATTACCAATTACCCATTACTAATTACCCATTAGCTACTAATAGCTAGTTACGGAGCGTCGTAGGTAGTAACACCGCTAAACTTAACTTTAGAGGGGCTGGGGTTTTGTCCGATACGACGGTCTACATAACGCACTTTGTCACGACCTGGGTTAACCTTTTCAGGGAATACACCATCAGCTGGGTGAAGTAAAGTGGTTTCTCCGTTGGGTAAAATCCGGTAAATTTTGTAATCTGTAATTTTGAGTTTCCGGAGTTGCTGACCGCCCAAAAAGATTCCATATTCTTTACGAGCTATATACAGCAGGTTTTCACCTTGCCGCATAACAGCAGCACCACCTGTAGGCAATTCAAAAACTTGCTCTTTCGGGCTAGTCCAAGTAATAGCGTACTTTTCTTCTAGGTCTGCTTTGTTTAGCAAGCCACCGGTGCTGCCACCGTATAGCGGGGTTTGTCCAGAGAGTGTTTCTGCCATAAGTGATTCTCTCAACGTTTTTAGGGAATCCTAACACCGCAACCAGGATCATATTGCGATCGCGTCATAGACTGTAACAGTTTTTAGTTATTGGGCATTGGGCATTGGGCATTGGGCATTGGGCATTGGGCATTTATCTTAACTATTTTCCCCTCATCTCCCTCATCTCCCTTATCTCCCTCATCTCCCTCATCCCATGCCCCATGCCCCATGCCCCATCCCTATTTACTCTTGACTTTTGTCCGCTTTTCCTCTTTACTACTCTGAACAATTGGTATAGTGAAGTGAAACTGACTACCCTGGTCTTTGCCTGTTGACTCTGCCCAAATTTCCCCACCCCAGCCATTAACAATTTGACGGCAAATAGCTAAACCAAGTCCAGTACCGCCAGTGGTGCGACGCAGCGCTCCCTCTTCTTGATAGAAGCGGTCAAAAACTACTTCTAAACGATTTGGTTCAATGCCGCGTCCAGTGTCTGCTACAGTTACCTCAACCTTTTGATGGCTGTTGTAAATCGCTTTAATGGTGATTTCTCCTTGGGGTGGCGTAAATTTACAGGCATTATCTATGAGTTTTGCCAGTACCTCTACTAGCCAATCACCGTCAGCTCTAACCAAAGGTAGGTTTTCGGCAATTTCAGTCTTGATTTTCGGCGGCTTTTCCGTTGAAGAACGCGTGCGATTGCGGCTGAGTGATAAATCTATACACTCTTGTAAGGTGAGGGATTCTGGATGCCATTCCACTCGGCCGCTTTCCAAGTTGGAAAGTGTGAGAAAATCTTGTACCAGTTTTCGCATCCGTTCTGAGTCGGAAAGAGCAGTGTTAAGCATGATTTGCTGTAACTCCAAAGGCATATCAGGCTCACTAGCAAGGCTTTCCAGGCACACTTGAATAGTGGATAAGGGGGTACGCAGTTCATGCCCGGTGATGGCTATGAGATTACTACGGGTGCGGTCTAGAGCTTCTAGCTGCTGGTTAAGTTCTTCTAGGTTGGCGTAAGCTTCCGCTTGGATGAGAGCTGCTCCCACTTGGGTGGCGATCGCTTCTACCAAATCTAATTCCCCAGGTTGGCATTCGTGCGGTGGCATTCGGCAATAGTGTAACTCCACAATGCCCAATAATCGCCCTTGATAGAATACTGGTTCCATTAGCCAAGAACGAATGGCAAACTTTTTGGCGATCAAGGAGAGGGCTGGCGAATTGTTCACACGAGGGTCATTTAGTGTATCGCTAATACAAACACCTTCACCTTGTTGCACTATGTCCTGAAATAGAGAATTTTTCTCTAACTCCCAGGTTTGCCCACGAAGCGATAAAATGCCGGGATTCAAAAACTCGTGTTCAATTATGGCTTGGCTATCTGTGGCTTGAGCGCGGTAAATTAGACAGCGACAAGCTTCTAGATGTTGTCCTAATTCTTGTGCCGCCACCTGGAGAACTTCGTGAGGATCGAGCGATCGCCTAATGGCTGTGCTAATCGAGTTGACTAATCGTTCTTTTCGTGCTTGGGCAGCAATGGAACGGTAGGCTTTGTGCAATTTGTACTGACTAGCTTGCAAGTAAGTTACTAAACGCTGCACAAAGGGATCTGTATCAATGTCACAAGCGTATTCATTGATCTGTTCTTCTCCAAAAAGGCTTCTCGGCTCTCCTATACCAAACCTCTGACGCGCCTCCTCAATTTTACTTGCCAGTTCTGGTCTGTAAACCAAAATCCTGTCTAACAGCAATTCAGCTGCTTTGAGGCTAACTCCCCTTTCCGATGTCCAAACTCCCTCAAATCTTCGCGCTGCGTCTATATCCAGATTAGGGCTTAGTTCTGGTAGTTGCTTGTTTTTGGCAATAGAACCAAGGCTTTCCCGGCAAACTAGACAAGTTGCATAATTGTCAGCAATCACTACCAAATGCCACTCATGGCTTAAGCCATCCGTTGGCTCAAAAGCAATCTTTTCGTAGTATTCTGAACTGTTGACAAAATCCGTTTCCGGAGCAGCTAATACGTATATTTGGTTACTCCGCAAGGCAAGTCGCTGATAGCGATGAGCTTCTTGGCGGTAGAATCGCTCTCGCTGGAAACTAGCAATTACAAGGGGTTGTGCTAAAGTCGCAGCCAAAACTTGATCTTCCATCGCATGGGAGAGCGCCGTTAGTGAAGCCTTAAAATATAGCTGGGGCCGCAAGTATGCTAGGGACTTTAGCAAATCACTCAGCACAGAAGTAGAAATGCTCATGAATTATTGTTAAACGCTCAACCTCGACAAGATCACAAGTCACAGCTGCATTGTACAAATTCCAAGGGACTCTCAAGTTAAATAGAGAGTTGCAATATGTAAAGAACGCGCTTAAGCACTTTCTGCCAAAGCAGGCGTAACACTTTGTTACCAATTAAGAGTGCATACAGCTTGATTTGTTGATTGGCAACCTACTACGCCCAATATACATTCTCAACCAAGTTTGCAATATGCTTGCACAACCAAAATATTTCCGTACTAAGTACCAAGCTACTAATTGTTGTATATTTTGAAATATTTTATTCATCGATAACCACTGATTCTTTATTGATAGTCCACATATAGGGAAAGTAGCCCGTTGTAGACATCGCCTACTTTGCCTACGTTGATTTATGCCTACTAAATAAATTTTCTTATCTAAAAATCATTACTGCTACATTCACATAATTTAATCAATAATTATTGATTAATTTTAATCAATTAATGAATTATCATAAATTAGTCTAATCAAATACTATGGATTTTTAAAACAAAATCGTATAATTAGGAGAAAACAAATAATTTCCGCCCTATAAGTGCGGAGAGTGTCAATTTAGAGTTATAAATAAATTTATAAATATCTGCTTATACGGGTTTGAGCGCTACTATGTTGTCAGCAGTAGTTAAGTGTTATTTTGGCTTCAATGGCTCAAGCAAGTTTTAGAAAGCGTCTTTTTTTTGAAAGTTGTGAGGGTCAGCAATCTTTACTCAGAAGACCACAAAAATATAGACCTGTACACGGAACTTTGGCTAATGACACCGGATACGCTAATCACCCCGGAAAAAATTTTCCTGGATGGAAAAACTTTTATTCCTGCTGAACAATTACCTATCCCGGAGTGGCCTTGTGTTGTGAGTGAAAGACCACAACCGACACTGACGGTTAAAGATGATGATTTATTTTTTGTGACGGATACTGTTGGGAACATTTCTGGCTGTTCCCTTAATGATGGCAATCCCAGCATGGGATTGTTTTGCTGTGATACGAGATTTCTCAATCGTTTGGAGTTGCAAATTGAAGGGCGATCGCCTGTACTTCTCAGTAGTACTGCCGAGAAAGGGTTTTCACTCTCAGCTTTGTGTACCAACCCCAGAATCGACGAACGCCTGAGAGCTGAAACTGTGGGAATTCGCCGGGAAATGGTTCTCAATGGCGCACTATTTGAAGAAATAGAAGTATCTAACTACAGCACAACTACTGTCAATTTTGAACTAACCATCAGCTTTGATGCGGATTTTGTTGATTTATTTGAAGTCCGGGGCTATGACAGAGAAAAACGAGGTAGGCTTTTACGTCTAGTAGAACCGACGGCTGAAGAAGGAATTTCTCTAGCCGATGGTGTTTCGCCTATACCCAAAGAGCCACCAACTTTTAGGGAAGAATCCTTAACACTTGCCTATCAAGGTTTGGATGGCTCAGTAATGGAATCCCGTATTTTATTCCAGCATCGCCAACCAGACTATTTCAAGGGTTACACTGCGGTTTGGCAGCTAGAGTTGGCTTCTCACGAAACTCAAAAGTTGGGCTACCGAGTGAGCATGTTGAAAAACAACCAGTCTAGTTCAACCGTGAGCGCCGCCTTCACTTTAGGACAGGCAAAAGCTGCTGAGTTGATGGAGGAGCAACACTGGCTACAGCAAATAACACGCATTAGCTCAGATAAAAGCATTTTCAATCGAGTGATTGAACGAGCCGAGCAAGATATGTATTTGTTGCGTCAGTCTTTTGGTAAGCATAAGACAGTTTCGGCTGGAGTGCCGTGGTTTTCGACACTATTTGGGCGGGATTCTTTGATTACAGCTTCTCAAGCCCTGATGTTAAACTCGGAAATTGCCAAAGAAACCTTGATATTGCTTGCGGCATACCAAGGTAAAATCGAGGACGAATGGCGCGAAGAAGAACCGGGAAAGATTTTACACGAGTTACGTTTGGGAGAAATGGCTCGTTGTCAAGAAATTCCCCATACACCCTATTACGGTACAGTTGATGCGACTCCCCTGTGGCTGATGCTGTATGCCGAACATTATGCTTGGACTCACGATCACGAACTTCTAGAGCAACTTTGGCCAAATGCTCTAGCAGCAATGGACTGGATTGATCGCAATACGAAAGAAACCAGTTACCTGAGTTACTTCCGTAAATCCAAACGTGGTCTTCCTAACCAAGGTTGGAAAGATTCTGATGACTGTATCGTAAATCACAAGGGAGAATTAGCCAACGGCCCAATTGCCTTGTGTGAAGTGCAAGCTTATGTCTATGCTGCAAAAATGCGTCTAGCAGAAATCGCTAGGATGAAAAAGCGGCTTGATTTGGCAGATCGTTGGCAAGAAGAGGCCAGAAATCTTAAAGTTCGTTTTAATCGAGATTTTTGGGTAGAAGATTTAGATTTCTGTGCTTTGGCTTTGGATGGAGATGGCAAGCCAGTAGACAGTATTACCTCAAATCCTGGTCATTGTCTGCAATTGGGCCTCTTCAATCACGAAAGAGCCTATAGTGTCGCAGAACGGTTGCGAGCGCCAGATATGTTTAATGGTTGGGGCATTCGGACTCTGAGTAGTTTGTCACCCGCTTACAATCCAATGGGTTATCACACTGGTTCTGTTTGGCCCCATGATAACGCTTTGATTGCAATGGGATTGCGATCGCTCGGTCTTATCGATCAAGCCCTAGAAATTTTCCAAGGTTTATTCGACATGACGAGTCAGCAGCCTTATCAACGTCCTCCAGAACTCTTCTGCGGCTACGAACGGAACGGTGATAATGCCCCTGTACAGTATCCAGTTGCCTGCACTCCCCAAGCTTGGGCTACTGGCAGTGTTTTCCAACTACTGCAAATGATGGTTAACTTAGTGCCTGATGCTCAAAATAACTGCTTGCGAATAATCGACCCCGCTTTGCCAGAATCGATTAATCGTCTGTCATTTCATAATTTGCGAGTCGGCCCCACCATCCTCGATTTAGAATTCGAGCGTTCTGGGACTACGACGGCTTGTCGCGTTGCGAAAAAACGCGGTAATTTGCGGGTAGTTATTGAAGCTTAGGAAGAGACGCGATTAATCGTGTCTGTACTAGGGAGTAGGAAATTCCCTATTCCCTATTTTATGCTTGGTAATATGACATGAAATTCAGCACCCATGCCCTACTATCTACTCCAATCAACGCAGTATTAGTCTGCTTCATCGCCAGTGTGTAGACTTCTTAAAAGCTGCTCTGTAAGCTCGATCAATTCATATACAGAATTTTGCGTAATTTGTGTAGTTTTGAAGCCATGAGCAATAGAATTACGTAATGGGAGTGCATTCATTAGTAACTGATACTCAGATTTTGAAATTACACCTTCAATTGCTAATTGCTTCACCAAATAGAGTGGATCAAATCTTTGTAAACTTAGCTCTTCCTTTTGGGCAATAAGTCTCAAAGTTGCTTCTACTGAAGACCAGGAATATAAAAGAGCTAATTCTGGATGTTGCGTTGTAAGTTGCTTTGCTACTTGCAACTGTGATTCTATTTCATGCTTTTGAAGAGAAGCCTCTGCTTTGAGAGAATACGTTGTATCCTCCGGGTTGGTCATTACTAATTCAAATCTCCAACCAGGATGTTTTTCTACCGCTTGAGCTAAATTACCTAAATATTGATTAGAAGAAGAGGAATGCTACTGTTACTAACTGTTGCTGCGTCGCTCAGTCACTTCGCTGAGTGCTTCACGAATTATTTCATCACTCACACCATGCCTTTTCAGGCTCAACCTGTACCAAGTGAACAACATAATGTTAACTTACCAGCCTACGACGCGATCGCTTCAAGTTCAAGGATGGTAAAAAATTTCTGCTAAAAAAGGTTAAGGATGTAAAAACAACAATAATTTACACCCAAATTCTTGTACAAACGCGATTAATCGCGTCTCTACGTTATGCTTCCTCAGAATTATCTCTTTTATGTCCTGGGGATGCTTCGTAAAGTGCATCGAGATGTTGACGCGCATCTTCAACGTTAATCGAACGCATTACCAAAAGTGGCTCTTTAATTAATTTGCCAGTGCTATCTAATAACTCTGGATGCGGTACAAACTGTTTTTTTGATGAATAATAACCATAGTTGCCTTGATTATTCATTGGCGAGGAATTCGTCGGGTAAGTTCGCTCCCGATCAAAACTGAACATAATCAGGTTACGAATTAAGTTGCCAACAGCTATAAATGCAAGGATTGTAAAAGCAAGAATGTAAAGCAGGTGTAACATTAGATTTTCCTCCAGGACAACAATTTTTAAAACTTTATTTTCATTTTGTAACGCTTTGTTTCGCCGACCCTGTAGATCACAGTTAAGACGAGTATTTGACGCACTTTTTATGCGATTACATTTATATGGAGCTATTTGTCAACCGTTATTCCACTTACGGTAGCATAGGATACATTACTTTGTTAATCCAAAAAAAGTTAAGAAAGTGTTAAGAGATATTTACTATTTCTTTGACGGTTAGTTTACCGTCTGGTGTAGATGCAAAGAGGGTTGTCGTTATATATCGCTATAGCAGATGCTTTCATCTGTTGCTTAGGCTTCACGCGTTTGGCGAAAGCGCATTGCAACATTCCAGCATTCTGTTACTAATTGATGCCAAGGCATTAATGTTGCCATATCAATTCCAACTTGTTTATCAGTAGCTGTAAACAGCATCTTCGCCGTATTTAGTTCATCCTGCGCTTGCTTAACCCGCAAAAGCAAGTCAGATTGCTCTTGGTGACTCATAAATGATAGTTGCTCGGTTTCCAGTAAATGACGCGATCGCGTAAACCAATGCTGAAAATCTTCCAGCAGGGGTTCTAAAACCGTTTTTAGCAAATCAGTCCCTGGTAAATTTGAGTCTGACATAAATGAGAAGAATATTTCAAACTTTCTTACTAATATTAACGTTATTTACGTTTCTTAATATTTTTTTTAATTTTCTCATAATTTGCGGATGTAAAAAATTGTAACAAATAACACAGATTTTATTATATAGTCTTGATATAGGGTTTGTACAGTGTCTTTGGAGAGGCGTCTAGAGGTATAGCTGACACCTAGTTGGAAATTTAGCGATGTCTACGACGGGCTACGCCTACGCGTCAAATCCTGAATTTAATACTCAGCGAACCAATGAAAAATTTATCTTTATCCCCTATCACAAATTAAGCCAGTAGTTAGAAGATAAAGGTGAAAAAAGCAAAAATCAAAGTCGTTATAGTTGAATAAGCCTACAGATTCAGATAAATCACCTTTTGTAATCACTTCGCCAATGGTTCAGCAGCCAATGTCGCCAAATTCATCAAATCAGTCCGAACAGTCAGAACAAGTTGAAAAAATTTATTTACCGCGTACCAGCGAATCGGAGAACTTAAAGAAGATTCGCCACACTGCTTCCCATGTTATGGCAATGGCAGTACAAAAGCTGTTTCCCAAGGCGCAAGTTACAATCGGCCCTTGGATTGAAAACGGTTTTTACTACGACTTCGACAATCCAGAACCATTTAGCGAAAATGATCTTAAAGCCATCAAAAAAGAGATGGCGAAGATTATTAATCGCAAGTTGGCAGTTATTCGAGAAGAAGTCAGCCGCGAAGAAGCCGAACGCCGGATTCAGGAAATTAACGAACCTTACAAGCTAGAAATCCTGGCAGATATCAAAAAGGAACCAATCACAATTTACCACCTGGGGAATGAATGGTGGGATTTGTGTGCGGGGCCTCATCTGGAAAATACTAGTGAATTAAACCCCAAGGCGATTGAACTAGAAAGCGTTGCTGGTGCTTATTGGCGTGGGGATGAAACTAAAGCCCAATTACAACGCATCTACGCTACCGCTTGGGAAAGTCCAGAACAACTCGCTGAATATAAGCGACGGAAAGAAGAAGCACTGCGGCGAGATCACCGGAAGCTGGGTAAGGAACTGGGATTATTTGTATTTTCTGATTTAGTAGGGCCAGGTTTACCTTTATGGACACCCAAAGGCACTTTGTTAAGGAGTACTTTAGAAGACTTTCTCAAGCAAGAACAGTTAAAACGGGGTTATTTATCTGTAGTAACGCCTCACATTGCCAGAGTAGACTTATTTAAAACCTCTGGACATTGGCAGAAATATAAAGAAGATATGTTCCCCTTAATGGCAGACGATCAAGAAGCTGCTGCACAGGAACAGGGCTTCGTTATGAAGCCGATGAACTGCCCCTTCCATATCCAAATATATAAGAGTGAGTTACGCTCTTATCGAGAACTACCGATGCGCTTGGCGGAATTTGGTACTGTTTACCGCTACGAACAATCAGGGGAATTGGGTGGTTTAACACGGGTGCGCGGTTTTACTGTGGATGACTCTCACCTGTTCGTCACCCCAGAACAGCTAGATAGTGAATTCCTTAGTGTGGTGGATTTGATTTTGTCGGTGTTCAATAAGCTGCAACTGAAGAACTTTAAAGCTAGACTCAGCTTCCGAGATCCAGCTAGTGATAAGTACATCGGTTCCGATGAAGTTTGGGACAAAGCCGAAGGTGCAATTCGCCGTGCAGTTGAAACCTTGGGGATGGATCACTTTGAAGGTATTGGAGAAGCGGCATTTTATGGCCCCAAACTCGATTTTATCTTTAGTGATGCTCTAGAACGGGAGTGGCAATTAGGAACTGTGCAGGTAGATTACAACTTGCCAGAACGCTTTGATTTGGAGTACGTTGCCGAAGATGGTGTTCGCAAACGTCCAGTGATGATTCACCGTGCGCCTTTTGGTTCTCTAGAACGACTAATTGGGATCTTAATTGAAGAATATGCGGGCGATTTCCCTTTGTGGTTAGCGCCAGTGCAAGCTAGATTACTCCCAGTGGGTGATACACAGTTAGACTTTGCTAAAGATGTAGTAGCGAAAATGAAAGCGTTAGGCATCCGTGCAGAAGTTGATACTAGTGGCGATCGCTTAGGTAAACAAATTCGCAATGCAGAGAAAGAAAAAATACCCGTGATGGCTGTGGTGGGAGCTAAAGAAGTGGAAACCAACACTTTGAGTATCCGTACTCGCGCCTCTGGGGAATTGGGAGTTATCCCTGTCGATGAGGTGGTAGATAAAATGAAGGATGCGATCGCTAAGTTCGAGAATTTCTAAAATCTAACCGCAGACGCACACTAATTATAATTGGTGTGCGTTTTTTCTAGTAGATCAGATTATTAGCTAGCTGTTAGGTTTTGGCAAAGGTGCGATGTCTACGACGAGCTTCTCTACGAGACGCTAGGTGTAGCTTGCTTCCCGAAGGGTACGCTTACGCAACGTATTTAATATCAAAAACTCATTTTAATCTTAACTTTTCATGGCATTTAAACCAATTCGCAATTCGCAATTACGTTTTGTGACGGGGATTTAGACCCCGACACAAAACGTGCTGCCTATCTTGCTGGGGACTTAAACCCCCAAAGTTCGTTAAAAGGTTAAAAAGTATCACAGACAACAAAACTTTTCTCAATCAGCGCACCGAAAAAAACTTTTTGATTTATTCAAGACTGATAGCATAGATTTAAAGACTTGTGGAATCTGCTCTTCCTAAACAGACTAGACTTGCATAAATTAATGTCAATAATTTTTGACTAAAATTATGAACCGCTTTACCTCTATTTTGCTGGCTGGTTTGATAGCATCTGCATCAGCTTTGGCTATTTCTCCAAAAGCTGATGCTAATACACCAGCGTCTTATCTTGCTGAGTTAGATAGCTACGGCTATCAACGCAACGATGATCGGAACTACGAACGTCATAGTCGTCACCACAGAAATGGTGATTATGACCGCCAGAACGACCTTCGCAACATTCGTGACAATAATGATCGCTATGAGCGCGATTATAACCGTCGCTATGAGCGCGATCGTAACTATCGCTATGAGCGCGAAAATAATCGTCGCTATGAACGTGATCATAACTATCGCTATGAGCGTGATCATAATCACCGCTATGAGCGCAACAATAACTACCGCTATGAGCGCGATAATAACCTTCGCAACATTCGTGATAATAACTATCGCTATGAGCGCGATCGCGACTGGGGTCGTGGTTAATCTCTTTGCCTACCTATTAAGCTTAGTTTCAAGTGAACTGAGCATTGATTCTACTTGGCGGTAGGACAGGCACAATCTCTCTTTCCATTCATTCCAATATCTGACTTTTCATGTCATATAGAAAACCTCGCTTATATTCCTTAGTAAGGACGCTTGCTCAGAGTTTAGGTTTAGCATTAACTTTTCTACATGACGTGAAAAGTGAGATTTTTATTAAATCAACAACAGGACTTACGCAAATAATAGCCAAAACTTGAAAAACCACTACTGACCCTTGAGATTAACTATTGACTCGACGGGTGGGAGAATTACCCCAAGAGCTGCTAGACCGTATTGAAACTCTCTCCTTAGAACAATTAGAAAATCTCGGTGAAGCATTGTTGGATTTTCAGGCTCAAGCGGATTTAGAAACCTGGTTTAGTACATTAGACGTAGGAGTGAAAATCACGTAGGCACAATTTATGAATTATGCCTATCAAAGATTTCGGGAAACGCATAATTAATTTCACTCCTATGTCTATTAGATGAATTTTTCCATTTGAGCCAGTGTCTGATGGCGCTAGGGAAAAAAATAGTTTTAGAAGAACGAAAGCGAGTTGAGCTTGTCAGATTGCCGCATTAAAGCTCAATTAACTTGAAGCCCCAAGGTTTGAGAGCCGCTAGAGCTATTTCTGGATTTACACCTTCATAAGCCTCCCATTCCAACGGATGCTCTTTAGGATGTCCGTCACCGACATTACCTGCAACTTTGATTATTGGACAATTAGCGATGCGATCGCGCTCCAACCCTCTTGGAATTGCTAGTTGGATTTTGTGACCGATAAACTTTGCTGTACTTTCATTAGCTACAGATTCACGGATTAAACAAATATCACCAGCAGTCCCCCAAGTAGTTTGGTAAATGTGGAGGAACGATATATAAGTGGCTGGTTTGATGGGTTTTTTGAGAACGTGCATTATCTGTAATCCTTACACTATGAGTCAAAAATCATAAATCATACAAGTATTTTCTATCACGTTCGTAGGGAAGAATGTTTTTACTTAACATTTTGCACCTAGCCCAGATGATTATAAATCGTCTGATAGAATATAGCAGTTTTCAATTACTCCAATAGGTTTACGCTCTCCAAATTTAGCGTTAGCCTTTGAAAATGATGTCGTATAGTGACAAAAGAATCTCTACTACAATCAGAATCACCACATACCACTCTACTCGCTGGCTGCTGCTATGCTGCATGAACTCCAGCACAGTTTGTGCAGTTTGGGAAATTAAATCTAGTTTGCGTTCTAGAGCATGGTGACGTTCACGGATTTCGTATTCGTCCTCCAAGCGCAGATATAAGTTTTCTAGCTGTGGAGCTTCCCAGAGTAACTCCGGCTTATCGATAATCTCTACTTGACCAACAATCTTATGTTGAACTAATAAAGTAGTCCCAAGTTGACGCAGTAATTCCCGGCTCTGGCGTCTACTCCTGTTTTCACGCTGGAGACTAGCTGCAAAGGGTTCAATTTGATCAAATACACCCGCTAGGCTAGTTTCATAGTGAGACAGCACAACACTCTTGGCGAGAATATCAGCCACTATCTGCAAGCGTTCTACGCTAAATTCATGCAGCGAAATTTTTCCTTCTTTAACTCGCTCACTCTGTGCTACGTTGAGATGAATTTCCACCTCTTCTGTTTCTGGGTTGGCAAAAGAGCCGCTAACTTGAGAGGATAATTTGGTCAAGAAGGCTACCTTTTCCACTGGCTCAAGGTTAAACAGGACAACTGCACCATAGTTCAGCAGTACTGCACAGCCGTGTTCACCAACTGAAACTATTACTGGCATAGTCGCCAAGCAAATGTAATTCTCCAAGTTCTGTAAGTTAATCTTTTTACCAAGGAATAGGGCCTGCGCTCTAAATCTATCTCTGTCATTAAAAAGAAGTTTTTGCATTGTCGCCCTATGCTAGATTCTGCTTGCTGAACTGCTCAAGTAGCGATGTCTACGACGGGCTACGCCTACGCAATTCATGCCTGTTATTGGAAATCGCTACTATCTCAGCTTACCAATAAATCTATCTAGCACTACCTTCGTTAAAGAGCGTGGAGAATTCAGCATCTCAGACGCTCTTTAAATTATGAATTCTAAATCATGTTGACATAGGAGTATCTTGTTTACATCTCTACGTCAAGCTTATTTGAGATAAAATTGATTCTGCTGGCTAGGAGCTTTCAGGGTAGCTACCTAGCAAACCTACACACCAGAAAAATCGACAGACTTTAGCTGCGTTTCCATGTTATTTGCCGTTTCCACTCAATGCGAATCAAGCATGGGAGTTCTCGTCAAAAATATCTAAATAATTTTGCTTAATCACTTAGTCTTAATTAATACTAAAATACTGAAGTTTGAAACCGATAAGGCCAACAAGTACAACAAAACCTAGCGCTCTCCGAAAATAATTAACACCTTGAAATAATTCCAGCCACGCCCAAGTAAACAAAGAGCCATAAGCTACTAGGTCTAATAATGTATTGATTTTGCCGCTTGGAAAAACTAGAGTTAGTAAACTAGTTACTATCCAAATAATAAGCGGTAGATTTGGCGCCTGAGCCACAACAATGTTACCTTCGTTGTCGCGGAAGGTTTTATCAACCAATGTATTTTGCGTCATTTTTAATTGCTAGTTAGACTTGCAAAAAGGACTAGGTACTCTTGTGAGAATAGATTTGCATTTAATTGCAAATCCACTAATGATATTAAATCATTAAAAACCGTATTTTAAACTATCTAATTGCTGAGATGAGAGCGGTAAAGCATATTCCTATATGACTATGTTAAGAGGCATACTCACACTATATCTGCCAAAATATCTGTCCTGTCAGGAGTTTTTTGCATTTTGCAGCGATTGTAATAGCTTTTATCTTCTGCCTCCAGCAAGAACTGTCTCAAAATCCGGAGTTTTATACTTTATCTAAAAGAAAATTGCTGTATATCTGAAGTAGAAGATCAGTATAAAATGATTCTCTCTCAAGAGGCATGAAAGTAGCTTATTTAAACAGCTAAATTAAAAAGGTTAAGAAATGAATAATCATAAAAATTTATTAGTGATTTTATTACAGAAAATTATTTGATGATGATATGGCACGCCGAGGAATCAAGGATATACGTGTTTTTTGGGTAGTTGCTCTTTTTCCCTTATTTGGGCCATTAGTATATCTATGTTTACGTCCGTCATTACTAGAAAGTTTGTTAAAAGAGCGTTACGCCACAGCAAATAGCCCGTTATGACAATGCTACTGTTCTTTACTCAAAGCCAAAAGGGTGAGTAAATGAGACAAAATGTAGTTGTCTAGTTTAATAGCGTAGGCGCAGCCCGCCGTAGGCATCGCTTCCTCAATTGCCTTAATATCTCCAATGTAGTACTGTAGTTGGGCTTCTGATATGAACTAGCAGATATTTGAGCCAATTACTTAGTCTAATTTAGACTTTTTATACTTTCTTTATACTGACTTTATATTTACTACTTTTAAGGGAGTTAAACTTTATATTCCAAAATAGACTTTACATCTTGACTATTTTTTGGAAAAACATATTAGTTTGCTTCATCATTTCTTGAATTAAAATTCCTAAATAATACCCATGTAATAACAGATTAAGTGATTGATATTAGAGAAGTAGTTGAATCGAACTTGTCTAATATTATGAATAAGAAATGGGCTGTTAAACGACTTACAATCAATCTCACATCAGGTGAGGCTGAGAAATTAGAAAAATATTGCTCAAGCACTGGCAGACCAGCAACCGATGTAATTCGGGAATTAATTCGCTCTCTTCCGACTAAAGATGAAGAGTAAAAAACCTAAAAGAAAAGGAAAACACACTGAATAAAAACTGAACCAAGAGAAGGAATAAAAGTTTCAATGAACTTGATGCTAGACAAGACTTGTCAGCAAGAGATAGTTCTTCCAGGGGGAAGGAAAAGAGGAATTAGGGCAGGTTGGGCTTTGCTGGGGAAAAAGTTTCCCCTTTTCCCCTGCTTATTGCTCGCCGCTCCCCTATTTATAAAGGTTATATAGGAATCCGGTTTGATTTGGAGAAAATATACGTAGGATGTGTTAGCACAGAGAGTACGGCATCAAACTCGTGTTCATAGTGCGTTACGAACTCCGTTCTAACACACTCTACAATACTTAATTTCGTTCAAAAATCAAATAGTAATCCTATAGCATTTATAGCGCTTCTCGTTTACGTGAGATACACCCTACACCTCGTGATATAATACTATATAACATCTAAATGGGAAGTACTATATTCAAATCATCACTAATAGTTTGATCAGGAATTATAAAACGAGTTTTATCTCAATTTTTTCTTTGGCAAATAATGCATATATAGAGACTGCTTTACAAGGGAAAGCTTTAATTTATATACTTAATAAATCTTTTACATAATTCAACCATATTCAGTTTTTCCCCTGCTCCCTTGCCTCTTTTTACCGTTGATTATATACTTCTGACTTTTCACCGCATCTGAAAAAGGTCATTTTGAGGGTTTCTCAAGCCCTGATTTTATCATTAGCAGGTAAAAGTCACAGAAAGTTATAATAAAATGACATTTATGGAACCTTCTGGAACTCTTGCTGGTTTAGATATTCTGGTAGTTGAAGATGATGATGATACTCGCTTCTTCATCACTACTGTCTTGGAAATGGATGGAGCAAAAGTTATAGCAGTGATCTCAGCAGATGCGGCACGCAAAGTTTTATCTGAATTGCAACCCGATGTTTTAATTTCTGATATTGGTTTACCTGGGGAGGATGGCTACACTCTTATCCGCAAAATCCGTGCGCTCAAACCAATAAATGGTGGAAGAGTCCCGGCTATTGCTTTAACAGCCTTTGCTGATAGTGAGGATCGTATCCGTGCTTTAGAAGGTGGCTTTAACACTCATGTATCTAAACCCATTGATCCTGAAGAACTAGTTGAGATAGTGGCTAGCTTAGTTGGTTCTTGTAATTGGTAATTATGAAGCGTTACTGTTCAATTACTTTCTCTTACCATTTTTCCACATTCATGCAACAACGCTATTTTAAGGCAGATATAGCGGTTCCCATATAACATTATATCGCCAGGTGTAGAGGCAGGGCACTGCCGTATCCTTACCGACATACCTCAGATAAACGAGAACCGCTACATTTAATTTACTATTTTTTAAAAGTTCTCTAGTTCAATATTTTCCCATTTTCCCTGAATCCCTAATATCTCGATGCCATCGTCCATCTTCACCCAGTCCAGGAATTTCGTTGATTCCTAAGGTTTTTCTCAAAGCTAAATACGATTTACCTTCTTCCGTAATATGAAAATAGTTTTTTAAATCGCCTTCTCCATCTTGTTGAACTTTTTCAATTCCTTTGCCCACAAAATTATTAATAAATCCCATAGCTCGAAGATGCTTCAGTTCCATTGCTAATTCATCATCAAATTTAAAATTAAATTCTTCTTGAGAATTAAGCTTAATTAGATGCTTAAGTTCATTGCCATCAATCAGATATCTAACTAAAAATTGCAATGTTGCTGATTGTTGCTCCTGAAGCAAGTCAATCCGCTTTTGTTGTGTATTCAGTTCGGCGATTTGCTCATCTTGCAACTTATTGATATCATCCCTAACTTCTTGCTTGAGTCTCCTTAGCGCAATTCCCGTACCTGAAATTGAGATATCATCTATGTTATCTAGCAAACCTGAGTTAAACAGTAAAATCAAACTAAATATAATAACTTCCGTATTTCCAATTCTACGGTTTTCTTGAGGAGGTGGGGTAGGAGTAAGTACGATAAAGAGTAAATACAATAATCCTGTTATAGATGCTATCTTTAGAAACCACCAGTTCATATTTCGCTTAGGCTTTTCTTTAGGTAAGCTAGCGTTCGAGTCTAGTGGTGACAAGGGTTGTTCCGGACTGCGCTCAGATTGTTTAAAAGCTAGTCTTTTGAGCGTTTCTAGCTCTTTATTAGCCATTTGGGTTTCGCTGGTGGAATAGGGGACAGAAGATACTGATTCTGGATGCTGGATAGGCAAGCGCTGCCTTTGTAAAAGATGTGCAGCGCGCTATCCACTCAACAACTAACAATTTTAAACACCAGCAGGCTGCTCATTGAGCAATTCTTGTATCACTTCATCCACCGTTTTTTTCAGATAAACGGCTCATTCATCTACTGCCCTTACCCATGCCACCTGCTATTAATCCACTATTTTAGTGAGCATACATAACTATTAACTCACCTATGTGGACTCTGTGAACAATTACTGCATCTTTAGATACAAATGAAATTATAAAGAAAACTAACAGTAGCTAAAACGCTCAAAATACTACTAAAGAGCTAAGACAGATTTCTGTAATTTAGGTAACATGTCGTTATTTGTTTTAATACTGATGTTCACATAAGGCTTAATAGCTGGGAAATTTTCAATGAAAACTAGAAAGTTAGGCAAGCAAGGACTGGAAGTTTCACAACTAGGACTTGGTTGTATGGGAATGTCTGAGTTTTACAGTGGTCGTGATGAATCTGAAGCGATCGCCACTATCCATAGGGCTTTGGATCTTGGAGTGAATTTTCTCGATACTGCTGATATGTATGGGCCTTTCATTAATGAACAATTAGTAGGTAGAGCAATTAAGGATCGTCGAGAGCAAGTAGTATTAGCAACCAAGTTTGGTAATGTTCGTACCGAAGAAGGTGGTTGGAAAGGAGTTAATGGCAGCCCCGAATATGTCCAAACAGCTTGTGATGCTTCACTTAAACGCTTGGGAGTAGAAGTTATTGACCTATACTATCAACATCGAGTTGATCCAAACGTGCCAATAGAAGATACTGTAGGGGCAATGGCTGAGTTAGTAAAGGCTGGTAAAGTGCGCTATTTAGGGCTATCGGAAGCTGCCCCGGCGACAATTAGACGGGCTGCGGCAGTTCATCCAATTACCGCGCTACAAACAGAGTATTCTTTGTGGAGCCGCGATCCAGAAGATGAAATTTTACCTACTATACGAGAACTAGGAATTGGTTTTGTTCCTTACAGTCCTCTTGGTCGTGGGTTTTTATCGGGAGCCATCGCCCGTCCTGAAGACCTTGCAGCAGATGATTACCGGAGAAATAATCCCCGTTTTCAAGGCGATAATTTCTATAAGAACCTGCAATTAGTTGAAAAAGTCAGGGAAATCGCTAATGAAAAGCAAGTCACACCTAGCCAACTTGCTTTGGCATGGCTACTGGCTCAAGGTGAAGATATTGTGCCGATTCCTGGTACAAAGCGGCGCACTTATTTAGAAGAAAACATTGCAGCAACTGAGATTGTTCTAACTACAGATGACCTCAGCCGGATTGAAGCAATAGCACCAAAGGGGATTACCGCAGGCGATCGCTATCCTGATATGAGTACTGTTAATCGCTGAGGAAGATCCAAAAAATAAGTAGGTAGGCGTAATTAAACCAATTCGCAATTCGCAATGGGCTAACGCCCCGCTCCGCTAACGCAATTCGCAATTACGTTTTGTGACGGGGATTTAGACCCCGATACAAAACGTGCTGCCTATCTTGCTGGGGACTTAAACCCCCAAAGTTCGTTAAACATAACTCTTGTGGGGTGGGTCGAAAAACCTGCCCAACTTATGCAATTCAAATGTGGAACAGCTTAACAGGCGTTGTCTGTGCGATTACGAGAGGATTTGCAAAGAGTATACCTCCAGTGACAACAATAAAAGATACTACCTTAAGTTTTATTGAATGAACATATTCCTTTTGTTTATAAGTGTTGGTTTCAAAATTAAATGAGCAAACGTTAATAAAGCCTGTCCTAGCAAGTGATGAAAGAGTGGCGTACAGCATACATGGTTAAATTAACAGTATATTACTCTCTTAGAGGATGTTTTAAAAGTCAGAGTGAGCCAAAAATTATGCCAACCGTCGAACCATGATACGAATCATGGCAATATAGATGAATGTCTCAGAAGTTTCAGGCAGTCGTTCATAATCTTTGCTTAAACGCCGACACCAATTAAGCCAGCCAAAAGTACGCTCAACAACCCAACGCTTAGGTAAATGGACAAAACCCTTTTTCTCCAAGGGTCTAAGAACAATAGTGACAATCCACCGAAACATATCCATCACCCAACGCATAAATTCATCTATCACTATACAAATTCTTATTCTGTAAATTCCCCTATGTATGTGCCAAAAATTTTATTGAACACTAATTTAGGGCTACTTAGGCATCGTGTTGAAAGAGTATTAAACTGTTACGCAGCTTAATTGTATAATATGAGATTAAATACTTAATCTCATATCAGCCACCTATACCCCCTAGCTGTCTAATTGGTGTTGTTTGCAGGTAAGCTGAAAAAACATCTACCAACAAAATCCGGCACAGTTTGTGTTCAAGAAAAAGTTACAATGTTTATGGGATAAATACGGGACTAAGTTATTGCACTGCTATGATATCCCCGGTTTGCCTCCAGATAACCTGAAAATAGAGAACATCGAAATAACTCTGTACTAACTATATACTACCGGATTTATTTCAATGTCTTTGCTTAAAGACACATCTTTGCATATTCTTCATATTAGACATCTCTAGAAATTAAATATGCGTTATTCAGAACCCTTGTAGAGACGTAGCAGTGCTACGTCTCTACAATTCATTTTTGGAGATGTCTGATATTCATCGTTCAATGTACGTACAAGTACTTTTGGTTATGTATTGCTGAACGGTTACGCTTTTTTAGGCGATCGCTAACCCGAATCAACAACGTCTTTCAATGTGGAAACTAAACCTTTAATGATAATGCAGCTTAACCAGACACACAGATTAGAGTAATATAACAACGGTGGTATCATTGCATCAAAATGATACCGTAATTTTGTCTAGATATAGAATTCTATCGCCCTGCCAACGGTAGATGATTTCTGAAAGGAGTTTGCTGCAATGTCCACAACACCTACTACTCGACTGATTTTGGAGACTTTACTTCCCCATCTGAAAGTAGCAGCAGCCTATGCCCGTTTTCTGCAACCAAAAATTGCTGCACTTCCCGCCAAAGAACAAGGAAACAACTTTTTTAGTGCTGCACTTACTGATGCAGATGTGGCTATTCAAAATCTGGTAGAAGTAGTACTATTGGGCACTTTCCCAGATATTCGCTTTTATGGTGAAGAGTATGAAAGTTCTAACAATACTAAGTATTTTCGCGCTAACGATCTTGGTTCAGAAGGTGATTATTTAGTCACGCTCGACCCAATCGATGGTACGAAGTTTTACATGGATGGACATTCTAATTACCAAATTATTCTCGGTATTCTAAATTCGGATGACTTTGAAGCAGTAATCGCTATTTCCCCTGCCCAAAATGTTTATTTTTACGCTCTCCGAGGTGAAGGTGCTTTTAAAGGGACGCTAGAGATGAGTTTAGAAGCCTGTGCGCCGTTACAGATAACATCCGCCAAACCTGCTATTTTGTTGGGATGGGGAATGAATGCGATCGCAGATTTACTAAAAGATCGATATAAAGTCATTGATATAGCAACTGATTACTCTAGTGATATTGAAATTCCCAGTCTCAATGGTATTCTCAGTGGCGATTTAAGTGGAGCAGTCATCAAATCGGGTAAATTTCTTGATAGTGCTGGACTTGCTTTTATTGCGAAAGAGGCTGGCTGGATTGTAACTACTCTGGATGGTTCGACTTTACCACCACTGCATACTTGTGAAAACTATAGTATGCCTGGATTGATAATAGCTGCTTCAAAATCTGTTCATCAAGACTTACAAAAAGCGATGCAAAGCTTTAAAAGTGCTGAGTAAGAAATAATGATTAATTTGACAAAATGAAAATTTGTATTGTTGGCGCGGGTGCGATTGGTGGATATTTAGGAGCAAAACTGGCATTAGCAGGTGAAGAGGTAACGCTAATTGCTCGTGGTTCTCATTTGGAGGCAATTAAAAAAAATGGGCTGAAGTTGCTTATAGCAGACGGTTCTAGCCAAATTGCTACTCCGTATCTAGCAACTAGCGATATTCAGGTAGCCGGGCCACAAGATGTAGTAATTTTAACTGTTAAGGCTCACAGTGTAACTGCGATCGCACCTTTTCTCCCTGCACTATACAATCCTCATACGATGGTGGTAACAGCCCAAAATGGGGTTCCTTGGTGGTACTTTCGCAAGTATGGTGGTGAGTATGAAGGTACGCGAATTCAATCTGTTGATCCAGATGGGATTATTGAAGCTAGCATCGGTGCTGACCGCGCTATCGGTTGTGTTGTTTACCCGGCAGCTGAGATAATTGAACCAGGTGTGATTAAGCATATTGAAGGCGATCGCTTTACTCTTGGTGAAATCGACGGCACTAAAACAGAACGCATTCAATTATTGGCACAGACTTTAAAACAAGCAGGATTTAAAACACCAATCCGCAATCAAATTCGCACGGAAATTTGGATCAAGTTGTGGGGAAATGTGGCGTTTAATCCCATCAGTGCCCTGACTGGTGCTACTTTAGAGGATATTTGCCGCTATCCCCTCACCCGTGAACTAGCAAGGCTTATGATGACAGAAACTCAAGCGATCGCAGAAAATTTAGGTATAAAGTTTGGTATCACTTTAGAACAGCGAATTAATGGCGCAGAAAATGTTGGCGCCCATAAAACCTCAATGCTACAAGATATCGAAGCCGGACGCCCCACCGAGATAGATGCTATTGTTGGTGCAGTCGCAGAATTGGGAAAACTTACTCAAATTCCCACACCTTATATTAATGCTATTTATGCCAGCGTTAAGTTGCTGGAAGCGACTAAATTAAAGGTTTGATTTGACTTTCCTTGACTTTTGATAGCATCTGGAAAGCATCGGACGGGGAAAAAAGTTTGTCTTCACCAGAGTCTTTCGGTTCCTCACCAAAACTCTGGTTTTTAGTATTATATGCATAAAGCAGGATAAGTCTATTTGATGAAAGTTAAAAGATCAAAATCTTATAGAGTTAGTTAATCAAAAAATGAAGTAGGGATGGGATATTTCGTATTTTATCCCTATTTAGGTTTAACTTTCTTTGATTTATAACAGATTTAAAACTAAAACAGATGAAACCAGATTAAACATGATCCAAAATTAATGTTTTATTTACTACAATAATTACTGACATCTACATAAGTATAGCAAGTGTATTGACCGCTCAGGGAACTAAGGCAAAAGGAACATGCAGTTTACTTGCTGTTTATTTAAATATATCAGACGAAATATTATATCATATATAAACACAAAAAAATCCTTATTGCTGATATTGAGGGAATTTGATAATATGGATGAAAAATTGTCTCTTGTGAATGAAATCGATAATATGATTGATACCGATAGAGCAGGTAGATACATAGAACAGCTTACTGGATACAAAGCTTTTATACCTAATCCTTTACCGCCTATACCCAAATTATGTATAGATGATGAAATGTTAGAACTTTTATCACAAGCAGATAGAGCATTAGGTCGTTTAGATGGATCAACAGACGCTTTACCTAATCCCGACTTATTCGTGTTTATGTATGTTCGTAAAGAGGCAGTGTTATCAAGTCAGATAGAAGGAACACAAGCTTCTTTGATAGATGTCCTTGAGTTTGAATCCCGTACAGTGGAACCAGACAACCCGCAAGATGTAACCGAAGTTGTCAACTATATTGCAGCAATTAATCACGGACTCGAAAGATTAGAGAATAATTTTCCTTTATCATTGCGATTGATCCGTGAAATTCATAAAGAATTATTGAGAGAAGGTCGAGGTTCTGAAAAGGGCCCAGGAGAATTTCGCCGCAGCCAAAATTGGATTGGTGAGGGAAGATGTAATTTAAAGGAAGCTACTTATGTTCCACCTCCACCGCATGATATGCAAGAAGCTTTAAGTAATTTTGAGAAGTTTTTACATGACTCTGCTCCAATGCCAGCTTTAATTAAAATTGGATTAGCTCATGCTCAGTTTGAAACAATTCACCCTTTTGAAGACGGCAATGGAAGAACAGGACGCTTACTAATTACTCTCTTACTATGTGAAAAAAATATATTAAAACGTCCTCTGCTCTATATATCTTATTACTTCAAAAAATACCGTTTGCAATATTACGATCATCTCCAATCTATCAGGGATAATGGGGACTGGGAAAGCTGGCTTAAGTTTTTTCTGAAAGGTGTATATGAAGTTTCTCAGGAGGCATCTACTGTTGCTCGTCAAATAGTTAATTTAAAAGAAGATCATCGTAAAACAGTAATGGAACGAATGGGAAATCGGAAGGCAGGGAATGCTATAGCTTTACTCGAAAAACTCTATTACAAGCCAGTTTTTAATATAGAAATGGCTCAAGAATTTACCCAATTATCATACACTAACGCTAACATTTTAGTCAGAGAATTATGTAATATAGGGATCGTGGAAGAAGTTACTGGAAATAAACGTAACAGAGCTTTTATTTATGAACCATACCTGTCTATTTTTAAGGAGTCTTAACAGCAAAGATGGAATTTTTAAAATATTTTTAATTTTAGGTAGCAGAGTAAAAAATACTAAAAACGGTAATTTTTTGGACGAAAAATAAAGGAGTCTTCAAGAAATATTACTTCAGCCGCCTTCATCTCGTTGACAAAATTTCGGAATAGTGACCAGTAGGGGCTATTTCGATTTACATCAGCCCAAAAATAGTTACTTTCCCAACAACGGATAGCATAATACCCAAACATATAGAAAGCAACATTATGTTTGATAATGCCGGAATTTACCATTAAAGCAATATCTTCATAAAATCCCAGTAATTCGACTTTTTCCGACCATGAAACTTCTACTAAATTTGAGTCATTTGTCTCAAGCATACTAATTAGTTTCGATATTACTTTACTTTCCCTAAAACGCTTCCGTATTTCGGCATACTGTTCGCTTCGTTTTTGGGCTAGTTGACGTGTATATTCGTAAACACCTTTTATCCAGGTGAGCAGAGCAACAAATGTTCCCAAAATGATGGCAATATTCCGGCAGTCATCTAATGTCATTAAATTCATTTAATAGCTTAATAATACTTAATCTATAATAAACTAC
Source organism: Nostoc commune NIES-4072 (assembly GCF_003113895.1). Classification (NCBI taxonomy): domain Bacteria; kingdom Bacillati; phylum Cyanobacteriota; class Cyanophyceae; order Nostocales; family Nostocaceae; genus Nostoc; species Nostoc commune. The sequence goes on along the minus strand of NZ_BDUD01000001.1, from coordinate 2,283,766 downwards.
TTTGTTTGTATGTCCACTTATAGCTACACTAAAATCTTTAGCTAGCTGAAGTTATATAATTATCACGTCCATGAAGAAAAAAAAAGTATGCCTATCAACGATACTAGTTGTAGCAGTAGTAATCAGCATCATCATCGGACATAGTAATTCTCTAAAAGCTGTCTCATCTTTAGGGAAAGACACGTTGACAATGATTACTTCCCCAGATTATCCTCCTTATGAGTTTTATGATACGAAAGGAGGCGATCGCCAAATTGTTGGCTTTGATATAGATATTGCCAAAACTCTTGCTGAAAAACTAGGGTTTAAACTTCAAATAATGGAATCCGATTTTAATGGCTTAATTCCTGCACTCCAAGCAAATCGCGCTGACTTTGTAATGGCTGGGATGACTCCGACTCCAGAACGTCAGAAAAATATTGACTTTTCAATTATTTATTACGAAGCCAAAGATACCATTGTCGCTCCTAAAGGTAGTAACCTAAAGCAGCCCCAAGACTTATTAGGAAAAAAGGTTGGCGTACAACTAGGAACCATCCAAGAACAAAATGCTCAGAAAATTGCTGAAAAATTTGCGGGTATTCAGCTAAAGCAACTCAACAGAGTGCCGGAAGTAGTTCAAGAAATCAAATCTGGGCGAATTGATGCAGCAATTGTTGAGGATACTGTCGCTAAGGGATTTGCCCAAGCTAACCCAGATTTAGAATTTAATATTATTCCTTCAGAGGAGCAAAGTGGATCTGCGATCGCTTTTCCCAAAGATTCCTCTTTTGTAGAACCGTTTAACAAAGTTCTTCAACAAATGAAGGACGATGGCACATTGAATAAACTTATAGCCAAATGGTTTTCACAGAATATTACTGCTAATTCTGAATCTTCAACTCCTACCAAAGGCGGATTAAATCTCGACTTCACCAGAATTCTTCCAGATATTCCCTTTATTCTGCGGGGAATCCCTTTAACTTTGTTGTTTACGCTATTATCTGTATTCTTGGGGTTAATTTGGGGAACAATACTATCTCTATTAAAAATTCTCGGTATCAAACCGCTTACCTGGGTTGCTAACGCCTACACCTCTGTTTTTCGAGGTACACCTTTGTTATTACAGTTAGCATTAGTTTACTATGCAACACCCCAGCTTACAGGCTATGACATTTCAGCATTGCAGGCTGGTGTGCTAACTTTTACCCTAAATTCTGGCGCTTATATGTCAGAAACCATTAGGGGTGGGATTCAGGCGGTGGATAAAGGGCAAAGTGAAGCGGCGATGTCTATGGGTGTTCCCTATTGGTTGATGATGTGGGATGTAATTTTACCGCAAGCATTGAAGAATATCCTCCCCGCATTGGTAAATGAAACTATCGGATTGCTTAAAGATTCTGCGTTGGTGTCAACCATTGGAGTGGTGGAAATATTACGCAGTGCCCAAATTGTTGGTTCAAATAAGTATATTTATTTTGAACCACTGCTATTTGCAGGGTTAATCTACTATGTTTTAGTAATGGGTATGACCTTGGGTGCATCCGCTTTAGAAAGGAGGTTACGGGAAAGTGAATAATGTAGTAATTCGCACGGAATTCTTATGTAAATCCTTTGGTAAACTCGACGTACTCAAAGATATTTCCACTGAATTTTATCAGGGAGAAGTGGTTGCTATACTAGGCCCTTCTGGTTCAGGTAAGTCTACGTTTTTGCGATGCATAAACTTGCTAGAACAACCCACCAGAGGCAGAATCTATTTTCACGATCAAGAAATCACCAAGCCCAAGGCAAACATTGCTAAGGTGCGCCAGCATTTGGTGATGGTATTTCAGCATTTTAATTTGTTTCCTCACATGAATGTGCTGCAAAATGTCACTTATGCACCGATAAAGGTAAAAGGAATTAACAAGCAAAAAGCACAAGAACATGGCTTAGAATTGCTTGCTAAGGTAGGTTTAGAGCCAAAAGCCAATGTCTATCCGTCCAAACTATCCGGGGGACAGAAACAGCGAGTAGCCATCGCTCGTGCATTAGCAATGGAACCAGAGATGATTTTGTTTGATGAACCCACCTCTGCATTAGATCCAGAAATGGTTAAGGATGTGCTGGAAGTGATGAAAGCTTTAGCATTATCTGGAATGACAATGGCGATCGTTACTCATGAAATGGGGTTTGCAAAAGAAGTTGCCAATCGGATTATGTTCCTCGATCAGGGAATTTTAGCAGAAGACACTACTCCTGGCGAGTTTTTCCAAAATCCTCAGTGCGATCGCGCGAGACAGTTTTTGGAAAAAATGCTTTAGAACATCAGGAATTTGCCGCTTTTTTTGTATTCTTGAAACTTTTCTAAAACAGGGCGATCGTTTGGCATTAATGTAGGTAAGTCTGCCAAATCGAAAAATTCTAGTGCTAGCGATTCTCCATCTAGGCAAGCAAGACTGCCTGACCATTCAACGGCTCGCAAAATTAAAATGAAATTTTGGACGCGATCGCCATTGGGATAAGTTACAGTTTCAAAGGCTGGATTGGAAGAAAACCCCACAGCTTCAAAACGCTCAACTGTTAAACCAGTTTCTTCAAAAACCTCTCGTGCTGAACATTCTTCGGCAGAGTCACCTACTTCTGGACAGCCACCAGGTAGCCCCCAAAGTTTGAAATCACTTCGCTTTTGCAACAAAACGCGCCCCAAATTATCCTCGATAATCACGCGTGCGCCAAATAATAGAAGTAAGCGATCGCCTACAACTTGTCGTAACTTACCGAGATAAGAGTCTGACCAATTTGCCATAATTTTAGAGAAAGTTTGTAAAGAAAATCTAAAGATAGCAAATAGCGATCGCCTGAAAACAGGATAATGCAGCTGAACAGGTTAATTATTCCCATTCAACGTAGAATTATGGCATCTACACCTAAAATCCTTGCCTTTGCAGGCAGCACCCGGATTGAGTCTTACAACAAAAAATTGGTAAAAATCGCGGCGGCTGGCGCTCAAGCAGCAGGCGCAGAAGTGACTTATATAGACCTCCGCGATTTGCCCCTACCTCTGTATGATGAAGATTTGGAAGCTCAAGAAGGACTACCAGCCAACGCCCGCACTTTTAAGGATTTGCTAATTGCTCATCAAGGATTGTTGATTGCTTCGCCGGAATATAACAGTTCACTCACAGCAGTTTTGAAGAACGCCATTGACTGGGCATCCCGTCCAGCCCCAAATGAAGCACCGTTGGCTGCCTTTGCAGGTAAGGTTGCTACGATTATGAGCGCTTCCCCAGGCGCTCTTGGTGGTTTGCGGGGATTGGTTCACCTGCGCTCTATTTTGGGAAACATCAAAGTTTTGGTACTTCCCGATCAAATAGCCTTACCCAAAGCTTACGAAGCCTTTAATCCTGATGGCACGTTAGTAGATCCTAAACAGCAAGAATCTATTCAAAAGCTAGGCGATAGCTTAACAAAAATATTGCTGAAGCTCAATTAAATTATTCTCTTAGCCAAAATTGATTTGGGTAGCATTCCATGCACACCTTTGTGAGGACTGTTTACAACTTGAGTAATATGAAAATTTACAGCTAAACTGCACAAGACATAAGCATCTTCTGGCGACAAATTTGCAAAGCGTTCCAGAAAATCAATCATGTTTTTTAAAGCCAGTTCTAAAGCTTCATCTAAAGTTTGAGCAAAGCCCATTGTGATGATGTGAGTTGGGGTTTCAGCAATTGGTGTTGTTAGTTGTAAATCCTTACGAAGTTTGAGGGTAATTCTACCGTTCATGGAAGTTTCAATGGCGGTGACATTTACTTCACCATCTCCTTGTGCCGAATGCCCATCACCAATAGAAAATAATGCACCTGGTACGAAAATCGGCAAAAATAAACGAGAACCAGCTTGCAGTTCCCGGTTGTCGATATTACCGCCGTAAGAACCCGGTGGGACAGAAGTTCGAGAGGTTTCTTGAGTAGCGACGCCAAGAATTCCAAAAAACGGTTTGAGGGGAATTTTTATGCCAGTACCCGCCGGAAATTCCGCGATATTGTTTGCTAAATCTAGAGGAATAAATCTTAAAGCAGGTTGAGGAAACTGATGAGGTAAAGCTCCCCAACCTGTACGAATGGCATTGAAGCCGACGGGTAAACGAGGTGCGATCGCATCTAATTGTACTTCTAAAACATCTCCTGGTTCGGCATCTCGCACATAAATTGGCCCTGTGAGTAAATGCGGCCCCCCAGCGATTTTGCGTTCTGGTAGAAAATTTTGACAGATATCGAGAAATTCTGGTGTGACAAATTCAGGTGGTGCTTTATCATAAACGTAGTAACCAGTATAAGTTTCTACGTCAACCGTATCGCCAGAATCAATAGTGAGTGCTGGTTCTAGCAGATTGGAGAAACCACCCAGATGCACAGTTTCCTTAGTAGCTTTTAAAATGTAATGAGTCACGTCGCTTTGCTCCAATTAAAAATTAAAAATTAAAAATTAACAATCTCCATAAATAATAAATTTAAATTTACTTCCTCTGTATCATGAGTCTGTTTCGGTCATATCATATCTGCCTAATCACTTATCAAGCGTTAGAACCTCCCCCTTGCTCCCTGCTTCCTTGCCTCTTTTCCAACTTCCATCAAGTCTCAGATGAAAGGATGCCTACTAATACTCGTACTAAATCTTCTAAACCTTCAGGAACACGATAAAGCTTAATATCTTCTGTAATTAGCTTTTGTTGTCTATTGAGTGTACCAAATTTCCAGTCATCTCCATTAGTAACTGCGCCAAATAAAATTGATGATTGTTCATCTAGAGACTGCTCCAGAGCTATTAATTCTACTGCAAGCTCTGTAAACCCCCTTCTAATATCTGATTGTTTTGCTTCAATCACCAATAGGGAATTAGACTTATGTAAATAATAATCTAAAGTCCCTTTGAGTTTTTCATTCACATTAATTGGATACTCACTATATAGTTGAGCTTTTGTCTGATCGCAGATTTCAGCAAGGATAGGAGCAATCATAAATTCTCTGATTGATATCTCAGCCGTTGGGTTAAAAAGCTTTATATTGCGTTGTAAATAATTTTGCAAAAATTCTAAATAGCTAATATCAGCAAGGTATCTTGGTAATTGTAGCTCTGTGCGATCGTAGCTGTACTCAAACTCAGCTACTACATCTATTGTTGGGTTAGGTAACAAAAAGTATTGATTAAAAGTGTAACTTTGCTCAGGTTTTAAAATTCTATATTTGTTCATGATTTTTATCGTTAATGAATTACACTGAAGATATTACGAATTACAATTAGGAATTAATTGCTCTGATTATCTCAATAATTTGCTAAACTCCAACTTTAGGGATAGCAAATAAGAACAATTTGAGCAGGGAATTTGGAGGGGTTGCAGAGTGGCTGATGATGAACGCATAGTCAATGCACAACAGATAAATCCAAAAGACTTTTCATGGGGATTATGGCCTGTTGTGCCACTCTACCCTTATGGCAGGCGGCAGACAATCCGCAAAGAAGTGGTGAAGGACACAATTTGGAATTTTGACCAGATTCAGGGCATTTTCTACGTTGTTGTACCGATTCGCATGACTGTTGTTAAGCTCGAAGCCGGGGGTCTTCTCATCTACGCACCTGTTGCACCAACCCCAGAGTGCATCAGGCTTGTGAATGAGTTGGTGGCAAAACACGGTGATGTTAAGTACATTATCCTGCCAACTATCTCTGGTATAGAACATAAGGTATTTGTCGGGCCTTTCGCCAGATACTTTCCGACTGCACAGGTGTTTGTGGCTCCCCATCAGTGGAGTTTCCCGCTAAATCTTCCCCTTAGCTGGCTTGGTTTACCTCCGAAACGAACTCAAGTACTCCCAGAAGATAGTAGCAAAACACCCTTTGCTGACGAATTTGATTATGCAATGCTGGGCCCCATCGAGCTTGGCCCTGGTCGGTTTGCAGAAGTTGCTTTTTTCCACAAGCGATCGCATACTCTTTTAGTAACAGATTCTGTGCTTTCTATCCCAGAAGATCCACCTGCGATCGCACTTTTAGATCCATATCCCTTACTATTCCATGCCAAGGATAATGCTACTGATATTGTTGCAGATATTCAAGTAAATCGGCGTAAGGGTTGGCAGCGCATCTCGTTGTTTGCTTTGTACTTTCAACCCAACCTACTAAATATCCGCCAATGGAGTCAGGTATTGCAAGATGCCTTGAAAGCACCAGAACGTTCAAGGAAAGCTTATTTTGGATTGTATCCCTTTAAATGGCATCCAGATTGGCAGCGATCGTTTAATGCTTTGCGAGGTGATGGGCGTTTGTTTGTCGCACCAATTTTACAGACATTGATTCTCAACCGCGCACCGAAAGAAACCATCGATTGGGCTGATAAAGTTGCTAGTTGGGACTTCGAGTGGATTATTCCTTGCCACTTTGATTCACCGATTAAAGCCGAGCCGCATCAGTTTCGTCAAGCTTTCTCTTTTTTAGAAAAGCAGCCTGCTGTCAGTGCGGGTTTGTTCAGCAGTAGTAGCTATCCCTTACCAGAGGAGGATTTTAAACTACTGAAAGAAATCGATACAGGTTTAAATAAGTTTGGGATTGTGCCGGCAGCAAAGGAGAAAGTGTAAAATAATTTTTGGTAACTGCTGTGCTAAATAATTAGAAAATGCGATGACTGCAAAACTAGCTGTTATTTAGTTCCATTAATGAAATATTTTCGTGGGAATAAAGCCATTTTTCAAAATTTCTTTTACAGCGCAACCATTCTTTATCTGTCATTGCGAACCAATCAGTATCTCTGTTTCTTCCACGAACAAACATGTGTTGTCGAAAACGTCCTTCATAAACGAATCCCATCCTTGTAGCGGTAGTTCGACTCGCATGGTTGAGGGAATCACATTTCCACTCAACTCGACGATAAGAATGATGATCAAAAAGATGCTGAAGTAGCAAAAACTGTGATTCTGTATTGACTTTACTTTTGTGGACTGCGGGAGTAAACCATACATGACCAATTTCAGCACGACCATGATTTGGTGCGATCGCAAGTAATGCTACAATTCCCACTTGAATATTTGTTGAGTTTTCAAAGACTGTCCAAGTAAGAGGGTCAGATTTACTTACTAGGTTTTTTTCCACCCAGTCTTTCATCGTGGAAGAGGAATCAAATGGGCCGTAAAATAGATAATTCCAGACGGCTTCCTTTTCAGGACTGCCGTGTGAAGCTGCATACAAGGTATCCACATCCCTTTCGGGAATTAAGGGCTTGAGTGTTACAAATTCACCGTTAAGTTGAAGAAATTCCGGTGGTTGCCAAGTTCGGTTTTGCATGATTTTATTGTTTTCTACACACAGATAATCTCATATCGAAACTACCTGCGATTCGGTTAATATAAATCTGCGGGTTATCAATGCTAGGACTTACGCACACTCTACGAATTCTCGGCGCTCTTGGCGTCTTGGCGGTTCGAGAAATTAAGCTTTTTAGCAATTTTTGCGTAAGTCCTAAATGCATAGCAGCATAGAGGCGTTATGTGGGAAATCCACTGAGTGGTTGCTGAAACAGATTCTTGAGTTTTACCGTTTAATTCCCTTAAACCGTTCTTGCGCCACCTGAAATGCTTCTTGCATTACCAACTGAATTTTCTGGGGATCGGGTTTTTTACCTCCCATTAAATCACCAAAGTAAACACAGGCTGCTTCTCCTAATGCCCAGGTGTAGGCAGCTGCCCAAGACGCTGCGATCGCACTACCAAAACCTGGTATAAATTTAATTAACTCCCGGGCAATTGCCTGTGCTAAAAAACCACCTGCGATCGCACTCACAACGCCCCCTGCCTGAGATGGAGTAACTGTTTGCCCATATAATTTACCTAACAGTCCCACCATTGATACTTGCAAGGCGGTGAGTACGGGCATTGTAGCAAATGGCAGAGGTACAGCCGCAAGAGTGGCAGACATAATCGAAAATGGCAAAATATAACGGCGTGCAGCATCTCGGTAAAGATTACCAAGTTGCTTTCCAGCTTCTTCTTGATCTAATAGTTGATAAATCGCCTGCGCTTCTGCTTCTGGGAGTAGTTCTGCTAAAGAATCTCGCAGTGCTTCTAAGCCATAAAATACCGGATTATAGCCATCTTCTTCTAGGGTAAAGTCAATGAGTACAGAGCGATCGCTTATTCCTGCGAAGGCTTGTTGGATTGCGACAAATGCACGGTTGACTTCCTGATAATCTGGTGGATAGGCAGGATGATCGATGGTATCGGCAGGATAAACCTCATGCAAGCAAGTAACCACCAGCAAACAGGGAATATTTGGATACTTCTGGCGCAACTGTTGAGCAATTTGTCTTAGCGTGTCAGTTGCAAAATCATTAATTTTGACGGTGAGAACCAGGATTCTAGCAGAACGAGTTTCCTTTTTTAAATCGCCAACTAACTCCTGAATGATTAATTGAGTATCTTGTTTAACATCACCAAGTCCTATCGTATCAGTAAAAATCAGTAACGGCAGGTCATTGGAAGGATAAGCATAGCGCTCTGTATGTTGCGTGTGAGGACGAAATCCCTGACCGACAATTTCGGCAGAAACTCCCGTCAATCCCCGGACAATTGAACTTTTTCCAGCTTGGGGTTTACCAATTAGGAGGGCTTCTGTGGTTGGCAATTCGGCTCGAACTTTCTCTAAAATCTCTGCAACTTGAGTTTCGCTTACACTAAACCATTCAACAAGCGTCTGTGCCACTTGTTCTACAGGTAAGAGTTGCGTTAGATGTGTTGTTGCTTTGTTCCAGACACCGCCAATGCGGTTTGTCCACGAATCATCGACCGACTTGGTAGTTGCTCCATCAGTCGGTTCAGTCAATTGCTGAGAATCATCTTGCTCAGTCATTTCTATCTAAACGTAGAAGACCCTTTTACTCATCTTATAGCGATTCTCAAAGGGATAACTAGTACCGCAAGGTGGAAGTCACGCATTCAAAAGTCAAAAGTCAAAAGTATTATGGAATAAGCTCTTTAGGGGTTTTAAATGGTTGCTCTATTTCCGCCGTGGCGTACTAGTACATTGTTTCGGCTTACAATGGAAAAAATTGTATTTTCAAGCCTTCTGCCTCTTTTTTGGGAAGTTTACATGCTACTAAAAAAGCTGAAAGCTTCTGCGGATTAGCGTAAGGTAATCTTGCGTAGTTCTATTTCTGCGTAAGCGTAAGGGTCAGTCTCGTATTTATCAGCAGACAATTTTTTGTTCGCACACACAGTGTTGGTGTTGCCGTAAATATCAGTCTTTGAGCAAGCTTGAATATATATGCCAGCCTTGAAGTAACAGGAACCGATGATACCCCTCATCCTCACTGTACCAGTACTACTCGTTACACCTGAACGCAGGTTTTTATAGGTGATGGTAACATTGCCACTGGATGTAACAGCAATGTCGATAGTCATGGGATCGCCGATCTTGTAAGCGCTATCGAGAGGCTTGATAATAGTGTCGTTGTTGAAGCGGGCTTCAAGCTTGCCGATGTCCGTCGAGCCATTGGCAGAGGACGGGCCGAAGTACTTCACCATCACGAGGTCGTTTTTTGAGTCATGGATCTGCCCGATAGTGGCTTCCGGCTTGTTTGTGGTGGTGTGCAACAGGGTCTGTTCCAGGTACATCGCATGATCGGTATTCACACAGTTCCAGGCAGCAGATTCCGTACCATCACCCTGCATTTCACGCAGTTCAGAACGGGCGTAAGCAGTATTTGTGCTGGTACGTGCGCCACCAGCGATCGCTTTCAAAAGCACACCATTTTTGGCAGCATTCAAACGAAAATATTCTGAATTACTGTAGGTCTTGAGTTGCGGTTGCTTAATTTCCGTTGCCTTGTTTGAGTTGGAATTCAAGCTGATTGGCAGAGCAATCTTCCACTTCCTTAAGTCAAGCACATCGGCTGGGTACTGAGCGTTACCACCTGAAACCTCGCCATTTGAAGGATTTGAAGTACCACTGTCATCATTTGAGGAATTTGAATTACTACTGCTTGTACAGCCATTGGTCAAACCCAGTGAATTAACCTTCAATTCGTCGATACGCAATCTAGAATCGATATCACCCACGATCTTGATCGCATTGGCGGCTTGGTCGGTGATGTTTTGCGCGTCTTTGTTGCCCTTGCCAGAGGTGTTACTGACCACAGTAGTCCAGGTTGCACCATTGTCCTTGGAAAGCTGTACGCTGTAGGTATACTTGTTGGTGCCGTACCAGTTAAGCACCAGATCATCTACGCGCTGGCAGTTACCGAATCTCGCAGTTATGGAAGCACCACGGGCGGCAGCCTCCCAGTGGGTATTCTTATTTTTGTCAATAGCGTTGTCTGCAACAAACGAACCACTAGTAGATGTGGCAGTAGCATCGCTGAACGACACAACGGTAGGCGACGCTACAGAAGCACCAGCTATCATTGCAGCCGAGACAGCTATTGTAAAAGACAGGTTTGAAAATTTTGTATTCATTCTTTAACTTCTGTTGAATGTTAAACAATAACTTGTTACTTAGAGTGCATAGATAATATTTTTTGTCAATGCGTAAGTCTTATTTAGTATTTATAGTCCTATTGTATATAAAGTAACGTACCGAACACGCCAAGAGGATTGCGCGTCAGGTTGCGATCGCCGCATATAAAAAAATACGCTTGGGTTAACCAGTACCGTTAGTAGTGTTATCAAGTTGAGCGATCGCATTCTGGAGGTAGCGGTGTCTTACACTCCCAAACAAACCGTCGCCGTAGAAAAAGGTAGCAAGGGAAATTATTGTATCGACTAACAATGCGATTGTATCGCCTGACAATGCGATTGTTTTGCCTAACAATGTGATTGTTTCGACTAACAATGCGATTGTTTTACCTAACAATGTGATTGTTTCGACTAACAATGCAATTGTATCGCCTGACAATGCGATTGTTTTGACCAACAATGCGATTGTATCGGCTGACAATGTTAATACAAAACTAAACTTATGGAAAGCCTCTCGGACGCTTACTTATATTATTTTGGCTCAATCAAATCAACGATCGCTTTCACCAATACATCTGGATCTACTGGTTTAGAAATATGCATTTGGAATCCTGCTGCTAATGCTTGCTGCTGATTCATTTCGCCTGCATAAGCCGTCAGAGCGATCGCTGGTACGTTTCCTCCTTGTTGGGGCGATCGCGATCGCACTTCCCGCATCAGCATATAACCGTCTGTCTTTGGCATTCCAATATCGCTAATTAAAACATCTGGTACTGACTCAAACAGCGCTTCTAATGCTTCCTGTGCTGAAGATACGGCAGTTACTTGTACACCGTAGTCTTGTAAAATAAAGGTAATTAAGTCGCGGATATCTGGTTCATCGTCCACGACCAAAACTTGAGTATCGGAAAGGAGCGGGGATTCAGCTTCACAATCTAAAGACTCATTCTCTTGACGCATCACCTGTTCACTTCTAACTAAAAGCGGTAGTTCAACAGTGAAAGTACTACCCAATCCTTCTCCAAGACTTTCGGCTTGAACTTTTCCCCCATGCATCTCTACAACTTTACGCACGATCGCTAATCCTAAACCTAATCCACCAAATGCCCGTGTAATTGTGCTATCAGCTTGGCGAAAGTAATCGAACACATAAGGCAAAAACTCTCGCGCAATTCCCTTACCTGTATCGCTAACCTGAATTTGAGCTTGGTTGTCAACTTCCATGAGTCGAATTTCTACCCGTCCCCCTGCTGGTGTAAATTTTACTGCATTGGAAAGTAGATTCCACACAACTTGCCCAAGCCGATTTGGATCGCCCATGACTTGTCCCAAAGTGGGATCAAATATCGTCTGAATTTGAATTGATTTAGCTTCTGCTGCGAGTTTTACTGTCTCTATTGCGGCTTCAACCACCATTACCAAAGTCACTGGACAGGTATTCAAGTTTAATTTTCCTTGGAGGATGCGAGACACATCCAATAAATCTTCAATTAGCTGGGTTTGTAACTTCGCGTTGCGTTCAATGGTTTCCAAGGCGTGCTTAGTGGTTTTTTCATCGAAATTACGAGTTCGCAACATTTTTGACCACCCCAGAACAGAGTTGAGTGGAGTTCGCAGTTCATGGGAGAGAACCGCCAGAAATTCATCTTTGAGTGTGTTGGCGATTTCTGCTTCTTTGCGTGCTTTCATTTCTCGTTCGAGGAGGCGATCGCATTCTTTCTCAACTGATTTGCGAGCGGTAATATCTAGTACAAAAGCAACACCATTATTTTTGGAGTCATTCAGCAAGGCTACGCCCAAAACAATTGGGACTCGTTTCCCGTTGCGCTGGAGATATTCTTTCTCATAAATTCTGGAAACTCCAGTGGTTTGCACTTCCAAAAGGGCGCGATCGTCTAAATCTTTATATTCAATAGGAGTAAGTTCTCTCCAATTAATTTTACCCAAAGAAGCAAACTCATCACGAGTGTAGCCAGCTACGTGGAGAAAGGCATCATTGGCATCAAGAATAAAGCCATCCACATTCCAAAAAGCGACCCCGATTAGGTTGGATTCAAACAAACGCCGAAATCTGGCTTCACTTTCGCGTAATAATTTTTCTGCCCGTTTGTGTTCGGTAATATCACGAGAAACTGTAATTACCCCTTCAATTTTTTGGTGGGAATTCCGTAATGGTGTGAGGATGTATTCATAATAATGTACCCCATCAGCAGTAACATATTTACACTCATCCTTGATTGGCTGCCCAGTTTTCATGACAGCTTGTCGTTGATTATCTACCTGTTCTATAAGGTCTGCGGGTGCATCCAGGTCTTGCAAAGTTTTTCCGACAATATCCTGGGGCTTAAAACCTAGTATAGTAGCTGCATCAAGACTGACATACTGATAGCAACCTCTGCCATCAAAGATATAAATGTGATCGACTGAGGCGGTGAGGATGGCATTTAAAATATTTGCCTGTTCTTGCACTTGGGTTGTGAGTTCACGAGTACTTTCTTCTGCTTGCTTGCAAACAGTAGTTTCCATACATACGCCGATCATTCGTACCGCTTGTCCGCGATCGTTGTAGATAAATTTTCCTTTAGCAGAAATCCAATGTACACTTTGGTCTGATCGCACTATGCGAAATTCATCGTTGTAGTCAGACTTTTGTTCTAAAGCGTGGGCGATCCCTTGCATTACAGATTGCCTGTCTTCAGGATAAACACACTTCTGAAACGTTTCGTAAGGGCTATCAAAACTACTTAGAAGCACACCAAAAAGTAATTCATAATTTCCAGACCAGATGACTTTATTGGTAATAATATCCCAATCCCACAAGCCCATCTGGGAAACCTCTAGAGCTAGCCTGAGCCGTTCTTCACTCTCTTTTAGCGACGCTTCTACCTGCTGTCGTTGGGCAACTTCTTGTTGGAGTTGTTCTGAATTTACTGCGACTGTTGACACATTTAAGGTTGTAGATGTCCCCTGTTCAAAATGCCGCTTAATATCATATTCGACAGCTTGAATATGGGGATATTCTAGTGCAAGCGCCAGTTTTTTTTCTAGCTCTATTACTTGCTCCTCAAGGGCTGCTTGCCTTTGCTGATAAAATATTTCTGATTGCTCTAACTCAGCTACACGCTGCCGCAGAGCTACTAATTCATCAGTGACTTGAAAGTTAATTTTATCAACATTTGGCATCTTGCACACCGTTTATAACTAAACAATACCGATTTGAAGAGCAGGCATCCCCTAGTACCGCATGGCGCAAATCAAAATTCAAAAGTCAAAATTCAAAAGTCAAAAAGCTTATAGGGCAGACTTTTTAGCGATTTGGAAGGGGTGGTTTACGCCTTACTGTACTAGCTTTAACAGTATCGATTTTTAAGCTAAAAATGTAATCTGTCAAAAGACCCATAAAGTTTTAACCAAAATACACCTTCTGAGGTTAAGAGCTTTGTCCAACGACAAGACACTTTGCATCCAATAATGAATTATCTCTTCAAACGCATAAAACCTGCACCAATCAATATTGCCACAACCTGTCCCCAAAAGACACCACCCGATTGGTTTACGCCAACAGGAGGAATATTTAAACTGCCGATGCCATAAAATAATTGTTGCACAAACCACCAAAATAGATAGAAAAAAGCTGGAAGTTGAATTGGAATATATAAGATTATTAGCGGCAAAATTGTGTCAATTTTAGCTTTAGGAAACTTGATAATATATGCTCCTAAAACACCTGCGATCGCGCCATTGCCCCCAATCAATGGTACTGTCAAACTCGGTTCCGCCAGAACTTGTATTAAAGATGCGATCGCGCCAGCAGCCAGATACAAACCGAGATAGCGTCTATGCCCTAGAATATTTTCGACAGTTTTACCAAAAACCCATAAGAATAACAGATTTCCCAATATTTGACTAAAACTACCATGTAAAAATATTGCAACAAGTAGTGAAAATGTCCGCCAAATTACAATTATCCAAGCAGCATTATTGTAAAATAATGCATTTGTAATTGCCCCACTAATCTGGGCTGGAATCACACCCCAACTATTAACAAAATCGCCTAAACTACCACTAAATTCTAGTTGAAGCTCCCATAAAAATACGGCAATATTAATACCAATCAGCCAGTAATTAATAATCGGTTTATTCCGACAACAAATATTATCACTAATAGGAATCATATTGATTA
>NZ_BDUD01000001.1:2115820-2269092 GCF_003113895.1 Nostoc commune NIES-4072 | reverse complement strand
TGGGCATTGGGCATTGGGCAATAATCAATAGTTCTTCTTCCCCTTCTCCCTCATCCCCCTCATCTCCCTCATCCCCCTCATCCCCCTCATCCCCCTCGTCCCCCCACTCCTTAACGTGTGGCAAGATTGAAATCAGATCGCATCGCACTTAACTAGGCAAACGAGATGCTGGGAAACACACTTGTAGGAAGATACCAGATTATTAGTAACTTGGGAGGTGGGGGTTTTGGTGAAACTTTTGTGGCAAGTGATACACAATTACCCGGTTCACCTCCATGTGTTGTTAAGAAACTTAAACCCCAAGCAAGTGATCCCGTAACCTTGGAGACAGCTAGGCGTTTATTTGATACGGAAGCACAAGTTCTGTATAAATTAGGAACTCACGATCGCATTCCCCAACTTTTAGCTTACTTTGAGGAGAACGCTGAATTTTATCTCGTACAGGAATTGATTGAAGGGCATGACTTGAGTCTAGAATTAATTCCAGGTAAAACCTGGAGTCAAGAGCAAGTAATTTCATTTTTACAAGAACTTTTGACAATCCTAGAATTTGTCCATCAACAGAATGTAATTCACCGTGATGTCAATCCGCGAAATATCCTCAGACGCCACCCAGATGGCAAATTAATCTTAATTGATTTTGGTGCAGTTAAACAAATTACTACCCAGGTGATTCTTCCCGAAGGCTCAATTAAAGGTACTGTTGCTATAGGTACGCCTGGATATATCCCTGGAGAACAAGCTCATGGTACACCAAAATTAAGCAGTGATATTTACGCTACGGGAATAATAGCTATTCAAGCTCTCACGGGATTATCACCAGAAGAAATAGTAAAAGATCGCGATACTAATGAAATTATCTGGCACAATCAAGCCACAGTAACGCCAGAATTCGCTCAATTCTTAGATAAGATGGTGTGCTACGATTTTCGCCAACGCTATGCTTCGGCAACGGTAGCATTACAAGCGCTGAAAGAGTTAACACAACCACCTGCACAGACAATTGCATTAACTCCTATTTCTCCACCAATAAATATCAACAAATCTCAACCGAAAAAAGGTATTTTTGGTAAAATTTTACTAGCAATATTGTTAATTGGAGTTAGCACAATAGCATCAATATTAGTTTTTAATTACATTAATTCAAATAACGCTATAGAATTATCCAAACAAGGAAATACTCTTTTTGATTTGCAACGTTATCAAGACGCATTAGAAGTATATGAAAAAGCCGTTAATATTAGACCAGATTATGCTCAAGGATGGAATGGTCAAGGTAAAACGCTCTATAAACTAAAAAAGTACAAAGATGCGCTAGCGGCGTATGATAGAGCAATTCAAATTCAGCCAGATTATTTTGAAGCTTGGAGTGGACGAGGTTTTGTATTGGGAAATCTACAGCGATATCAAGAAGCGATCGCCTCTTTTGACAAAGCCTTACAATTCAATAATAAAAGCTCGGAAATCTGGAATGCTAAGGGTGAAGCTTTTAGTAATTTAAATCAATATGACCAAGCAATTCAATCTTATGAAAAAGCGATTGAATTTCAACCATATAATTACGAGGCTTGGTATAAAAAAGGATTAGCTTTACAAAATTCTAACCGATACGAAGAAGCGATCGCAGCATACCAAAAAGTTGTAGATTTAAAACCAGACTACGAGCAAGCCTGGTATAATTGGGGAAATGCCTTAGTTAAATTGCAACGCTATAGAGACGCATTTACAGCTTATGATAAAGCTGTGCAATACCAGCCAAATTATTATCAAGCCTGGTTATCAAGAGGTAATGTACTACTCAATTTACAACGTTATCCAGAAGCAATTGAATCTTTTAATCAAGTAATCAAATATAATCCCAGTAATTATCAAGCATGGTATAATCTGGGTTGGTCGCTGCATCAAGCCCAACGCTATGAAGAAGCAATAAAAGCTTATAAAAAAGCAGCAACACTTAAGCAAAAAGATTATCAAGTCTGGTATAATTTGGGGAATTCGCAATACATTTTGCAAAAATACGAAGATGCGATCGCGTCTTATAATAAGGCAGTTCGTTATAAACCAGACCATTCTGAAAGCTGGTATAGCAGAGGCAATGCGCTCTTAAATTTGAAGCAGTTTAAAGATGCGATCGCGTCTTACGATCAAGCAATAAAATACAAGCCTAATTACCAACAAGCAATAGAGGGGCGCAATCAAGCCCAAATTCAATTACAAGGCGAAATATCAAAGCCTAAACCTGTAATTGTGCCAGTTCTCCCATTTCCTAATGCTACTAATTCACCGCAAACGACACCCTAGTACAGCACGGCGTAAATAAAGCTACGATTTCATTACAGCCAAAAAGCCCAAAATTAGAGCTTTTTGACTTTTGACTTCCGCCTTGCGGTATTATAGCAGTCCTAATCGTGAACAATAAGATCCCCGACTGCTCAAAGAAGTCGGGGATCTGAGTCTCTCAATTTTCGCAACTCATTTAGGATTCCTATAGTACATTAACAATTCGGAATTCAGAATTGTTAACAACACTTCTTATAGCCAATAATTGGAATATTAGTTGATTTTAAAGAATATCAAATAAAAACTTATAATACACGCCATTACTATAAATTTATTAATTATTTTATCAAAAGCTGTGAGCATCGGTAGTTTCTTGGGCAATCTAAAGATAACCTAGAATTTCTCCTTGCCGAACTATGCCATTAAGGAGCTAACCCTTGATCCGAGCAAACTCCAGCCTATCAGCATCTAACAGAGAAAGTCATCCCTCACGAAATTTACTAATTCGATTTATTCTTGGCGGCACTACCCTTATAGTCAGTATTTCTGCTTATTTTAGCTATCAAGCCGCTAGAAATATGATGCTCAAAGATTTGAGACATAGCGCTTTTTTAGAGGTACAAAGAGGGGGTGCTGAAATTGAGGAGTGGTTACACGTTCGCCAAGTGGAGG
This sequence comes from Nostoc commune NIES-4072, assembly GCF_003113895.1. Taxonomy (NCBI): domain Bacteria; kingdom Bacillati; phylum Cyanobacteriota; class Cyanophyceae; order Nostocales; family Nostocaceae; genus Nostoc; species Nostoc commune. The sequence goes on along the minus strand of NZ_BDUD01000001.1, from coordinate 2,266,140 downwards.
TACAAACCCTAGCTAATACTTCAACTGTACGTTCCTTAAACTGGTCTGTGGCAGAACCTTATTTAAAGGCAGAAGTCAAGCGTATTCATGAATTTTTCTTTTTCCAAATAGCTACCCCAGATGGTTCATATTCCAATACAAAAGTTGGTCGAGCAAATAAAAATATTCGGGATCGAGACTACTTTCAAAAAGCAATTGCGGGAAAGAGCAACATTTCCGATCCCTTCATTAGCCGTTCTACAGGAATTTCTTTAATTGCAATATCTACCCCGATTTGGTCAAATTCTGCTATCAGTAGTTCACCGATAGGGACTTTCCACGGCAATGTGAAAGTCGATCATATTGCAGATGTTGTCAACTCCCTGTACTACGGTGCAAATAGTTATGCTTTTGCTCTCAATTCTCAAGGACAAGCGATCGTACATCCTAATTCGGCGTTAATGTCAACCGTAGAAAAGCCTGCACCCAGCCTGCTGAAAATTGGCGATCGCAATTTAAATGCGATCGCGCAGCAGATGGTAAACAAACAACAGGGAATTGAGTTAATGGAAATTGACGGCACTAAAAAGTATGTAGCTTATCTGCCGTTGCAAGCCGCTAATTGGTCTGTAGCTTTGGTGATTCCCCGCGAAAATATCGAATCTCGATTGCAATTCCTCGATTTAATCGCCTTAATTGTTGGTGGATTGACAGTCACCATGATCACCGTCTTGTGGCAAGTGCAAGCATTTGAACAAGCTGAACTGAAAAAATCTAAAGCTGCGGCTGATACAGCCAACCATGCTAAAAGTGAATTTTTAGCCAACATGAGCCATGAACTGCGAACGCCTTTGAATGGCATTCTCGGTTGTGCCCAAATTTTACTGCGTTCCCCAGCTTTACCGAATCAAGAACAATATCATGTCAATATTATTGAACAATGCGGCTCTCATTTGCTAACTTTAATTAATGATATTTTGGATCTCTCCAAAATTGAAGCAAAAAAGCTAGAACTGCATCCAGTTGATGTGCATTTCCCATCTTTTCTCCAAGGAATTGTGGAAATATGCCAGATTCGGGCAAAACAAAAAGGCATTTTGTTTGTTTATAAACCCGCGATCAACTTGCCTACAGGGGTTCATGTTGATGTCAAAAGATTACGTCAGGTGCTATTAAATCTGTTGGGAAATGCCATAAAATTTACAGATGAAGGTCAGGTTACTTTCAATATTGAAGTAATCGATCAACCTTCCAGCGATCGCCAGAAACATCGCCTTCGATGCACCGTAGAAGATACGGGAATTGGTATAACTCCCGCAGAATTGAGCAAAATTTTCTTGCCATTTGAACAAGTAGGTGATAAAAAGCGCCAAGCTGAAGGTACAGGGCTGGGTTTAGCTATTACTCGACAGTTAGTACAGATGATGGGTAGCGATATCCATGTTGAGAGTCAGATCGGTCAGGGGAGTAGCTTCTGGTTTGAATTGGAGATTTCCGAAGCAACAGACTGGGTACAATCTGCGATGTCTACGACGGGCTACGCCTACGGATCATCAGAGAAACAAATCATTGGCTTTGAGGGTAACTCTTACACCATCCTGATGATTGACGATCGCTGGGAGAATCGCACAGTGATTACAAACTTACTGCAACCACTGGGTTTTAATGTAGTTGAAGCCAGCAATGGTAAAGAAGGTTTAGAAATAGCGATCGCCCTCAAGCCAGACTTAATCATCACAGATTTGCTGATGCCAGAAATGGATGGGTTTGAATTAATTGAACACCTGCGTCACACTCCAGAAATTAAGGATGTATTGATTATTGTTTCTTCCGCCAGTGTCTTTGAAGCCGACAAACATCGCAGTCTGCAAGCTGGAGGTAACGCCTTCTTAACCAAACCTATACATGTAGATGAATTATTGCATCAACTACAACAATATTTAAATTTGGTATGGATTTACAAGCAATCTCAGCCTGATGGAGAAAAAGCCAAAGAAGCAATAGCAAATAGCCAATCTGCTCAATTAACCCCTCCTTCCCCCCAAGTGTTGCAGGAACTAGTCACCTTAGCTAGTAAAGGTAACTTCAATGCTATTCTCAAGTGGGCCGATCAACTGGAGGAAACAGATATAACCTTCGCGCCATTTGCTAGCGAAATAAAGCAGCTAGCAAGGCAATTTGATGAAGATTTAATCCTCAATTTCTTGACTCAATATGCAATAGAACCAGCATGAAAACTACTATTGAAGGCCAAAAAAATTCTATAAATTGCGCTTTTTCTAAGGGAATTATTTTAGTCGTTGACGATAACCCTGCTAATTTACAAGTTTTATCCAGCTTTCTGGATCAGTCGAGTTTTGAAGTTTGGGCAGCACGGAGCGGTGAGAGAGCCATTCAGCGATTAGAAAATGATGATTTACCTGATTTAATCTTGCTGGATGTAATGATGCCTGGTATAGATGGTTTTGAAACCTGTAAACAGCTAAAAAGCAATCCTCGTGTCCAAGATATTCCGGTCATTTTTATGACAGCCCTCTCAGAAACTGCTGATAAAATCAAAGGTTTGCAATTGGGAGCCGTAGACTACATTACCAAACCTTTTCAGCATGAAGAAGTCTTAGTACGGATTGAAAATCATCTAAAGCTGAGAAATTTGACCAAAACCTTAAGCGCTAAAAACACCGAATTAGAACAGACTCAAACTCAACTGATTCAAGCAGAAAAGGTAGCAGCTTTAGGACAAATCACAGCAGGAATTGCTCATGAAGTTAATAATCCCATCAATTTTATAGCTGGCAACTTAAATTTTGTTGAACAGTATGTACAGGAGGTAGTTAGTTTACTGTATCTCTATCAAAAATATCTGCCCGATCCCCCAGAAGAAATTAAAACCGCGATTAAAAAAAGCGATCTAAATTTTTTGTTAGATGATTTATCTAAAATTATTCAATCCATGCAACTTGGTACAGATCGCGTTACAGAAATTGTGTCATATTTAAACAACTTTTCACGACACAGAGAAAAGGGTAAAAAACTAACCAACTTGCATGAAGGGTTAGATAGTACATTACTCATTCTGGGGCACCGCTTTAAATATAATGCTCATCAACCAAGTATCAAATTAGTCAAAGAATATGGAAGCTTGCCACTTGTTGAGTGTTTTCCTGGGGAAATTAATCAGGTTTTTATGAATTTAATTTGTAATGCGATCGATGCAATTGAAGAAAAGTATAAAAATAAAGATATTGAGACAGTTTATCAAAATCCTGGAGTTATTAAAATTAAAACTGAGGCAATTGGAGAGCAAGTTATTTTAAGAGTTGCCGACAATGGTTCAGGTATCAGTAAAGCAGATGCAACAAAAATATATGATGCTTTTTACACAACAAAACCTGTTGGTAAAGGAACAGGGCTTGGTCTATCTATTGCTTATCAAATTGTCGTAAATAATCATCACGGCAAGCTCAAATACGATTCCAAATCAGGTGAAGGCATAGAGTTTATCATTGAACTACCCATTCGATAAATGAGAATTTACAAACCCAATAAAATCAACACGTAGGGGTGCAATATATTGTGCCCCTACTCGCATTTTCAAATTGTTATATGTCAATACCAATACTGTTCGGGTAAAGCATTTTTAACTCGGAATTGGATTTGGGGAAAAGGTTACTGGGTTTGGGTTAAAGGTTTTTTCTTTCCCCTTCCCCAAAACCCGACAAGTATTGATGTCAATACAGTTCAGTTCAGCCCAAAATCTTTTGTAGAGACGAAGAAAAGCAACGTCTCTACATACCAAAAATCCTTAACTCAAGTGTATTGTATTATATGTAGCTAATGTATGAATCAAAAAAATGCTGTAACTAGCGAATATTAACCTCTTGCAACTAATTTCCTCCTTGAACATATTGAATATTAGTGGCTGCGTTTTTAGAAAAAAATGAATTTTTTCTTTTTACAGAAGCGACATTTTGATAATCAGTCAGCAGGCGTTGTTTTTGAGTATACTCATTCAACTTGACTTGAGCTTGAGCATAAACTAGAGTATCGTTGGGAATATTTCGGAGAAATTTTATAGCTCGATTAAAATCTCCAACAAGTGCTTGTTTATAGGCTTTCTGTAAAAAGTAAGCTGCTCTAATCTGGCGCTTTCGATTGTATTCAGCTAATTTGTCTTGAACTAAAGCACCCGCACGACTTTCTTTAGGAATTTGCCGCAGATATTGTAAAGCAGCAGAAAAATCTTTTGTATCGGCACTATCGTAAGCTTTTGCTAATAAATCTTGCGTCTGTGCTTCAATGTTGACGTATGCTTGCTGAACTAATTTATCTGTTTTAGATTTCCAATATGAAATATTTGGAATATTAGCAACAGCATGAATAACATCTGACCATCTGCTATCATAGAAAGCTGTTTGAGCTATTTGGTATTGCTGTGCAGCTACTTGCCATTGCTCTTGCCATTCTTCAATTGTGGCTTGCGCTTCTGGATAAACATTGCTGTGGGAGGGAATTGATTTAGCAAGTGCAATCGCTTCTTCTAAATCTCCTGCTTGATATTCTTGTGTGGCTTTAGATAAAGTTTCTGTTTCTGAGTATGCAGGCGCAGCATTAATTAAAGAATATACACCAAATCCCATCACTAAAGAATTAGCCGCCAGTCCTACTTTCATTCCTGTTAATAACGGAGATGAATTTCCAGATGTAGGATTATGATTTTCAACCGCCGCTTCTAATATTTCTGCTGGCTGTTCCCATATTATTTGTTTGAGTACTCGCAGCACCTCACTCGCAGACTGAAATCGGTCTTGGTAATTGTAGCGGATCATTTGGCTGAGAACAGCAGCTAGATAATCGTTAACTGGCGTGTTTTCAGAACGCCAAACAATTTCATTAGTATAAGGATCAGCTTTTAATTTTAGTGGTTCTAACCCAGTTAAAGCCTGGATGGCAATCATACCCAAAGCATAAATATCACTGTTGGGCTGTGTTTGACCAATAAATTGCTCTGGCGGTATATATCCCAATGAAGTGACAGGAATTCTATGAATGGGCAATTCCGCACCTATGCCAAAATCGATAGACTGGATTGAGCCAAAGTCAATCAGAACTAATTTACCATCGCTATTACGTCTGATCAAGTTTTCTGGTTTGATATCGCAATGGATAACGCCCTGAGAATGAACAAATTCCAGAATACCTAAGACATCTATCAGGAATTCTACAACTTCCCTTTCACTCCACAGACACCCCCATTGTTGATCGATGGGTAATTCCGCAGTCAGCGCATGTCCTTCAATCTGCTCTTGGACTAAATAAAATCGCTCGTTTTCTTCAAAGCAGGCGATAAATTCAGGAATTTGGTGATGGCTTCCCAAAAGCTTCAGGGTTTGGGTTTCAGTCAGAAACAGTAACCTCAGCATCTCCAAGTCCAAGTAGCCGGATTCGGAACTACTAACTTTAATCTGCTTAACAACGCATTTGGGATTCTCTGGATAATCTACGTCTACAGCTATGTATGTTTGTCCAAATACCCCTGCACCCAGGTTTTGGATAATTTTGTAACGCCCTTGTAGTAATTTACCGATTATGTGGTAGGTCATGATCTGGTTACTCAGTAAGTTCTTTTATTTAGTTTTCCTGGCATTTCCTACTGTTTCCGGAATGCTTGAAAAATACATATTTCAAACCTGAATTACTGAAATTCAAATAAGTATTATTACTTAAATATTTAAAAAAAATTAGCAACAATATTTCTAATTTCTTTAACAATATAAATGACACAAAAGATAGCCAAAACCATTATTTTTATTTAGTGTTAATTCATAAATTGACACTAAATCATAAAGATTATGTAAAGCTTGTATAAATTTTATGTATTTATCATTGCAAAATCACAACTTTTTTAATTACTATATGGACGTAACTACTGTTACATCTAATACAAGGGTAATAATGTCATAGAATGCTATCCCAGTACTTAATTTTTCATTACTAGTAATCTGTAAACGAAAAATTGAGGAGTATGGGTTGTTGATAGTTGGCGCTTTAGCGCTAAAACATCAACTACCAACTGATCAAATCAAACTTGATAGCGTACTGTAGCAACGACATTTTTTACCAAGCAGTGATTGTATAAAGAATAGATTTGTGAGTTTCAGCTAAACAGGTTCTGACTCAAAGAGATATCCATGAAAACGTTTTATAAATTAGCAATTGCGTCTGCTATTGTTGGGTTCGGATTAGGAACGCTTAATACAGCCCAAGCAGCAAGTTTTACTCAGACTGCATCAGATCAAGGTTGGTGGGCTGCTGAAGGTGGGTTGAATGGGCCTAATTCTAACGATAATACCAACTACGTAACTGGAAATATACGTGGAACAGATTTACGTAACTTTTTTAAATTCGATCTTGGTGATGTAGTAGGAGTCACTTCAGCAACCTTGCAAATTCAACGATTTGTGGGTTCAGGAAATCCAACAGAGACTCTAGGTTTTTTTGATGTTTCAACACCTGCTGATGTGTTGAGTCAAAAAAATAATAGCCCCAATAACACTATTTATAATGATTTGGGCAGTGGTAAAAACTATGGAACTTTTGACGTCACTACTTCTGGCGATCCAAACGAAATCCTGAGTTTTGCTCTCAACTCTAACGCCATTGCAGATATTAACGCTAGAAGCGGAAATTTTTTCTCAATTGGAGGTGCGCTTTTAGGGGATCTTAGTGAGGAATATCTTTTTTCTGAGAGTGGCGATCAAGGGTTTGCTAAACTTGTGGTCGATACCGCCGATTCAACCCATGTTCCAGAACCTAGCGCCCTTGGTGGGATAGTGGTTGTTGGTGTTGGAGGCTGGTGGCTAAAGCGCAAGCGAGAAGTGTCTCTAAAAAACAAAAGTTAAATAACAATGAATGTTGGTAGAGACGTTACATTGCAACGTCTCTACAACAAGTTTCATACATCTAATCAGCAACTGAAGAATCCATTGTTTTCCTGGGTTCCTAATAATAGTAAGCACATTTATTATTGAATTTTAAATTGTTTAACTATTGACTTCTTCATCGTGTTCAACTACTTCAGATTTATCTTGTAATGGCTTCACTACCCGCGCGATCGCTTCTTGAATAAAAGCCTTAATAAACTCATCTCTGCGATTAATTTGAAACTGTCGCTGCACAACTTCTGTCATTCCACCATCACCCCAATCTTGGTCATGACGAAAATATTCAATAAAACTTTTACCAGCAATTCGCGTTAAATAAGCTGCTGTCACGCCTTGAATTGCTCTACCAATAAGAAAAGTAGCAACGTTGAGTTGCAAAGCTGTAGATAATAATTCAATCGCTCCCTTAACAATGCCTAAACTGGCTATAGTTTTCGCTAAAGAAAGGGCTAACTCTCGTCCCCGTTCCATATTCAATTCACAGCCGTAAACTCTGCCAATTTCTACGACCATTTGAGCATTAACAGCAGCTGTGGCTAACAAATCTACCACTGGTATCGGCGTAACTGATACCACACCAGCACCAATCCACTGAAAGCGTTCTACAATTTTGTCAGCTTGACGGCGACGCTGGCCATCGATGAGTTTTCGGGCTTCGTCTCCCAATCGCAGAGATTGTAAAAGAATATTATCCGCCACCAAATCTTCACCTTCGGCGCGTAAAACAGCAGCCGTGCGCCGCAGCAAAGGAACAATATCGGGTTCCGGTTGGAAGGTTTCGCCAGTTTCTAATTGTGCAGGTTGGGGATTAGCAGCGATCGCTACCACATCATTAGTAGCAATAAATCCCCGTACCCGTTGACGCAACCTTGCAAGGATTGATTCTTTATCTTCATCTGTATATAAATCAGTTTTGTTGAGAACTAAGAGCGATCGCTTGCCAATTTCTGCTAATCCCCGCAATGGTTCATATTCTGAGCGCCGTAAGTCATTATCTACCACAAACAAGAGTAAATCGGCTTCTGTAGCCAGTTCTCGCGCCATTTGTTCGCGTTCCGTTCCCGCCACCCCTGCTTCTAAAATTCCTGGCGTATCCGTAATTAAAATCTTGCGTTCTAATCCCTTCAACCGTAGACAATAGGTTTCTCCAACCTGAGTTGTACCCATCGGTGCATCTACTTGACCGACCATGCGTCCCATAATCGCATTAACTAGGGAAGTTTTGCCAGCGCTCCCCGTACCAAATACCACTACTTGAATTTCACCCCGTGCTAAGTTGGCTTCAATCTCGCGCGATTTACTTAATAAAGCTTGGCGTGCTACTTCATCTTGAATTTGCCCTACCTGTTGGCGCACAGCCTGGAGAGTTGTAGAAGCAGCATCAGATTTGCCAGCAGGAATTTGCGCCGCAGTTACTCGCTTCGGGTTGCGACGCGATCGCTTTTCTCCAGATTGAATCACCAATACATAATAGACAAAAGCGGCAACCAACGCCCCAATGAGGACAATCAGCAGCAACAGCAGCAAATTGCCTAGCAACGGCGAATAGGACAATTGCCAATAGAGGCGCGATAGGGAATCAATTAGCCATAGGGCTAGCCCCAAAATGACGATCAGACCAACAATCAGCGTTACTATGCGTGACAGAGGCATGGCTGGGAAAAATTAGTGGATATTCAGTAGGCAGATGCTTCTGATTTTAATAGTTTCAGTGTTTTTTACCAGAGTAGTCAGAAGCAGCTTTTGATTCAACCAAGAACGCTCATCTGCTTGACTAACAAAATACCTTAATCGATTTATCATCCTTAAGCTAGTAGCTTTTAAAATTTTATTCGTTCACTATGAAGCTCGCGTGTTCTAATTTATTAGTGGAATTACGCCAGTTTTGGCAAGCTTTTTCAGAACAAAGAGAGAAAACTTATGGGACTTTTCGATCAAATTCTTGGTGCCGTTGCTAATCCCAATCAACAGGGCAGCTTAGGTCAATTAGGAAGTATTGTTAACAGTGTACAGCAAATGAGCGATCGCACTGGCACAAACCCGTCTACCATCCAATCAGTTTTGTCAATTGTCGGTAGTCAAGTGCGTTCTGCTTTACAACAAAAGCAAGCCACAGATGGTAATGAAGCCGCACAAAGTCTAGTTAATCAATATGCTGGGACTTCACCTAACCCCCAAGCCGTCAATTCGCTGTTTTCTCCTCAGATACAACAACAGGTAGCTCAGGTAGCTGCCGGGCGCACTGGATTGGATGCTGGTATAATTCAACAATTGCTGCCTTTAGCAGTACCTTTAGTACTGAATTTTTTGCAATCAGGTGCAAATGCTCAAAATCCCCAAGGTGGCGGTAACTCTGTATTGAATTCCTTCTTAGATGCTGACGGCGATGGTGATGTCGATATCGCTGATGCCATCCAAATGGCTAGTCGGTATATGAAACGGTAACACTTCTTAACCCCCACTCCCTTAGACATCGGCAGTTACCCTTGCTAGATTTTTAGCTAAAGCATAGGCTGAGAAGATAGAAAATTAGTAAATATATATCAGACAGTCTATGGCTAAAGTTTTTGACTGTATTACTGAGGAACAGCAAGGCTTTATTGCAGCCCAACACCTTTTCTTTGTTGGCTCTGCACCCTTGAGTCCTACGGGTCATGTTAACCTCTCTCCTAAAGGTTTAGGCTGCTTTCGTGTCATCTCTCCCAACCGTGTAGGTTACGTAGACCTTACAGGCAGTGGTAACGAAACATCAGCGCATTTGGAAGAAAATGGGCGAATAACCTTCATGTTTTGCGCCTTTGAAGAACCCGCGTGTATCCTGCGTCTTTACGGCCAAGGAAAGACGATTTTACCGAGTTCTCCAGATTGGGACTCCTTGTACTCTTTATTTGTGCCGATGCCTGGAACTCGTCAAATTATCGTCGCTGATATCGAAAAAGTACAGACTTCTTGTGGTTTTGGCGTACCACTTTATGAATATCAAGGTGAGCGCGAGACTTTAGTAAACTGGGCTAGTAAAAAAGGCGAAGAGGGAGTTCGAGAATATCAACAGCAAAAAAATCTTGTCAGCATTGACGGTTTAGCCACACCACTGAGTAAATTATCTTAGATTTTACAAAAGCGGACTTTGGGGCATTAGTTATGGATTATTCTATTCGTCCACTCACACAGCAAGATGAGCCTTTTCTTTGGCAAATGCTTTACGAAGCAGCCCATCTGCAAGAACAAGGTAATTTGACAGTGCAGGATGCAATGAATAATCCTGATTTGGCAAAATATGTTAAAGATTGGGGACGTAAAGATGATAGCGGCTTTGTCGCTATTCTGGAAAGTAGTAATCAACCGATAGGAGCGGCATGGCTGCGTCTATTGACAAGTGAAAATCAAGGATATGGCTATGTTGATGACGAAATTCCTGAACTAGCTATTGCCATTCTTCCTCAACATAGAAATAAAGGCATAGGAACGCAGTTACTCACACATTTGTTAGCAGCAGCTAAAACATCTTATTCATCAATATCACTTAGTACCAGAGCGACAAATCGAGCCGTGGGTTTGTATAAACGATTTGGCTGGGAAGTTGTTGCTGACAGTGAGACAATCAATCGAGTTGGTAGCATCTCTTTTAAGATGAAAATTGATTTTTAAGCTTAAAGTTTGTCGCTTGTAGAGGCGCGTTATGGCGCTAAACCTAACGCACCGTTTAACTCAGAACTACCAGTCTCCAAGAATGCCTCAGAATGAATTCTGAGGCTTATAGCTAAAGTCTATCTATTGAAGACTAAGGGACTTCCAAGAAATAAATTATCTAAAATAAACGAACCACAGAGACGCAGAGAACACAGAGAGAGGAGGAATAGAGAGAGCTTTCGCGTCAGTTTTGGAACATTTTTTATTTGGAAGTCTCTAAGTAAGGGTTGTAGGCTATAAGAAAAGAAAATTTATTCTTAGGTGGGATAGGCAGGTGCAAGATATAACTTAAAATGCTTTAGGATCGGTATCACCACCAATTATTACTTGAAACAAGTTTCCTAGTATAGAGAAAAACGCCGAAACGAACACTATCATCATTAAACTAGCAAGGGCAGCAAAGGGAGAGATGATGAATAAGAGTAAGAGTGCAAGCATCAAAATCGTTAGTAATGTCTTATTCATCTTTTTCACCTTTAATAGTTGCTACTCTCAAGCTAACCAGCTAAGTAGTGATATTGACCACAATCAATAGAAGGAATTAGTCTTAGTTCTCTGGTAAGATTTTGCAATACAATTGAGCGCCAAAGTCTAATTTATAAATCAATAATCTGTCACTTCCGCTCTGTTAGACTTAACCTGTCCACGCTTAGTTTTGTAGTCAAGGCGTTTTCTTTGAGAACTGCGACTTGGTTTCGTGGATTTGCGTTTTATCGTCACTACAACTGCGCTTTGAATAAGTTCTTGAAGTCGTTTCAAAGCTGACTCTCGATTGTTCTCTTGGCTTCGGTGTTCCTGCGCTTTTATTACAATAACTCCGTCTTGGGTGATCCGTCGATCGTTCAGCTTTAAAAGCTGTTCTTTATAATAATTGGGTAATGATGAAGCAGCAATATCAAAGCGCAAGTGAATCGCTGTGGAAACCTTATTTACATTTTGACCTCCCGCTCCTTGCGAACGAATTGCATTAATTTGAATCTCACTCTGTGGGATAATCACTTTGTTGGAAATTTGCAGCATTACTCACAAGATAAAAGAGGAACTTTTCAATTTAGGATAAAAATCATTTACTCGGTTTGTTCGGTATAATCTATTACTACGTCTTGGTCTTCTAGCGATCGCTCGCGCTATTGTTAACTATCCCATATTACCAAGAGGTCTATTAGTAGTCGTGTATTTCTTTAAACTTACTAATAGCTTTTTGAGTAAATTTTAAAAAATTCTCTAGAATAGGCGTTAAATTGTTTTGCTGCCAGATCACAGCAGTTTCTATTACAGGTACTTCTTCAAGAATAGGACGATAAACTACACCAGACCTTTGAAGATTCTGTAGAGAAGATGGTGTAATCGCCACGCCCATTCCAGCCGAGACTAGTCCAATAATTGTTTGCATTTGAATTGCCTCCTGAGTAATGTTAGGTTTGAAATTTACCTGCTGAAAAAGACTCATGATGCGATCATAAAGTCCTGGGGCTAGATAGCGGGGAAACATGATCAAAGGTTCACTTAAAAGTGATTGTACACAGATGTGTTCTTTTTCAGCCAATGAATGAGTTGAGGACAAAGCCACAACTAAAGTTTCGCTGTGAATGCATTTATAAGATAATGTGTCATCTTCTAAAGGTGGATGAGCAAAACCCACATGGATTAATGAATCTCTCAGTGCTTGCTCCTGTTTACTTGTAGTTAACTCTAGTAAGACTAGTTCTACTTCCATAAATTGCTCACGAAATTGCCGCAAAATTAAGGGTAATAGGTCGTAAATTACCAAACTAGTAAATCCGATTCGGAGTTGACCTGTTTCACCTCTTCCAGTCCTTTGAGTCCGCTCCACTGCTGTTTCTAGTTGCACCAGTAGTTGATAAGCCTCTTGTAAAAAAACCTTACCAGCTTCTGTTAGTTGTACTTGTCGCTTAGTTTTGCGTTCAAAAAGTTTTACTCCTAGTTCTGCTTCTAGTTGCTGAATTTGTTGGCTCAAAGGCGGTTGAGCTATATGCAGCCTTTCTGCGGCTTTAGTAAAATGTAGTTCCTCAGCTACAGCAATAAAGTAGCGCAGGTGTCGTAGTTCCATATTTTTGATAGTTTATAAGTCTCAATTTACAATAAATATATATTGGACATCTTAAAAAAGTCTACATATCATACTCTTACAAAGATTTGAGCAAGGCCAAAGCAATGGATGAAAAAACAATTTCGTCAGAGAATTTTAGAAGTAAAGTTGTTACACAAGGAGTGCAGCGATCGCCAAATCGGGCTATGCTGCGTGCAGTAGGTTTTCAGGATGAAGACTTTAACAAAGCAATTGTGGGTGTGGCTAATGCCTACAGCACCATCACTCCCTGTAACATGGGGATTAATCAACTAGCACTCATAGCTGAAGCTGGAATAAAACTAGCTGGGGCAATGCCGCAAATGTTCGGCACAATTACTATTAGTGATGGGATTTCGATGGGAACTGAGGGGATGAAATATTCCCTAGTGTCACGAGAAGTAATTGCTGACTCTATTGAAACAGCCTGTAATGGTCAGAGTATGGATGGTGTGATTGCCATCGGTGGCTGTGATAAAAATATGCCAGGGGCAATGATTGCAATGGCACGGATGAATATCCCGGCTATCTTTGTTTACGGTGGAACAATTAAACCTGGACATTACCAGGGTCGCAACTTGACTCTTGTGAGTTCCTTTGAGGCTGTGGGTGAATACAGTGCTGGTAAAATTGACGACACCGAACTGATGGAAGTAGAACGCCGCGCTTGTCCTGGTGCTGGTTCTTGTGGCGGGATGTACACAGCTAATACTATGTCCTCTGCCTTTGAAGCTATGGGTATGAGTTTACCCTATTCTTCCACAATGGCGGCAGAAGATGACGAAAAAGCCGATAGCACCGAAGAATCAGCCAAGGTATTAGTAGAAGCAATTCGTAATCAACTGTTACCTCGACAAATTATCACCCGTAAATCTATAGAAAATGCTATTTCTGTAATTATGGCTGTGGGTGGTTCAACTAACGCCGTGTTACATTTTCTAGCGATCGCTCGTGCGGTTGGTGTAGAACTTAATCTAGATGATTTTGAAACTATCCGTGGTCGTGTTCCTGTTTTATGTGATTTAAAACCCAGTGGTAGATATGTCGCCACAGATTTACATCAAGCTGGTGGTATTCCCCAAGTCATGAAAATGCTATTGGTACATGGATTACTTCACAGTGACTGTATCACCATTACAGGTAAAACCATCGGCGAAATTTTAGCAGATGTCCCCAATGAACCACCCACTAATCAAGATGTGATTCGTCCCTGGAATAACCCGATGTATGCCCAAGGTCACTTAGCCATCCTGAAAGGGAATCTGGCTACAGAGGGAGCAGTCGCCAAAATTAGCGGGGTGAAAAATCCCAGTCTTACTGGTACTGCACGGGTATTTGATTCCGAGGAAGAATGCTTAGATGCCATCCTTGCAGGTAAGATTAAAGCTGGTGATGTAATTATCATCCGCTACGAAGGGCCTAAAGGCGGCCCTGGTATGCGGGAAATGTTGGCTCCCACCTCAGCACTTATTGGTGCAGGTTTAGGTGATGCAGTCGGATTAATTACTGATGGACGCTTTTCAGGCGGGACTTACGGGATGGTAGTCGGACACGTTGCTCCTGAAGCCGCCGTTGGTGGTGCGATCGCTCTGGTCGAAGAAGGTGATAGCATCACTATTGATGCACCTGTTCGCTTGTTACAAATCAACATTTCTGATGCAGAGTTAGCCCGTCGCCGCGCCAAATGGCAACCCCGTCCACCCCGTTATACAAAAGGCATCTTAGCAAAATATGCGAAGTTAGTTTCCTCTAGCAGTATTGGTGCTGTCACAGACTTGGATTTATTTAATGAGTAGGAAGTAAGGTAGAGACGCGATATATCGCGTCTCTCTACAAGAGGAGGCTATAGGATAGTGGCAAGCTAGAAGCATTATTCTAGGCAGTTTTGAATGATATTTCAAATTGGTATTATTATTATTACTAACAGTTTTTAGCATTACTGGAGTGCTTGCTCATGTCATATTTTGTTGTGAAAATCACGCTTTAGCCCAGATTACTCCTGATAGAACATTGGGCGATCGCTCTTCAAAAATCACTCCCAATGTCAATATTAAAGGTAGTGTTGGCGATCGCATTGATGGCGGAGCAATTCGCGGTGCAAACTTGTTCCATAGTTTTCAGGAATTCAATGTGGGGGAGTTGCAACGTGTTTATTTTGCCAATCCTACGGGAATTTCCAATATTCTCACAAGGGTGACAGGAAGTAACGTCTCCAATATTCTTGGCACTTTGGGGGTAGATGGTGGTGCAAATTTATTTTTTATCAATCCCAATGGTATTTTATTTGGGAACAATTCCCGCCTAGAGGAGCATCCGTGAAAGCTGGCGCCCGTAGTACCTTGGCTTCACTATGGCATATCAGTGATAAATCTACTGCTATCTTAATTGGTGAATTTTATCGTCAGTTAGTTAAAACTGAGGTAACAAAGGCTGAAGCTTTGCGTCGTGCCCAAATAAAGTTGTTAAAAGACTATCCTAATTACAGTCGTCCTGGCTACTGGGCACCTTATGTTTTAGTTGGTAACTGGCTTTGACAAATTCTATAACAAAAACTGTGATGCCAGTTTATTATCTATAATGTTGATCGAGAAAACTGCCAGATATAGGTGAACAAACTAGTCTGGAAGGTTCTTTTAATGTGTTCAGGGGACTGGATCTATGATTAAGCTCGGTTTATTGGTACAGTCCCAGAATAACTATTTGGGTATAGGAAAAGTTACTGAAATATCTGATACCAATGCGAATGTTGAGTATTTCTGCTCTATAGGGCAACGTCTTCAAAAAACTTTACCTTTAAATTCTCTGTCTCAAGTTAGGCTTGAACCCCAAGCTCGATGCTATATTAAGTCCAAAACGCAGGATAAATGGATAGTTGGTAGAGTTTTCATCTGGGATGAAGATACAGAAATGTATCAAATTGATTTACCAGATAAGAAAACTGCGATCGCTACTGAAGAAGACATTTACGTTCGTTGTAATCTCCCAAACACAGACCCCATCGAAACTCTGGCGATGAAGGGTCACGAAACCCCCTACTTCCACGACAAAAGATTGGCTTTCGTCAAATCCTTGATTAAGCAACGCGCTGTCAGTCGCGGGATGACGGGACTGATTTCGGCAAATATCAATCTTTATCCTCACCAAGTTGAAGTTGTGCGGCGGGTACTGGAAGACCCAATTCAACGCTACTTGCTAGCAGACGAGGTGGGACTAGGAAAAACCATCGAAGCGGGTGCGATTCTACGTCAATTCCTTCTGGATGAACCGAAAAAAAATGCGGTGGTATTAGTTCCGCAATATTTGCTCAAACAATGGCGGCTTGAGTTAGAAAACAAATTTTACATTTCCCATTTTGGCAAACGGGTAGCTGTGCTAGCGGTTGAAGATATCCATAAAGTCAACCTGAAAGCGAAGATAGGCTGCTTAATTTTAGATGAAGCCCATCATATCGCAGCAATGGCAACTTCTAAGGATGCGGCAGTGCGCCAGCGTTTTCAGACTTGCAAAGAACTTGCTCATAAAAGCGATCGCTTACTTTTATTATCTGCTACTCCTGTTCTCAATCACGAGCAAGATTTCTTAGCAATGTTGCACTTGCTTGACCCGACAACCTATAAACTTGGTGATTTACCAGGTTTTCGGGCCAAAGTTGAAAGCCGTCAGCAAATTGGTAAAGTTCTGCTTTCTTTTAAAGAAGGTGCGGAACCTGCTGTCCTCAAAAGCAACTTGCAGCAACTGCGAAACCTCTTCGCTGAGGATGAGTATTTACTGAAGCTGGCGGATGATTTAGAAAATTTACCAGCAAATTCTACCGAGCAAGAGCAAATTCTCCAAGCGATTCGCGTCCATGTCAGCGATATCTATCGACTACACCGCCGAATGCTTCGCAACCGTCGCGCTGCGGTGGAAGATGTGATATTTGACCGGAATTTTACGCCGAAAGAAGAGTATGATTTAGACGAGCGATCGCTTGATATCCACGAACTACTCAATCAATGGCGTAGTGTTGCTCCTGGTGAGCAATATCAGCGAATTTTTCTGTTATTATTCCTAGCTGCTGGTACTTGGTTAGGCATTTTAGAGCAGGTAATTACCGCCCGGTTAACTGGTAAGCCTCATGCTAAACTCATCCAGGAGTTTAAAGAAGATGATATTCGCCTATTAACTACAACTCCAAAATTCTCAGGGGAAGAAGAGATTCTGCAATCCTTGCTAAAAATTATTCGTCAACCTCAAGAGGACGGACAACGGACGGAAAATTTGAAAACAGTACTGCTGAATCAGCTAGGTACATACTTTAAAATTCCCGCAAATGTTCGGAAGAATCAAAAGGAATTCATCACGAGGATACAGCAGAGAATCAAAAGACCAATTACTGGCGATATTCTGCCCAAATTTGTTGTATTTACCAGTTTTGTGCAAACTTGCGGCGAAATTGTCCGGTATTTATCTGATACCTTTGGTGCAGAGACAGTAGCCAGCCATCAATTTGGAGAATCACCAGATAAGGTTGAGGAAGGCTTAAATAAGTTCAAGAATAACCCAAACTGCTTTATTTTAGTATGCGATCGCTCTGGAGAAGAAGGGCGTAACCTCCAGTTTGCCGATTGGTTAATTCATTTTGACCTTCCTTGGTCGCCTAATCAATTAGAGCAAAGAATTGGCAGACTTGACCGTATTGGCAGCAAAATTGGAGTCCAATCTTGTGTATTGATTGGCCCCTACTTGGAAGATAGTCCTCACAATGCTTGGTATAAAGTATTGAAAGATGGGTTTGGTATATTCCAGCAATCAATTGCCAGTCTCCAGTTTTATGTGGATGAGAAACTTGCAGAATTAGAAACAGTTTTGTTTCAATCAGGTGCTGCTGAACTGTTAGAGATGATTCCGCCAATTCAAGAACAAATTGAAGCTGAAATAGCAAAAATTAGTGAACAAAATGCTCTAGATGAAATTGACGCTAACGATGAAATTGCCACCGAGTATTTTCAAGAGTTAGATAATTACGATGCTTGTCATCTAGAAATTAGGCGAGCAATTGAAGGCTGGATTTGTGACGCATTGGGATTCAGAGGACTGAATAATCCCGACTCATCAGAAATGCGACGTTATCAACCGACAACGCGGACATTAGTTCCCATAAATGACTTAAAAAATCGTTTTGCTGAGAGTTCCCTAGACCAATTTGGTACTTATAATCGCAGGGTAGCAAACCAGAATCCTGGTATTAAACTCTTTCGAGTTGGGGAAGGATTTATTGAAGCACTCTGGAACTATATAAACTGGGATGACCGAGGTGAAGCCTTTGCGATGTGGCGCACTGATGCATCTTGGGACTCTAAAGAAGGGAAGGAATGGTTCGGTTTCCAATGCAATTATGTAGTCGAGGCAAATTTAAAACTTGCAAAACTTGTTTTACTAGATAACAAACTAGATAATTCTCAATTCAAAAACTTGCAGCGACGTGTCGATGCTCTATTTCCGCCAATTATAGAAACTATCTATGTTAATGGTCGCCAGGAGCCAATACGCACTGTTGAAGATAAAGCGCTCTTAAGCATTCTGCAACGTCCATATAAAGATAAAAACAACAATCAAGGACGAGATTACAATCTAGCAAAAGAGCGCTTAGGAATTATTGACGATTTTGTTGACCCTAGTAAATGGCAAAATTTCTGCTATCAAGTGCGTAATACTTCTTCAGAATTACTCTCTAATCGTCCCGATTTTATTGATTTATGCCAAAGTTGTGCTAAGGTCGCCGAAAAGAAATTAGCTAATAGAGTCGAACAATTACGGCTGCGTCTGAATCAGCAAAATTGGGATAATGCATTAGCTGAAGAATTGAACATAGAAACTGCTTTAAATGCAGCCATTCTAGAGGGAATTCGCCAGCCCCAAATTAGACTTGATTCTGTCGGTTTTATTATTGTATCGGGGCGATCGCTTGTACAATTTGACTAACTGCTTTCCATAACTCAAAGAAGCTCTATAAATCGGTAGTTAGCTGCGGATAGGAGTAATTTTTCCCTGTCAACGGTGTTTATAAGCTGTTACGCAAATAAGATTGGATATTTACTCGTGAGGGTTGTCATTAGTCATTAGTCATTAGTCATTAGTCATTTGTATTTCAAAGGACAATATTAACGATTGCAATGTACAATTCTTTTCGCGCATCAGCTTATCATGTTCGTATACTATTTGGTTCTGTTTCCCCATCTAACAAAAAGGTAAAAGCATCTCTGTCTGTCTGCGTATATTCGTGAGAGGTTAAGGTCGAATAGCAATTGTCAATAAGCACTCTTTACTTAAAATGTTGTGAAAATCGGGGTCGGAAACACAATTTTTGAGGAGGCGATGCCTACGACGGGCTACGCCTACGCGTCATCTTGATACATATCATTCATTGTTGTCGCCGAAGTTCAGTACAAGAGTGAGTTTCATACCTCTGCTCTTTCCAAATTTTAAGCATATTTTCTAATTGACAAAAGTAAGATTATCTTAACCTTTCACCAATGGTCTGCGTAAAGCTTTTTAAGCGCACGACTTCCATCAAGTTTTTTTGGATAAATATTTTCACTATTGCAAGTAATATTTATTTATTCTTGATTACCTTAACGAGAATAAGTTGCTTTAGCAATATAGTTTTATAGATAATTTATATGAATAAGAGTTAAATCATAAGTTTTATTAATATATCTGTATTATACATGGTAACCAATATACTATTTAAAATTTCATCCCAAAACAGATATCTAAGTTTTGCATAAGGCTACATTACTTACGGTTTCATCCTAATTGGAGCAGAACCGTAATTAATAAAACTACTTTGGCTTTGATATATACTTATATTGTAAGTAATTTTAGATACCAACTCAATAGTTAATTATGTGTCAAGCAAACACCTAGCTATAAGAATTATTGCTGCTTGGCATTCATATTAAATAAAAAAGATTATTAATTATCTTGTGTCTTGCATCACTTCATAATATGATTCAACTAGCTTAAACCTAAATGACAATTATTTTCAAAGATTGTCATTGTGTCTTCGGGTACGACTAAGTAGTGTGATTGAGTGTAAGCGGATCAATGAAGTTAGATAAATTTTTTCAAACCCTGCTGCTAACAGGTGCGGTTGTTGTTGTGATTAACGCTCCTGCTAAAGGTGAGGAAGTACGAGAGGATATTCAAGGCAAATCTTCTACCCAGAGAGTAGGAAAATCTGCATTAGATCAGAAGCTTGCAGTTACAGATAAAAAATTTGCGAACCGCAAATCTTCAGTATTAGCTCCCAGCACCAGGAAATCCCGACTCTTTAAGTCTCAAATTGCAAGTTCACTGCAAAGAGTATCGGATAAAACAAGTAAAAATATTCGTCAACTCAGCGAAATCGAACTTCCCGCTACTAGCGCCCAAATGCTGGTACAGTCACCAACACCAACCAATCCCCCTAACCCAGAACAAAGAACTGGGGAACAAATCATACCAATCACGGGAGTCAAGGCAAATCCCACAAACACAGGTATAGAGGTAATTTTAGAGACATCTCTTGGAGAACAACTGCAAGTTACAAATCGCAGTCAGGATAATAACTTTATTGCTGATATTCCCAATGCCCAACTGCGTTTACCCAGTGGTGAGGCTTTCGTATTTCGTTCAGAAAAACCCCTTGCGGGAGTTACTGAAATAACGGTTATAAATATTGATGCAAATACTGTTCGAGTGACAGTTGTAGGTGATGCAAAGTCACCCACAGTTGAGTTATTTGATGATAATGCAGGGCTGGTTTTTGGGATAAATTCTGCTGCAACAGCAACGCAGCCATCACAGCAGCCCCAAACACCACAAGCACAACAGCCAGCAAGTGAGACACCACAAGAGGAATCAGCAGCGCAGCCGGATGAGCCGATTGAGTTGGTGGTGACAGGAGAGCAAGATGGGTATCGCGTAACGAATACTACGACTGGGACAAAGACCGATACACCTTTGCGTGATATTCCTCAATCGATTCAGGTAGTGCCTCAAGAAGTGTTGCGCGACCAACAGGTGACTCGCATAGAAGATGCGGTTAGAAACGTCCCTGGTGTTAATCAGAACTTTAACTTTGGGCCACTTACCACTTATACCATTCGCGGATTCGAGGCAACAGCAACAAATTTCCTCAGAGATGGGCTACTTGACCCTGTAGCTGGAGAAGTGAGTGAACTTTCCAGTATTGAGCGAGTCGAAGTTCTCAAAGGGCCTGCATCAGTGCTATTTGGTTTAGGTAATCCAGGGGGAAGTATCAACCTAATATCTAAACGTCCTTTAAGCGAACCTTTTTATGGTATTGACGCAACCGTTGGAACTTATAGTTATTATCGAGGTGCAATTGATTTATCAGGGCCGTTAGATGACTCAAAGACGGCTTTATATCGTCTCAACGTAGCCTACAGAAATTCAGATAGTTTTGTTGATTTCTTTAATGGTGAAAGCTTAAACATATCGCCTGTTATCAGTGTGGACATTGGCGAGAGAACTAACCTCATATTAGAGGGAGAATACATCAAGACAAGAGATTCCTACGCATCTGGCGTACCTGTAATTGGCAGTGTATTATCTAACCCCATCGGTGAAGTCTCTCGTAACCGCAACTTTGGTGAACCTTCTGACGAATTTGAACAGACAATTACAAGGCTTGGATACCAACTAGAACATAAATTTAATGATAACTGGTCATTACGCAATGCGTTTCGGTTTGTGTCTCGTGATTACAGTGACCAACTTACGCTTCCCGGAAGATTGGATGCAGACAATCGAACTTTTAATCGTGTAGATCGAGAATACGAGCTTGAAAATACAAATTATACTTTGACCACAAATTTGGTTGGCAAGTTCTCCACTGGTTCAATTCAGCATCAACTACTATTTGGAGTTGATTTTAATAGTTTAGAAAACTTGTCACCAATATATGCTGAACGGGAAGCGAACCCGATTGATATCTTTGATCCTATTTATGGTCAAGCAAAAATACCGGGAGCAGCCATCGTTTTTGAAAGTAGCGATCGCTCGCTCACCAACTCATGGGGAATTTATGTTCAAGACCAAGTTACACTCTCAGAAGGCTTAAAGTTGTTGTTAGGCGTGCGGTTTGATACTTTTGATCGGAAATATACAGATTTCATCAATAACACAGAAAGCAGTGCATCAGATAGTGCATTTAGTCCTCGTTTTGGGATTGTCTATCAACCCATCCCAGCCATCTCACTCTATGCAAGTTACACAAGTTCATTTACCCCACCAGGCGGTACATTCTTTTTTAGTGTTGACTCTTCCTTGCAGCCAGAACGTGGTAATCAGTATGAGATTGGGGTAAAGGCAGATTTGAGCGATCGACTTTCTGCAACACTCGCATTCTTTGATTTAACCCGTACTAATGTCTCTACAGCAGACCCTGATCGTTCAGGTTTTTTTATCCAAGTAGGTGAGCAAAATAGCCAAGGTATTGAACTAAATATTGCAGGTGAAATTTTGCCGGGCTGGAATGTATATGCAGGCTATGCTTATATCGATGCACATACTACGGAAGATATTAATCCTGAATTTGTTGGAAAGCGCTTACCAAATACCGCAGACCATTCTTTTAACTTATGGACAAGCTACGAAATTCAACAAGGGGAATTACAAGGTTTAGGGGCTGGATTCGGCTTGTTTTTTGTAGGCGATCGCGCTGGAGATTTGCCCAATACTTATGATGTGCCTAGTTATGTTCGCACTGATGCGGCGATTTTCTATAACCGAGATAAGTTCCGAGTTGCACTCAACTTCAAAAATCTATTTGACATAAACTATTTTGAAAGTGCGCTTAATTCTAATCGTGTTTATTACGGGCAGCCTTTTACACTTCAAGGAACAGTTTCCTGGCAATTTTAATAATTGAGACAATGCGAATTTTTTTCTGTTGGCTAATATTGGGCATCTTAAAATTTACTTTAGTTACAGCTTGCAATCATCAGGCATCTCAAAATATATCCTATTCACCTAAACTAGCAACCGCAGAATGTCGCATAGTTAAACACACAATGGGGGAAACCTGTGTTCCCGTTAACCCCCAGCATGTTGTTACTTTATAGGGAATGTGCTTGCACATTCGTCTGCAAATCCTGTCATTATTCCTCTGATGAAGAAAGTAAGTCGTGCAATAATTATATTTATACTTGCTAGCCTAACAACTTTCCTGTTTTCTGCTTGCAATCAAAAATTAACTAAAAATGCAGAAAATCTAAACGAATTATCTCGCCCGGTGAACTGTCGGATAATTCAGCATCTAGCAGGAGAAACTTGTGTACCTCAAAATCCTCAACGTATTATCGCCTTACATATAGCTACCTTGGGCAATTTAGTTGCTCTTGGTGTTAAACCAATTGGAAGTGCAACTGGATATCAGAAAAGTGATTTTCCTAAATATTTTGAAGGAAAAATAGATGGGATTCAATCGGTGGGAGATGTTACTCAACCCAATCTAGAAAAAATATTACAACTCAAACCCGATTTGATTATAAATTTGAGCGACGATATAAGTATTTATCCTCTACTATCAAAAATTGCCCCAACTGTACAAACTGGTTGGGAAGGCCCCCGTCAATGGAAGGAGCATTTTAATTTTGTCATCAAAGTTTTAGGAAGAGAAAATGCTTCTCAACAGGCTTGGAATCATTATTATCATCGAATTCGAGAACTGAAAGCGGCACTAGGCGATCGCTATCAAAATAAAAAAGTTTCTTATGTTTATGTAGAAGATAGCAATCGCCCTATATTTATTAGCGAACTAAAAAATGTATTTGCTGGCTCAATCCTGAATGATGTGGGTCTGCAACGCACAGAATTACAAGATGTGATTACTCCATACGGATACATTTTTATTCCTGAAGAAGAATTATCGAAAATTGATGGTGATGTTATATTTATAGGCTTTGATGGGGATGATGAAGGAAAAACCTTTAATAAACTCAAACAAAAACCACTATGGAATACCCTTAAAGCTGTTCAACAAAATCATGTATATATTATAAATCTGTCAACTTGGAGGGAGTCAAATTTACTTGCAGCTGATGCAGTAATCGATGACCTCTATAAATACCTCGTAAAAACTCCTTAAGTCCATGCCCAAACACACGCTATTTGTCTGCAAATCCTGCCACCGTTCATCTGAAGAACGACCAGAAACTTCGCCTTTCGATGGCACTATTTTACTTGAAAAACTAAATAGTTTATGTGATGAATTACATGCTGACAAATTTGAAATTCACCCAGTTAAATGTTTATGGGCTTGCAGTCAAGGCTGTGTTGTAGCTGTATCTAGCCAAGACAAACCCACCTATCTGTTTGTGAATCTTCTCCCAGAAGAAAGCCCAGCAGCATTAGTAGAATTTATGCAACTGTATATTAAAAAGCGTAAAGGGGCTATAGCTTGGGAATAGCTTCCGAAAGTTTGGCAGTCTGCGATTTTCGCCCAAATTCCGCCTATAATATCATAGCTTTGTGACTCAATTATTGGAGCAACCGCGATCGCGATTAATCAAGCTGGTAAAGTCTAAACTTTTTATTTCACCCCTGATTGCACGTTCCATAAGCTAGCATAAATCCCCTTCTTATCCAATAATGCTTCATGTGTTCCCGACTCAACTAATTCTCCATATTCCATCACATAAATACAATCAGCATTGCGGATAGTGGAAAGACGATGAGCTATGGCTATGGTCGTTCGATTAACTGTAATCCGTTCTAAAGAACGCTGAATAGCAGCCTCAGTTTCATTATCTACTGCTGAGGTGGCTTCATCTAAAATTAAAATAGGTGGATTCTTCAAAACAGCCCTAGCGATCGCAATTCTTTGGCGTTGTCCACCAGATAATTTTTGACCTCGTTCTCCAACTATTGTCTCATAACCTTGGGGTAGCCGCATAATAAAATCATCAGCTTCGGCAATTTTCGCAGCTTCAATGATTTGTTTATTGGTAGCATTAAAAGTACCATAGGCGATATTTTCAGCAATAGTACCATGAAATAAGAATACATCTTGGCTGACCAAGCCAATACTACGACGCAAATCACCTAGATTTAATTTTTGGATATTAATATTATCAATAGTGATTGTGCCAGAAGAAATATCATATAATCGCAATAATAATTTAACTAAAGTGCTTTTACCAGAACCCGTAGAACCAACAATAGCGATAGTTTTCCCGGCGGGTATATGTAAGGATAATTTTTTAATTACTGGCTCTCTATCGTGATAAGCAAAAGTAACTTGTTTAAAGCAAATTTCACCACGTACTTGAGCAATAGGTAAATATTTGTCTCCCGTAATAATATTTATGGGAGTATCTAATAAATCCATGACCCGTTTTGTAGAAGCCATTGACCTTTGATATTTGTCAAATATTTCTCCTAATGTTACTAAAGGCCATAATAATCTTTGTACTAAAACAAGTAAAACACTATAGCTACCAATAGATATTTGACCACCATACGCTGCCATACCTCCCCAAAATAATAAAGCTGTGAACCCTACTAAAACTAACATTCTAATTAAAGGCACAAATGCAGCAGAAAGTTTAATTGCTTTGGTGTTACTTTTTCTATATGCTTCGCTATCTCCTGCCAATCTAGCGCTTTCATAAGCTTCAGCAGTGAAACTTTTAATTGTGGTAATACCACTAATATTATTTGCTAGGCGTGAGTTCAGAAAGCTTACCCTTTCTCGCACCTCAGCGTAACGAGCTTCTAGACGTTTTTGATAACTAAATGAACCCCAAACAATAAATGGCATTGGTAACATTGCTGCAAAGGTGATGTAGGGAGGTAAAATGAATAATGCACCACCAATTAAAATGATCAGTGAGGTGGTAATATTAATAATTTCATTGGCTCCAAAATTTAAAAAATCTTCTAACTCGTTAATATCATCGTTTAAAATTGACATCAAACCGCCAGTGCTGCTTTCTTCAAAGTAAGCTGAATCTAATTCTTGTACATGATTGTAAGCATCCAAGCGTAAATTATGCTGGATATTTTGGGCTAAATTACGCCAAATTCTATTATATGCATACTCAGAACTTGATTCTAGTATCCAGACAATGATAGTGAGCAATGAAAGTAATAAAAATTGCCAAACTATATCTTTTACACCCAACTTGCCAAATACAGAATTTTGCTGTTCTACAAGAATATCTACCGCAATACCAATTAACCACGGTGGTGCTAAATCTAAAATCGTATTGATGATAGAACATAATGTTGCTTGCCAAATTTGTTGGCGATATTGGCTACCATAGTTGAGCAAGCGTTGTAAAGGGTGGGCTGAATTTATAAGCTTATTGGATACTCTAGGAGATTTTGATATGATTGTCACGACTATTTCTTCTTTGTAGTTAGATGATTCATGAGAGTCGATATTTCTAATAAAAATAGAATCAGGAATTTAAGTAAATTTGTTGGTTATTTACTACTTTTCCCTTGCGTCCTATCGGTACACACATCGGTGTCCCCATCACTGGGTCAGAAATAATTCGAGACTCTAACCCAAAAACCTCTTGAACCATTTCTTGAGTCATTACTAGTTTTGGTTCCCCAGCAGCAAAAATCCGACCTTCTTTGACTGCAACTAAGTGATCAGCATAACGACATGCCTGATTTAAATCATGCAGCACCATTACAATTGTTCGTCCCTGATTTTGATTCAACTCATACAACAAATCTAAAATGTCTATTTGGTGCGCCAAATCTAAAAAAGTAGTCGGTTCATCTAAAAGTAAAATATCTGTGTCTTGTGCCAACGCCATTGCAATCCAAGCTCTTTGTCGTTGTCCACCGGATAAAGTATCTAATGCTCTCTGTGCCAATTCCAACAAATCTGTAATTAAGAGTGCCTGCTGCACGATTTTTTCATCTTTTGCCGACCACTGCTGCGACCAATTTTGATAAGGGTAACGTCCTTGTGCTACCAAATCTTGTACTGTTAAACCTTCCGGTGCTACTGGCCCTTGAGGCAAAATACCTAACTGCTGTGCTACTTCTTTGGTGGAAAGATTAAAAATAGATGTTCCATCAAGATAGACCGTACCGCTACGGGGTTTAAGTAATCTTGCCAAACCTCTTAACAAAGTTGATTTTCCACAACCATTAGCACCAACTAAAACACTAATTTGTCCGGTAGGGATTGCCAAATTTAGGTCACGGATAATTAGCGCACCATCGTAAGCTAAAGACAGACTTTTGGTTGAGAGTCCTTTCATAAGTGATATTTCCCAGCTTTATTTTTTGCGGTTATGAATTAATAAATAAAGAAAATAAGGAGCGCCAATTGCAGCAGTTACCACCCCACAAGGAAGTTCGATAGGTGCAAACAACGTTCTTCCTAACAAGTCTGCCATCACAACAATCACTCCCCCCAAGAGTGCGGAAGTAGGAATCAAGCCTTCATGAGTTGCACCTACCAACTGTCGTCCTAAATGAGGTGCGATTAAACCAATAAAACCAATATTTCCGGCGGTGGCCACTCCTGCACCTGCTAAGGCTACACCCACCAGTACGAGTAAACCACGTTGCCATTCCACCCGACTACCTAAACTTTTGGCAACATCATCTCCCAAATTTAAGGCGTTCAAATGCCTTGCTAGTGTCAAAGCCATTGGGATAAAAACAATTAACCAAGGTAATAACGAAAAGACTTGCTCCCAAGTCCGGCCATAGACACTCCCAGCTAACCAAACCAAAGCATTACTTACGTCATAAATTTCGCCAAAGGTAATCATCAAGGTGGTTATAGCACTAGCGATCGCAGATAAGCCAACACCCATTAAAATTAATAGAATCGGAGAACTACCGTTATTCCAAGCCAGTGAGTAAATTAAAATCGCCATCAACAAAGCACCAGCAAAGGCTGATAAAGGTAAAGTATAAATTGGTGCTGATGGAAACAATACAATTACTATAACTGCCGCCAGATTTGCCCCAGCGTTGATGCCGATAATACCAGGATCAGCCAATGGATTGCGTGTCAGTCCTTGAAATATAGTACCTGAAATTGCCAGCGCCATTCCCACCATAAAAGCCACAAGGGTGCGGGGTAGACGCAGATTTTGAATCACAAATTTATGGTCTGGGTTTCCTGTATCTAAACCCAATATAGTTTTCACGATATCCAAAGGCGAGATTGGATATTCACCTTTGGCCACATTCATCACTATCGCCACTGCGATCGCTACTCCCAAACATAACAATACGACTGGTACACGTCGGTCGATGCGGAAAGATATCGCTTGGGAACGAATGACTAGCCAATCAAAACTCATTTTTTCACCTTTGATTTAACCAGGTAGACAAAAAAAGGAGCGCCAACTATTGCTGTCATTACACCCACAGGTAACTCCTGTGGTTTGAGCAATACACGGGCAGCAATATCTGCAACTAAAAGTAAAATTGCTCCCAAAACTGCACAATAAGGTAATATCCAACGATAATCGGCTTTAATGTAAAATCTCACTATATGGGGAACGACTAAACCAATGAAGCCGATTGGCCCTGCAAGGGCAACGGAACTTCCTGCTAGTAAAACTACGCTGATAGCGGTAAATATTTTGATCCAAGCTGTCTGTTGCCCCAAACCTTTAGCGATATCTTCACCTAAACTCATAGTGGTAATTTGTCTGCCGAGGGCAAAAGCTATAACTAATCCCATGCTGACAAAAGGCAGTAGTTGCAAGAATAAATTAAAATCTCGACCAGATAATGAACCAGCTAACCAAAATCTCACTTGTTCGAGTGTTTGTTGACTAACAATGAGGATACCGGTGGTGAAGGAAGAAATTAGAGCAGTCAACGCCGCTCCCGCTATTGTCAAATTCAGTGGGGTAGCTCCTCCTCGTCCCAGAGAACCAAGGATGTAAACTAACACTGCTGTTACTCCCGCACCCAAAAAGGCCACAAGAGCGTAAATACTTAGGGATGAACTGCCAAAAACAAAAGTTGCCACAACTAC
Source organism: Nostoc commune NIES-4072 (assembly GCF_003113895.1). Classification (NCBI taxonomy): domain Bacteria; kingdom Bacillati; phylum Cyanobacteriota; class Cyanophyceae; order Nostocales; family Nostocaceae; genus Nostoc; species Nostoc commune. The sequence continues at coordinate 2,237,417 of NZ_BDUD01000001.1, read as the reverse complement.
AAAGAGGGCGGCTCCCGACTCAATACCCAAAATACCTGGATCTGCTAAGGGGTTTCGTGTCAAACCCTGCATCAATGCTCCCGATACAGCAAGGGCTGAACCTACAAAAATAGCAATTAGCGATCGCGGTAATCTTACTGTCTGAATGACTAAGTGATCGTAGGAACCATCAAAGGCTATAAAAGATGTAAAAATCTTGTCTAAAGGTATTTCTGCTGCACCTAGCGTCACACTGTACACCAAGCAAATAAGCAGCATACACACTGCCAAAGCCAGACCAAAAAAAGCCGATATTTGTGGCTTTTTCAATCGTTTCGGTGACACTATCGCCGCTTTGATCATTTGTACTATCCTACCCAGGATTGTGGTTCAAATAAAATAAATGAAAAATACTCTACATTGCTACTCATAATATTTAACAGCTTTCATAATCATTAAAGTTGATAATCTTTCTTGATAAATATTATAGATTACATCATCGTGTAGCCATTTCCCCATTTTTTACACGGAATAAAGGATACTCTTTATAGCTTGACAAATTTTCTCAATAGAGTGATATTGTTAGATTAACTTAAATCTGCTTTGTCAAAGTCACTTACGTACAGCTTTGCCTTGTTACCGAAAAGGTTCCTGGGCACTAGAGACTAGTACAGCACGGCGGAAATAAACATACTATTTTAAATGGCGCAAGAAGCTCGGAATACAATTATGCGTGACTTTTGACTTTTGTACTTTTGACTTTTAACTTCCGCCTTGCGGTACTAGGGACTGGGAAGCAGAGGGGCAAAGAAGAATAATCAATGCTCAACGCCCAGCAGTTTCAGTCACCAGGCGTTACGAAAAATCAAATTCGTTATGATTTACCCCCAGCAGTTTCTTCCATTTTCTTGCGAAGGCTTAATGGTCTCATATCAGTCCAAACTTCTTTGATGTAATCTAGACATTCTTGTTTCAAACCACTTTTGCCAGCATCCTTCCAGCCGAGTGCGTTTTCTTGGTCAGCAGGCCAAATGGAATACTGTTCTTCATGATTGAGTACAACTTTGTAAATTGTTGTATCCTCTTTGTCGTCTTGGTACATAATTTGTCTCCTGCTACTTAATTGGCTATGCTTTTTAAAATTCGATAATCCAGTACTTCACGACAATAAGTTAGTAGTTGGTGGCTCTAGCCGTAATTTAAGTACTAAACCCGCATTTCTCACAAGCGGTGCGATCGCTATTACCAAACCTTTATCAGGCTTAGATTTTGAGCGTTTTAGACACTGCACGAATCACAACAATATGTGAACGGCGTATTTTATCTCAAGTCTAAGTGGCATAAGCGTTTTGGGCTACTCGTTTAAACCTTTGTGAGAAATCCGGGTAAAGTGCTTACTACTAACTTGTTTAACCTGTCATAATCACACTTGGCATACTAGTGGTCTATCGCATTAATTTTGCGGAGCTACTAGATCCCCGACTTCTTGAAGAAGTCGGGGATCTTAACACCACTAACCTCTCAAAGGTTGCGATGCACAAAGCACCTGCAATCTGCGATCGCTCTTGAGTCAATCCATAACAAGGTTAAGCCAAAAGGTAGATTATAAGCTGCTTTCAGAGAATTGTATTCCCCATCTCAAATAAAGGGCTGGTAAGACCTTTGGAAAACTTTTTCATCTACTGAATTTACTTAACAATAAAGATTATCATTAATTTGGTAACAGTTCAAGCTACTCACTTCACATTTTTCCTCATCCTTCTATCTATGTCAGAACTATCCTCATACTACAAAATTTCATCTTCCGCTAAAATCAGGTCGTTGAAACCATTCGACTTTTCAGCCGTTGATATCTATCAAAAGTCATAGAAGATTTTGGTAATAGTCTAAGAATGACATATATTCAATTATTGATAATTATTCCTTATTAATTACAGTATTGCTAAACGCCACAATCACTAGTAATGTAAGAAAGTCTAAATGAAAATTACTAGCAATATAGAAGTTTAAATGACTTACTAATTTCACCTTGTCTTCCCTAGAGCAACATTGAGGTCTGTTCTTTGGGTTTCACCAATTCAATTAAATAATCCTCTAAAGGCAGCACTTTGAGCCAGAAAGAGGTATGTCAGTTTAAGGTTAGCTGTATTTAAGTGGATTTTTAAATTAAGATACCCACAAAAACTGCTCAAACCCTTGTTCAGCCAGGAGTGAGTGTGAGATTAATTAATTTTGCCACTATTGTTTGTGTGCATTTGATTACCTGAAGCATAATAATGACTCAATTTATCAATAAATTCCAAGAAATTCCCTCTCAGTGTGCGACTATGGTTGATATTCTGCGCGATCGCAGTTTCCAGATGCCGCACACACAAGCTTTTACTTTCCTTGAAGATGGAGAGACTCAGGAATTAACGCTGACTTACCAAGAATTGGATCGGCGCAGTCGGGCTGTAGCAGCTCAACTCCAAGCTCTTGGTTTGAGTGGGGAACGTGCCATATTGCTCTATCCTCCTGGACTGGATTACTTAAGCGCATTTTTTGGTTGTCTATATGCTGGGGTAGTGGCGATTCCAGCTTATCCGCCTTCCAATCAACGTAAAACGCCCAGAATACAGGCTATTAGCATAGATGCACAGGCAAGTATTGCTCTCACCACAACAGCAATGCTCCCCACATTACAATCAATACTCACACTCCTAACAAAACAGGGAAATTTTCACTGGCTGACAACTGACAACATTGCACAGGGTATAGAAGATTCTTGGCAACAACCTGCAATCAATGAGGATACCCTAGCCTTTTTGCAATACACATCAGGTTCTACAGGTACACCAAAGGGAGTCATGCTCAGTCATGGCAATCTGCTGCACAACGCCGCCGTAACCTACCAAATGATGGAACATTCGCCTAGTAGTAAGTTTGTATCCTGGCTACCTATTTACCATGATATGGGTTTGATTGGTGGGATTTTACAACCTTTGTATGGTGGTTTTCCTTGCGTCTTAATGTCCCCAGCATCATTTCTGCAAAGACCTTATCGGTGGTTGCAAGCAATTTCCCGCTACAAAGGTACAACCAGTGGTGGCCCCAACTTTGCCTATGAACAATGTGTTCAAAGGATTACTCAAGAACAAAAAGAAACTCTTGACTTAAGTAGTTGGAGTGTTGCATTTAACGGTGCTGAACCAGTCCGACAAGATACTCTTGAGCTATTTGCAACCACCTTTGCAGAGTGTGGCTTTCGCCCTGAAGCATTCTACCCCTGTTACGGCATGGCGGAAGCAACTTTGATAGTTTCTGGTGGGATCAAAACAGCCTTAGCTCAAGTAAAAACTGTAGAGAAATCTGCACTTTCACAGAACCAGATAGTCGAAGCAACTATCCAGAATCAAGATATCCAAAGCTTTGTCAGTTGTGGTCAAACTATTCCTCAACAGCAGATTGTGATTGTTAATCCTGAAACATTAACTCGCTGTTCATCAGATGAAGTTGGCGAAATCTGGGTATCTGGACTGAGTGTAGGTCAGGGTTACTGGAATCGAACAGAAGAAACAGAGCAAACATTCCACGCCTATCTGAAAGACACAAAAGAGAGGCCGTTTTTACGGACTGGTGACTTAGGCTTTTTAGACAATGGTGAGCTTTTCATTACAGGTAGAGCAAAAGATTTAATTATTATTCGCGGTCGCAATCTTTACCCGCAAGATATCGAATTAACCGCCCAACGCAGCCATTCATCCTTACGTTGCGGTGCTAATGCAGCATTTACAGTAGAGGTTAACAACGAAGAAAGGCTGGTAGTTGTACAAGAATTAGAGTTTCGCGCCAAGCCAAATTTAGCAGAAGTGGCTAGTGCAATTCGGCAATCAATTACTGAAGAACATGAAGTACAAGTTTATGGTGTAGTTTTAATTAAACCAGGTAGTATACCTAAAACTTCTAGCGGTAAGATTCAACGTCGTGCAACTCGCGCTCAGTTTGAAAATGGTGAACTGAATGTAGTTGAAAGTGACATTCTCAAGATTAGTGATATTGCCAGAAAAGAAACTCAATTACAACGTTCTGAACTTTTGGCGCTTTCCCCAAGAGAGTGTCAACCGATTTTAGAGTCATATCTGATTGAACTTTTGGCGAGAGTACTTTCTATCGCACCGGATGATATTAATCCACAAGAACCATTAAGCACGCTGGGACTTGATTCTTTAAAAGTATTCGATTTGAAAAACCGGATTGAGGTTGATTTAGAAGTAGAAGTATCCGTAGCAGACTTTTTTGAAGGGATGAGTACGCGATCGCTCGTCACGAAGATTCTAGCTCAACTAACAGCTGAGGCAATACCATCACTATCCCTTACCCAAGTCCAGAAAGCCGAAGTTTATCCCCTATCTTTTGCCCAACAACGACTATGGTTCCTTGATCGTTTAGAACCAGGCAACCCAGCTTACAATATTTCCTTAGCTATTAATCTCAAAGGTCAGCTTGAAGTTACTCCACTAGAACAAAGTCTGAATGAAGTTATTCAGCGACATGAAACGCTAAGAACCACTTTTTCTACAGTCAACGGACAATCGGTTCAAATTATTGCTTCTTCTCTAAAATTATCTTTATCAGTAATAGATTATCAAAATGCCGCAGTCCAGCAATTGTTGACTCAACAAAGCCAACAACCTTTTGATCTAATACAGGGGCCATTGTTACGTGCTAAACTTTTGCGCCTAGAACAGCAAGAGCATGTTCTTTTGCTTGAGATGCACCACATAATCTCTGATGGCTGGTCTGTTGAGGTATTTTTACAAGAGATAGCATTACTGTACAAAGCGTTCTTAACTAGAAGTTCTTCACCTCTACTGGAAGTCTCTATCCAATACAAAGACTTTGCACACTGGCAGCGACAATGGTTACAAGGGGAAATTCTACAAACGCAACTCTCTTACTGGAAGCAACAACTTGAGGGTATCCCAGCCGCATTACAACTACCTACTGATCGACCTCGACCGGTAGTGCAAACTTCACACGGCGCTCAACAATCTATCGAGTTGCCTGAAAAAGTCATTGAGCAATTAAAGGCGATCGCTCGTCAAGAGGGTGTAACTCTATTCATGTTGCTATTAGCAGCATTTCAGACTTTTCTTTATCGTTATACCGATCAAGATGATATTGCTGTAGGAACAGCGATCGCTAACCGTAACTGTGATGAAATCAAACAGTTAATTGGCTTTTTTGTCAATACATTGGTGCTACGTACAGATATGAGCGGCAACCCGACTTTTGACGAGTTGCTAACGCGGGTAAAAAAAGTAGCTTTAGGAGCTTATACACACCAAGATTTGCCCTTCGACCAAATTGTAGAAGCAGTGCAGCCAGAACGGCATACCAGTCAAACGCCGCTTTTCCAAGTTATGTTCAATGTCCAAGATTACTCGCATTTACCAGAAATGCCTGGTTTGGCATTGAGCTTATTAAAAATAGAAACCAAAACAGCGCAGTTTGATTTAAGCTTGTCTATTGAGATTACTAAAGAACGAGTGATGGCATCATTTGAGTATAATACTGACCTATTTGATGCTGTTACCATCACTAAGATGCTGAGACACTTTCAGAATTTGCTCTCAGGCATTGCTGTTAATCCTCAAGCTCGGCTATCCAACTTCCCACTTTTGAGCGCCGCAGATCATCATGAGTTACTAGAACTTAGTACAAATAAATCTCAAATTCCCAATTCTCAAGAATGCATTCATCAACAATTTGAAGCGCAGGTAGAACGGACACCAAATGCAGTTGCAGTGGTGTTTCAAAATCAGTATTTAACTTACAGAGAATTAAATCAGCGAGCCAATCAACTAGCGCACTACCTCAAAAACTTCGGAGTCAAACCAGAAGTTTTAGTGGGAATCTGCATAGAACGCTCTTTAGAGATGATTATCGGACTTTTGGGAATCCTCAAAGCTGGAGGAGCATATCTGCCTCTAGATCCAGCCTATCCAAAAGAACGCCTCACTTTGATGTTAAAGGATGCCCAAGTGTCAGTTTTACTAACTACATCAGTACAATTGGACACACTCTGTGAACATCAATCTCAAGCCATTTGCTTAGATACAGACTGGCAAAAAATTGCTGATAATAGCCAAGATAACCCGATTAATCAGACACAACCTGAAAACCTTGCTTATCTAATTTATACATCTGGTTCAACGGGAACACCCAAAGGAGTAATGATTCAGCATCGCTCTTTAAGTAATTATATTAATACTACATATATAGAGTTTGCACTGAAGTCGAGTGATCGCCTATTGCAGTTTACTTCAATTAGTTTTGATGTAGCTGCCGAAGAAATCTTTTCGTGTTTAGTGCAAGGTGCAACCCTAATACTGCGAACTGATCAAATGTTGAGTTCCATATCGGAGTTCCTGTATCAATGTAATAATTTGGAACTTACAATACTTGACTTACCTACTAGCTTTTGGCATCAGCTAACAGATGATCTGTCTATAGGAAATTTAGTACTACCCGCAACAGTACGATTAGTTCTGATTGGTGGCGAAAAAGCTGAACCCTCTCGGTTGAAAATATGGCGGCAACAGGCAAAGGAACAAGTGCGACTCATTAATTGCTACGGCCCTACAGAAACGACAATTTCTGCGACAATGTGCGATTTCTCGGCAGTAACAGATATTAAAACTGTAGGATGTGAGTTGCCAATTGGAAAACCAACTAATAACATTCAGTCATATGTACTCGATTCATCTCTGCAATTGGTACCAATAGGTGTTCCAGGAGAACTTTATATTGGAGGTGTGGGTGTAGCAAGAGGCTACCGCAACCGACCAGAATTAACAGCAGAAAAGTTTATCCCCAATCCTTATACTACAGAACCAGGAGCGCGTTTTTATAAGACAGGCGACCTAGTTCGTTATCTACCTGATGGCAACTTGGAATTTATCGGACGCATCGACCATCAAGTTAAAATTCGGGGTTTTCGCATTGAATTAGGTGAAATAGAAGTCTTACTCAATCAACACTTAGCCGTTCGAGAAACTGTAGTTGTCGTAAGTCAAGATTCTGTAAATTCTAAACGTTTAGTCGCTTATGTAGTTCCTCAAAAAGGACAAACACTGACAATTACTGAACTGCGCGGCTTCTTGGAGCCAAAGTTGCCAAGCTATATGATACCAGCAGCTTTTGTAATCTTGGAGGCACTACCGCTCACGCCGAATGGTAAAGTTGATCGTAAAGCACTACCTATTCCTAATACGGTACGTCTAGAACTTGAAGAAACCTTTGTTGCACCACAAACCACTATTGAAAAACAATTAGCTGTTATTTGGGCAGAGGTATTAGGTTTGGAAAAAATAGGTAGAAACGACAACTTTTTTAGATTAGGTGGCGATTCTATTCTTAGCCTTCAAGTAATATTTAAAGCCAACCAAATAGGGCTAAATTTGACTCCTAAGCAATTGTTTCAACATCAAACCATCGCTCGATTAGCGGTTGTAGCTGGAACAACAAAAAAAATTGAAGCCGAGCAGATGGCGGTGACTGGCGCTTTAGATTTAACACCCATTCAACACTGGTTTTTTGAGCAACATCAACCAGAACCACACCACTGGAATCAGTCGGTATTGTTAGAAAGCAAGCAAAAAATTGACCCTGTAATCTTAGAAAAAATCATAGAGTATCTACAAAATCATCATGATGTCCTACGTTTACGATTTATACAAGAGGAATTTAGTACTCAAGCACTGTTCGCGAGTCCTGATGATGGGATGCCACTGACATACTTCGATTTTTCAGCGCTGCCAAAAGATAAACAAGCAGCAGCAATCGAAGCAGCAGCCACTAAACTACAAGCTAGCTTAAATCTTTCACAAGGGCCATTATTCCAAGTTGCTCTTTTTAACTTGGGTGAAAATCAAGCCAACCGCTTGCTTTGGATTATTCATCATTTAGTTGTTGATGCTGTATCGTGGCGAATTTTAATTGAAGATTTTCAAACAGCTTACCAGCAAATTAGTCAGGGAAAAGCTATAAAGTTGCCACCCAAAACAACTTCTTATAAAGAATGGTCTAGCTGTTTACAAAAATATGCTCAATCTTCAGTACTGCTTTCAGAAATAGAATTCTGGCTGACAACACAGCATCAAACTATTTCGTCGATACCAATAGATTTTCCGGGTGGAAATAATATAGAAGAGACGAGTTCTATTGTATCAGTATCATTATCCACAGAAGAAACTCAAAGTTTGCTGCAACAAGTGCCAGCAGCTTACCGGACACAAATTAATGATGTATTGTTAACAGCACTTATCCAAACATTTCACCAGTGGACGGGAGAAACTTCTCTATTAATTGACTTAGAAGGACATGGGCGAGAAGAAATATTCGAGAATGTGGATTTATCGAGGACTGTAGGTTGGTTTACAAGTATTTTTCCCGTACACCTAAATCTGGAAAATACTAACGATCTAGGAAAAGCTTTAAAGTCGATTAAAGAGCAGATTCGAGTAATTCCAAATCAAGGCATTGGCTATGGATTACTGCGTTTTATTAATAAAAATAAGGAAATAAATGAACAACTTTCCTTGTCAAAAGCTGAAGTAATTTTTAACTATTTAGGACAGTTTGATCAAGTTTTACCAGAATCATCTTTATTTAGCTTAGTACAGGGTTTAAGTGGTTCAAGTCACGGGTTGCAAAATAAGCGAACTCACTTGTTAGAAATTAACGGTGGTATTTATCAGGGACATTTGCAAATGAGTTGGACTTACAGCAAGGAGTTGTATCGGCAAAGCACGATTGAAGGACTTGCTCAAAGGTTTATTGAGGCATTGCGATCGCTGATTGCTCATTGTCAGTCTTATGATGCAGGTGGTGTTACCCCTTCCGATTTCGCTGAGTTTAAGCAAAGCCAATGGGATCAAGCCGATCTCGACGCCATTACAGCAGCTATGGGAGATATGTAAGATGAGCGTGAAAAACAAAAACATTCAAGACTTTTATCCTCTCTCGCCGATGCAGCAGGGCATTCTCTTCCATAGTCTTGCAGCCCCTAAATCTGGCGTCTATTTTGAACAATTTAGTTTGACTCTCCAAGGAAAGCTCAACATTACAGAATTCCATCGCGCATGGGAGTACGTTGTAGAACGACATTCAATTCTACGAACCTGCTTTGTTTGGGAAGGTTTAAAAGAACCGGTACAAATTGTGCATCGACAGGTGACGCTACCGTGGCAGGAATATGATTGGCAGCATCTCTCCTCAGAAGAACAACAACAAAAGTTAGAACTTTTATGGCAAAGCGATCGCTCCAGAGGCTTTGAACTGACGCAGCCACCATTGATGTGCCTAACACTAGTTAAACTTTCAGACATCTCCTATAACTTTACCTGGAGTCATCATCATCTATTGCTAGATGGGTGGTCTGTTCCTTTGATTTTTAAGGAAGTCTTTGCTTGTTATAAAGCTTTCTGCAATGCTCAAGATACTCACCTAGAACCCATTCGCCCATATCGAGATTACATTGTCTGGCTACAGCAACAAAACCTATCCAAGGCTGAGGCTTTCTGGCGACAGACGCTTAAAGGTTTTACTACTCCAACACAGCTATCGGTAAATAAAGCAGCTATAAAATTACCAGCTCAAACAGATGCCTCTAACGAGCGAGAAGTTAAGCTTTCTGTAGTCACAACAGCAGGATTGCAATCTGTAGCAAAGCAACACCAGTTAACCCTAAACATCCTAGTACAGGGAGCTTGGGCTTTACTATTGAGCCGCTATAGTGGTCAGGAAGATGTAGTTTTTGGGGCAGTAACTTCTGGTCGTCCCCCTACTTTAGCTAAAGTTGAGTCTATGGTAGGGCTATTGATAAATACACTGCCGATTAGAGTACAAGTATCACCTGAAGAATTTCTTTTGCCTTGGCTTCAGAAAATCAAAGAGCAACTAGTTGAAGCACGCGAGTATGAGTATACTCCGTTAGTGAAAATTCAAGGATGGAGCGAAGTTCCCAAAGATTTATCTTTGTTCGAGAGTATTGTCGTTTTTGAGAACTATCCTATAGATGTTTCCTTACGGCAGAGCGATCTAAATTTTGAGATCAAGGATTTTCATAACTTTGAAAAGACTAACTATCCGATAACTCTAACTGTGATTCCAGGTGAAGAGTTGTTGCTCAAGATTACTTGTGATGATAGCGTAGGCGTAGCCCGCCGTAGGCATCGCTTCGACACTGATACTATCATCCGGATGCTAGGACATTTGCAGACTTTGTTAGAGGGTATGATAACAAAGACAGAGCAACGTCTTTGTGAGTTATCGCTGTTGACGGAAACTGAGCGACATCAGTTGCTTGTGGAGTGGAATGATACTCAGGTTGAATATCCTCAACAGCAATGCATCCATGAGTTATTTGAAGCGCAAGTAGAAAAAACACCCGATGCTGTGGCGGTGGTGTTTGAAGACCAAAAATTGACCTACGGGGAACTGAACGGCAAAGCGAATCAATTGGCACATCATTTGCGATCGCTAGGAGTAAAACCAGAGGTATTGGTGGGGATTTGTGTAGAGCGATCGCTCTCTATGATTATCGGACTGTTGGGCATCCTGAAAGCAGGTGGTGCATACATCCCACTAGACCCTAGTTATCCTCAAGAGCGATTAGCATTTGTATTAGAAAATGCCCAAGCATCAGTCTTGCTAACTCAAGCCTCGCTTGTAGAAGCAATGCCACAACACAAAGCTCAAGTCGTTTGTTTAGATACACATTGGCATTATATTGCCCAACAAAGCCAAGAAAATTTATTCTCTGAAGTAACTCCTGACAATCTAGCTTATGTGATTTACACCTCTGGTTCCACAGGCAGACCCAAAGGTGTAATGATTAAACACGCTAGCACAGTTGCAATGTTAGATTGGGCAAACAAAACCTTTGAGATGCAAGCGAAAAAAGGAGTTTTAGCATCAACTTCGATTTGCTTTGACCTTTCGGTGTTCGAGATATTTGTTCCCCTATGTTGTGGTGGTAAGGTTCTGTTAATTGAGAATGCACTATATTTACCAGCCTTGGCAACATCCGAGAATGTAACCTTAATTAATACTGTTCCAAGCGTGATTTCACAGTTACTAAGAACTGATGGCATTCCAACTTCAGTGCAAACTGTTAATATCGCGGGTGAACCGCTTCATAATCAACTCGTACAAGAACTTTATCGACAGGAGAATATACAACAAGTCTTTAACTTGTATGGCCCTTCTGAAGATACAACTTATTCAACCTTTGCCTGGATACAAAAAGGTACTAACAACACGCCACCTATTGGTCGTCCGATTCATAATACCCAGATTTATTTATTAGATAAAAATTACCAACCTGTTCCTGTAGGCGTACCTGGTATGTTGTATATTAGCGGTGCAGGTTTAGCTCGTGGTTATTTAAATCAACCTGAACTGACTGCGGATAAATTTATTCCCAATCCCTACGCGAAGCAGCCAGGGGAAAGGTTGTACAAAACAGGAGACTTAGCACGCTATTTAGTGGATGGAGAGATTGAGTACATTGGTCGCATTGACCATCAAGTAAAAGTCCGTGGTTTTCGCATTGAATTGGCAGAAATTGAAGCAGTCATCAATCAACACCCAGCAGTCCAAGAAACTGTAGTTGTTGTGGGTGAATCAGAAGATTCTAAGCGTTTAGTTGCTTATGTAGTTCTTCAAAAAGAACAAACACTGACAATTTCTCAATTACGTGGCTTTTTAGAGTCAAATTTGCCAAGCTACATGATACCAGGAGCTTTTGTCATGTTAGAGGCACTCCCAGTTACACCTAATGGTAAGGTTGACCGGAAAGCGCTACCTATTCCTCAATTAACACAGATATCATCATCGAATATTATTCTTCCTTCCACACCAATTGAGGATTTATTAGCGGGTATTTGGATAGAAGTACTTGGTATTGAAAAAATAGGTATTGATAATAATTTCTTTGAATTAGGTGGTCATTCATTAATCGCCACTCGCGTAATTTCCCGAATCCGGCAAGTGTTTAAAGTAGAGCTTCCTTTACGTTATTTATTTGAAAAACCAACAATAGCTGGGCTAGCAAAAGAAATTGAAAAAGCGATTAAGGTAGACTCAGCAGATGAGGTAACGAATATTGAGCAGATTGTGCGATCGCCAGAGTTACCGCTATCTTATGCTCAACAACGGTTATGGTTTTTGGCCCAATTAGAGCCAAATAGTTCCTTCTACAATATGCCTGCTGCTGTTCGCCTAGAGGGACAATTGAATGTAGAGGCACTACAACAAAGTTTTAACGAAATTATCAGCCGCCATGAAGTCCTGCGAACCAATTTTCAAACAATAGAAGGGGAAGCGATCGCTGTCATCCATGAGGTAATGTCATTAACATTACCAATATTCGATATTAGCGAGCTACCTTTAAATCAACAAGAAGCCGAAGTCAAAAAACAGGCTTTTCAAGAAGCACAGAAACCTTTTGATCTCAACGGCGACTTGCTACTGAGAGTGAAATTATTACGTCTTGGTCAAGAAGAACACATAATATTATTGACAATGCACCACATCGTCTCTGACGGTTGGTCAATAGATATACTTGTGAGGGAGTTAGCAACACTTTATCAAGCTTTCTGTAATGGACAACCCTCACCCTTACCTGAACTACCAATACAGTATGTAGACTTTGCGGCTTGGCAACGACAATGGTTGCAAAAAGAAGTACTCAAAACTCAGACATCTTACTGGCTCAAGCAGTTAAAGAACGCGCCAAAAGTCTTAGAGTTACCTACTGATTATCCCAGACCAGCAATTCAGACTTTCCGAGGCTCGACTTACTCATTCAACCTATCTGATAAACTCTCTTTTGCTTTAAACAAATTCAGCCAGCAACAGGGAAGCACCTTATTTATGACCCTGTTAGCAGCTTTTCAAACATTGCTATGGCGTTACACAGGTAGCGAAGATATTGTGGTTGGTTCGCCCATCGCTAACCGCAACCGAGCAGAGATAGAAGGGCTAATTGGATTTTTTGTCAATACTTTAGTACTGCGGACTAACTTCGCAGGAAATCCTAGCTTTGAAGAGTTACTCAAACGGGTGCGAGAAGTAGCTTTAGGAGCTTATGCACACCAGGATTTACCTTTTGAGTTGTTAGTTGAAGAACTGCAACCACAGCGAGACTTGAGTCATACACCACTATTTCAAGTGATGTTTGTACTTCAGAATACGCCGATGTCTGCTTTAGAGTTGCCTGGTTTAACTTTAAGCATTTTAGAAAGCAATAGTCATACTGCCAAGTTGGATTTGACCTTATATATAACTGAAACAGTTGATGGTTTATTAGGTAATTTAGAATACAATACTGATTTATTTAAGGAGAGTTTTATACAAGAAATGGTAGCGCATTTGCAAACGTTGCTTGAAGGAATTGTTGCTAATTCAAAGCAGCGTTTGTCGGAGCTACCACTGTTGACAGAATCTGAGCGACGCCAATTAATGTTTGAGTGGAATGATACGGAGGTTGAGTATCCTCAACACCTATGCATTCATCAGTTATTTGAAGCGCAAGTAGAAAAAACACCCGATGCTGTGGCGGTGGTATTTGAGGAAGAACAACTTACTTATCAAGAACTGAACAGCAGAGCAAATCAACTAGGGCATCATTTGCAAGCTTTATGGGTTAAACCAGAGGTATTGGTGGGGATTTGTGTAGAGCGATCGCTCTCTATGGTCATTGGATTATTAGCTATCCTCAAAGCAGGTGGAGCATATATACCACTAGACCCTAGTTATCCTCAAGAGCGATTGGCATTTATATTAGAAGACGCCCAAATTTCAGTGCTGCTAACTCAATCTTCCCTTGTGGAAACAATGCCGCAACATAAAGCTCAAGTTGTTTGTTTAGATGCACATTGGCACAACATTGCACAACAGAGCAAGAAAAATTTATTATCTGAGCTAACTACTGACAATCTAGCTTATGTCATCTATACCTCTGGTTCAACAGGTAAACCAAAAGGTGTACAAATTCCCCACAATGCTTTGAGCAACTTTTTGTACTCCATGAGGCAAACACCAGGGTTAACCCATGAAGATACCTTACTAGCGGTAACAACATATTCCTTTGATATTGCGGCGCTGGAACTTTTTCTGCCAATCATAGTTGGTGGTTGTTTAGTAATCGCTAGTCGGGAAGTTGCCTCAGATGGAACGCAGTTGTCAGCAAAACTGATAGACTCAAAAGCTACAGTTATGCAAGCCACACCAGCGACTTGGCAATTACTTCTAGCAGCAGGCTGGAGTGGCAATAAGCAATTAAAAATTCTCTGTGGTGGAGAAGCTTTACCTGGACAATTAGCTAATCAATTATTGTATCGGTGTGCCTCTTTGTGGAATATGTACGGCCCGACAGAAACCACGATTTGGTCAGCAGCATCTCAGGTAGAAAGTGATAGTACTATTGTACCGATTAGTGGTGCGATCGCTAATACGCAACTTTACATTCTAGACCAACACAGCCAGTTAGTTCCTGTAGGTGTAGCAGGAGAATTGCATATAGGTGGGGAGGGACTCGCACGAGGCTATTTTAACCGTCCTGATTTGACAGCAGAAAAATTTATCCCCAATCCTTTCAGTAAAAAAGCTGCGCGTCTTTATAAAACGGGGGATTTAGCTTGCTATTTACCAAATGGAGAAATCGAGTACATTGGTCGCATTGACCAGCAAGTAAAAATCCGTGGTTTTCGCATTGAACTAGGAGAAATTGAAGCAGTAATCAGCCAGCACCCTACAGTTCGAGAAACTATAGCTGTAGTACACAATGATTTGGGAGATTCTCAAATAATAGTCGCATATCTAGTTCCTCAAATTGAGCAAACACTGGCAATTTCTGAACTACGAAGCTTTTTGGAATCAAAGTTGCCAAGCTACATGATGCCAGGGGCTTTTGTAATATTAGAGGCACTACCGCTCACGCCTAATGGTAAGGTTGATCGCAAAGCATTATCCACACTTGATACAATACGTCCAGAATTTGAAGAAACCTTTGTTGCTCCTCAGACGCTTGTTGAAAAACAGTTAGCGATTATCTGGATGCAAGTACTTGGTTTAGAAAAAATCGGCATAAACGACAACTTTTTTGAATTGGGTGGACACTCACTCTTAGCAACCCAAATTACATCCCGCATTAATAAAATATTTGATGTAGACTTACCACTCCGCCAATTTTTTGAATTACCATCGATTGCAAAAATAGCCAAAATTATCGAGTCTAAAAAGCTATCAGCTAATTCTAATATATTACTTGAACGGGTTTCACGAGAGACAGAATTACCCTTATCTTTTGCACAAAACAGATTATGGTTTCTGCATCAATTAAATCCAAATTCACGTATTTATAATGGTTCTAGCGCAGTACTACTACAAGGTTCACTTAACTTAACAGCTTTAGAGCTAACTATTAATGAAATAGTGCAAAGGCATGAAATATTACGAACTTCTTTCCAGATTTCAAATGGTCAACCAGTCCAAATTATTACTCCTATTTTAGATATACCCTTGCAAATAGTAGACTTGCAAAATCTACCTGACACTGAACAAAAAATAGAAGTAGAAAGATTAAGATTAGCAGATTACCAAAAACCATTTGATTTAACTCAACCTCCTTTATTACGCTTAACTCTTTTACGATTAAAAACTAAAGAGTATATATTGTTGGTGACGATGCACCATATTATTTCCGATGCGTGGTCAGAAGGAGTTTTTATCCGAGAATTGTCAGCGCTTTACGAAGCGTTTTCTAGTGGTAAACCTTCACCACTTACAGAGATGAATATCCAGTATGCAGACTTTGCTACTTGGCAAAGAAGCTGGTTACAGGGTGAAGTACTTGATACCTTACTTACATACTGGGAAAAGCAATTAGGAGACAACTTACCAGTTTTGCAATTACCTAAAATTCGTCAAACTTCAGAACTTAAAAGCTCTCAGGAGAAGCGGCAAACTTTGAGAGTTTCTAAGACATTATCACAAGCAATTAAGAAGCTAAGTAATAGTCTTGGAATGACATTATTTATGACGCTACTTGGAGCATTTAATGTTTTAATGTATTGGTATACAGGCGACAAAGATATTGTTGTTGGTACCGATATTGCCAATCGTAATAGAATTGAAACAGAAAATTTAATTGGTTTTTTTGTTAATCAATTAGTATTACGTAGTAACCTATTTGGTAATCCCAGTTTTCGCGAATATTTACAACAAGTACGTAAAGTTTGTCTAGAAGCTTATGCTCACCAAGATTTACCATTTGAGAAGCTAGTTAGCGCTCTTAATCCCAAAAGAGATTTAAACCAAACTCCTCTATTTCAAGTCAAGTTTCTCCTTCAAAATGCTCCCATACATCCTTTAGAGCTTTCAGATTTAACATTGACTCGTTTAGATGATTTAGAAAATGCGATCGCTAGATTCGATCTACTGCTGGAACTAACAGATACAGAGCAAGGAATAGTTGGGTCATTAAAATATAACAAAGACTTATTTGATGCAAATAGCATAGCTAGATTACTAAATAGCTTTGAAACAATTTTGTCTCAAATTGTTGTAGATCCTGCCATCAAATTAAGTGAGATAGAAGAAATTATCAACAAATCAGACAAAGAACATCAGTTAAATCAAGAAGAAAAGCGAAAAGAGAAATATCAACAAAAGTTAAGTGTGATTAAGCGAAAAGCAATTGACATTGTTGTAACTGAAAGTTGAGGAATAAAATGAAACAAGTAAAAATAGGCGACTCTAACTTACAGCATAAATTCCCCAAAGGTGGAAGAAAATCTATCAGTTTAGAAACCGAACTAATTAAACTAGATAATTTTGAAAATCAGCAACTACCGTTAATTATAAAACCATCAATATCAGATGTTGATATCGCAGATTGGGCGGAGGCAAATAAAGAATTTATAGATGCCAATTTAATTAAATATGGTGCTATACTTTTTAAAGGATTTAATATTACTACAACAACCGCATTTGAAAGGTTTGGTTTAGCGGTTTGCTCAGAACTATTCAATGAAAATGGTGAACATACCCGTGAAACAGTAACTGGTAAAGTTTATACTCCAGTTTTTTATCCTGCGGATAGCAAGTTATTGTGGCATAACGAGAATTCTTTTAATCATCAGTGGCCTGCAAAAATTTTGTTTGGCTGCCGTCAACCTGCACAGCAAGGAGGAGAAACGCCAATAGTTGATAGTCGTAAAGTGTTTCAACTCATAGAACCTAAAATTAGGGAACAATTTGTTGAAAAGCAAGTTATGTATGTTCGTAATTACGGAAACGGATTAGGGCTTGACTGGCAAACGGTTTTTCAAACTCAAAGTAGAGCAGATGTAGAGAAGTTTTGTCAAAACAATTTAATTGACTTTGAATGGAAAAAAGGTGGTGGATTGAAAACTATTTCTATTCGCCCAGCTGTAATCAAGCATCCTCAAACAGGTGAATTTTCTTGGTTTAATCAAGCACAACATTGGCATTTAGCTTGTTTAAATGCACAAACCCGTGAGTCGCTACTGTCATCTTTTAAAAAAGAAGATTTGCCACGAAATTGCTTTTACGGTGATGGCACTCCCATTGAAGACTCTACAATGCTTGATATCTGTGGAGTATATCAAAGGCTAGAAATATGTTTTTCTTGGCAACAAGGAGACATATTATTACTGGACAACATCTTAACTGCTCATGGGCGCAATCCTTATGTGGGAGAACGTAAGCTTTTTGTTGCGATGAGCGAACTGATAAGTTTTAGTCAAACTTGAGATAGTTAATTTTTAGCTGATGATTATCTATTAGAATTTGTGAAAATTTTTGACTAACTTTTAAATTGTAATTGAGACATAAAATGCAACAGATAATTCAAGGTTTTCCACTATCTCCTCAACAAAAGCACCTTTGGTTACTACAGCAAGATAGTAATTTATATCGGAGTCAATGTGCTATCCTTATTGAAGGAGATATAGAAATAAAAATCCTGAAAGAAGCGTTAGAAAAAGTTATTGCTAGAAATGAGATTCTTCGCACAAGTTTTCATCGCCCACGTGGTTTAAAAATACCTATTCAGGTTATAAATACTAACAAAGACATATTTATAGCCGAGCATACTTTAGAAAATCAATCTTCTCAAACGGAAGAAATAAAAGCACTTTTTAATAAAATAAAGGAAGAGTCTGTAAAATTAGCGTCAAGTCAATTATTAAAAGTAGAATTGGTAATTTGCTCATCCAAAAAATACTTTTTATTTATAAACTTACCATCTCTGTGTGCTGACTATAAAACATTAAAAAATATAGTTAATGAAATTAGTCAATATTACACTGTCTGTTTGCAGAATGCAGAAATAACTGAAGAACCACTACAATATGCTGATGTGGCTACATGGCAAAATGAATTACTTGAAGCAGAGGAGACTGCAACAAGGATAAAATATTGGCAGCAAGTAGATTTTTCGCCTCTGGATACCTTAGAGCTTCCTTTTGAGAATCGGCTTTCTGAAGAATCAGAATTTGAACCTCAAGTTATTACGTTAGCAATTCACAGCGACTTACTCATTAAAATTGAAGAAATTGTCCAAAAATCTCAAATTTCAATAGATATATTTTTCCTTACTTGCTGGCAAATTTTACTTTGGCGTATTACTGGGCAATCAAACTTAATTACAGGTCTAGGTTGTGATGGTCGCAATTATAAAGAATTAAAAGCAGCACTAGGTTTATTTGCCAAATATTTACCCCTCGCTTGTCATCTGCAAGAAAATGATACATTCAGTAATACTTTGATACAGGTTAATAACTTAGCAGAAGAAATACTTGAATGGCAGGATGGTTTTAGCTGGGATGCATTTCCTAAAATAAATGGAAATGGTATAGAACATTCGTATTTACCATTTTGTTTTGATTTTGAAGAAGCGGTAACTAATTACTATGCCCCTCAAGTATCATTTTCATTTCATCAGCATTACGTATGCTTTGACCGATTTAAGGTAAGGCTTTCTTGTGTTCGTACACAAAATAATTTAGTCAAAGCAGAATTTCACTATGATGAAAAACTTTTCCATAAAGAAGATATTCAACGTTTGGCAAATCAGTGGCAAACTTTGTTAATCAGTGTTATAAACAATCCCTCTACAGCGATATCACGATTAGATATCTTCAGCGAACAAGAGCGGGAAGAACTCTTAGTTGCATTCAATAATACTAAAACAGCAGAACTACAATACAAGTGCATCCACCATTGGTTTGAACAGCAGTGCGATCGCACGCCAGAAAACATTGCTATTATTTATCAAAATCAGCAGTTTACCTACCAAGAATTAAACACTCGTGCTAATCAGCTAGCTCATTACTTACAAAAATTAGGCGTTAAGCCAGATGTAATGGTGGGGCTTTGTGTTGAGCGATCGCCTTTAATGTTGATTGCACTTTTAGGCATCTTAAAAGCAGGTGGTGCTTATGTACCGATTGACCCTAGCTATCCCTTAGAAAGAAAAGCTTTTATCTTAAACGATTCTAAAATGCCAGTGCTGCTGACTCAACAGCATTTAATGGTAGATTTAGCTACGAATGGAATTAAAGTAATTTGTATAGATAGTGATTGGGATATAAACCAACAAAAAAATGAAAATCCAATTGCTACAATAAACGAATTAAATTTAGCATATATTATTTACACCTCCGGTTCCACTGGTAAACCTAAAGGAACTCTAATCCCCCATCAAGGATTAGTTAACTACCTAAGTTGGGCTACTCAAAGATATGCAGTAGAGCAAGGAGTAGGAACTTTAGTCCACTCATCTCTAGGTTTTGACTTAACAATCACCAGTCTTTTCTCACCTTTATTAGTCGGTGGCGCAGTAGAATTACTATCAGAAAAACAAGGGATTGAAAGCCTTTCTCAAGCTTTAAAGAAAAGTTCAAATTTAAGTTTGGTGAAAATTACCCCTGCTCACTTAGATTTGCTGAAGCAACAGTTATCTAAAGAAGAGATAGCAAATAAAACGAGAGCTTTTATTATTGGTGGCGAAAACTTATTAGCCCAAAGCATTACCTTCTGGCAAGATGTAGCTCCAGATACAATATTAATAAACGAATATGGCCCCACAGAGACAGTAGTAGGCTGCTGTGTTTATCAGGTTCCAGTCGGGAAACATTCTACAGGTTCCATACCCATTGGAAAGGCGATCGCTAATACCCAGTTGTACATTTTAGACCAATATTTGCAACCAGTGCCAATGGGAGTACCAGGTGAATTGCATATTGGTGGACTTGGATTAGCCAGAGGTTATCTAAATCAACCTGAATTAACAGCCCTGAAGTTTATCCCTAATCCCTTTAGTAAACAAAAAGGCGATCGCCTTTACAAAACAGGTGATTTAGTACGGTTTTTACCAAGTGGAGATATTGAGTATATCGGTCGCATCGATAACCAAGTTAAAATACGTGGTTTCCGTGTTGAACTAGGAGAAATTGAAACGGTTATCAATCAACATCCATCAATATCGACAAGTGTAGTTATCCTTCAGAAGGATAAATCTGGAAATCAAATTTTAATAGCTTATATAACTCTCCAGCCAGATAAAACATTAACAACTCCTGAACTGCGACGCTTCTTGCAGAATAAATTGCTTGACCATGCGCTACCCACTGCCTTTATGATATTAGAGGCATTACCATTAACATCTAATGGCAAAGTAGACCGTCAAGCATTGCCAATGCCCGATGTTCTACGCCCAGAATTAGAAGTTACTTATGTGATACCGCAAACTGAGGTAGAAAAGACAATAGCCTCTGTTTGGCAAAAAGCTTTGAATCTTGAAAAAATAGGCATTCACGATAATTTTTTTGAAATTGGCGGTCATTCATTACTTTTAGTTACGGTTCACAGCCAATTGCAGGAAATTTTAAAAGTAGAACTATCAACCCTGGATTTATTTAGATATCCCACGATTAATTCTTTAGCCAACTATTTAAATTCATCTCCTAATCCCACAGAATTTTTACAGGAAAATGATACTCAAGCAGAAAAAATCTCATCTGGGAAGGCGCAACAAAGAAAACGTCTCCAAAAAATTAAATCAGTTGAAAATAATTAAGGAATTAATAAATAATGAATATTCCAACTGGTGCATATACTACTAACGGTTCAGAAATAGCAATTATTGGATTATCAGGAAGATTCCCTGGAGCTAAAAATGTTGATGAATTTTGGCATAATCTCCAAAATGGTATAGAGTCAATTTCTGTTTTTAGTGATGAAGAACTATTGGAAGCAGGAGTAGATGCAGCACTTCTTAGTAATCCCAACTATGTTAAGAGAAATGCTGTCATAGAAGATGCAGAACTTTTTGATGCTGAATTTTTTGGTTTTAATCCCAGAGATGCAGAAATGACTGACCCCCAACACCGGATTTTTTTAGAGTGTGCTTGGGAAGCGCTGGAAACAGCCGGGTATAATTCCGAAACCTACAATGGTTCTATAGGTGTTTTTGCTGGTTCTAATTTAAGCGGTTATTTACTAAATATTTATTTTAATCAAAATATTAGAAACTTAGTAGATGAACAACAAATAGCGATCGCTGCCGATAAAGATTACCTTGCTACACGTACTTCTTACAAACTTAATTTAACAGGCCCTAGCTATACAGTTCAAACAGCTTGCTCAACCTCATTAGTAGCTGTACATTTAGCCTGCCAAAGTTTGCTCAACGGAGAATGTGATATAGCTTTGGTTGGTGGTGTTTCCATCAGTGCATCAAGAAAAGCTGGCTATATTTATCAAGAGGGAGGTATTAGTTCTCCTGATGGACACTGCCGCGCTTTTGATGTTAAAGCACAGGGAACAGTAGCTGGAGAAGGCGCAGGAATCGTTGTTTTGAAAAGATTAGAAGATACTTTAAATGATGGAGATTTTATCCATGCTGTAATTAAAGGTTCGGCGATAAATAACGATGGCTCAAACAAAGTTAGCTACACAGCACCCCACATAGAAGGTCAAGCTAAAGTTATCAAAACGGCTCAACTGGTTGCAGAGGTAGAAGCAGAAACAATAACTTATATTGAAGCTCACGGGACGGGAACATCTTTAGGAGATCCAATTGAAATTGCAGCCCTAACGCAAGCATTCCAAAACAGTACAAAAAAGAAAAACTTTTGTGCAATTGGTTCATTAAAAACAAATATTGGGCATTTAGATGCAGCTGCTGGTGTTGCAGGTTTAATTAAAACAGTATTAGCTCTCAAACACAAACAAATTCCTCCTATCCTGCACTTTGAAGAACCAAATCCTCAAATTGATTTCGCCAATAGCCCCTTTTATGTCAATAACAAATTATCAGAGTGGAAAACTAACGGTATACCACGTCGAGCAGGTGTAAGTTCTTTTGGCATTGGTGGGACTAATGCCCATGTAATTTTAGAAGAAGCTCCAGTTTTTACACCCGAAGAGAGTGTTTCTCGCTCCTGGCAGTTGTTAATTCTCTCTGCAAAAACTCAAACAGCTTTAGAATCTGCTACAACTAACCTTACCAACTATTTAGCACACCATCCTGATAGCAATCTTGCTGATGTAGCTTATACTTTGCAAGTTGGTCGCCGAAGTTTTAATCATCGTCGAGTATTCCTATGTCAGGATATTTCAGATGCTATAAAAATACTAACCGCGCCAAAGCAAGAAAGAGTTTTAAGCAATTTTTCAGAAACTCGTAACCATTCAATTGTGTTTATGTTTCCCGGACAAGGAGCGCAGTATGTAAACATGGGGCGAGATTTATATGAAACAGAACCAGCTTTTCAGCAACAAATTGATGATTGCTGTGAATTGCTGAAATCACATTTAAAGTTAGACCTCAAAGATATACTTTATCCCTCCACGGTAGAAACTACAGAAGAACAACTTAAACAAACTTCCTTAACGCAAATTGCGCTATTTGTAATTGAATATGCCCTTGCTAAACTTTGGATGGCGTGGGGTGTCCATCCGCAAGCGATGATTGGTCATAGCATCGGTGAGTATGTAGCCGCTTGTATTTCAGGTGTCTTTTCTTTAGAAGAAGCCTTGACTTTAGTCGTAACTCGCGGACGACTGATGCAACAAGTCGAACCAGGGTCGATGCTTTCCGTTTCTCTCTCTGCTGAAGAAATACAACCTATGTTGGGTTCAGAACTTTCTTTAGCAGCTAGCAATGCACCATCCCTTTGTGTGGTTTCTGGTGGTATTGGTGCGATCGCACTATTACAAAATCGTTTGACGGAGCAGGGTGTTGACTGTCGCCGCCTGCATACATCTCATGCTTTTCATTCCGAGATGATGGAGCCGATTTTAGAGCCATTTGTACGGCATCTTAGGGAAGTCAACCTGAAACCACCTCAAATTCCTTTTGTTTCTAGCGTTACTGGAACTTGGATTAGGGCAGATCAGGCGATCAATCCTGACTACTGGGCTAGACACCTACAACAACCCGTATTGTTTAACGAGGGAATCGCTGAATTGCTGCAACAACCACGAACCCTATTGGAAGTTGGGCCAGGACAAACATTAACTACCCTAGCCAAACGACAGTTGGTTTCACAGGCTGTAATGCTAACTTCGTTACGACATCCCCAAGAGCAAATTTCTGATGTAGCATTTTTGCTTAATACTCTCTCTCGGCTTTGGCTATCAGGATTGCAAATAAACTGGACAGGCTTTTATGCAAAAGAGCAACGCAGACATATTCCTTTGCCTACCTATCCTTTTGAACGTCAGCGTTACTGGATTGAAGCTGACCCCGAAACTACGTTATCAAAGGCGTGGCAACCATCAATAGGGAAAAAGCCAGATATTGCCGATTGGTTTTATATCCCAATATGGAAACAATCTACACCACTTGAGTTTTTCCAAGGGAAAGAATTAGTAACCGAGCAAAACACCTGCTGGTTAGTTTTTATAGATGAATATGGAATTGGAGGGGAAGTTGCTAAACGGCTCAAACAGCAAAATTATGTTGTTACAGTTAGGGTTGCAGATAAGTTTACTAAGCTGAACGAATGCACATATAGCATTAACCCACGCCAAAGTGATGACTATAATACCTTACTTCAAGAACTCCGAAAAGATACTTTAATTCCAAATGGAGTAGCTCACTTTTGGAGCATTACGCCAAATAATACTTTATCTAACAATAAGTTCAAAAAACAAACTTTTGAAGATTACCATAATCTCGGTTTTTGGAGTTTATTGTATTTTACACAGGCATTAGGAAAAGAAAATATCAGTGATTCTCTTAAGTTAAGGGTTGTAACGAACAATTTATATAATGTCATTGGTGATGAAAAGCTATGCCCAGAGAAGGCAACTATATTGGGGCCGTGTAAGATAATTCCCAAAGAATACCCAAACATTAGTTCTTGTATTATCGATGTAGTAATTACTGCTGATAACATTCCGCTAACACAAAAGTTTATTGACTATTTGATTACGGAATTGACAACACAGCAAACCGATAATCTAGTTGCTTATCGAGGATCTCATCGCTGGATTCAAACCTTTGAAGCTGTCCATCTGCATGAAAGCACTCTAGGTAAAACTAAGTTAAAGGAAAGAGGAGTTTACTTAATTACTGGTGGACTTGGCGGTATAGGTTTGGTGTTAGCGGAATATTTAGCAAAGACAGTACAAGCTAAGTTAGTTTTAATTGGAAGAAAAGGATTACCGGAGCGATCGCAGTGGAAGCAATGGCTAGAAACTCATGATAGTGAAGATAGTGTTAGCCGCAAGATCCAAAAAATGCTCGTGTTGGAAGAGTTGGGGTCAGAGGTCGAGGTTAAAAGTGCCGATGTAGCCAACTACGAACAAATGCAGGTAGCCGTTGCTGAAGCTTTAGAGAAATTTGGTCAAATCAATGGTGTCATCCATGCAGCAGGTATTGCTGGTGGTGGCATAATTCAACTAAAAACACAGGATTTAGCAAACAGTGTATTAGCGCCAAAAGTTAAGGGCACATTAGTATTAGAGGAGATTCTAAACTTACAAAATATTAAATTAGATTTTTTAGTGCTTTGTTCATCGCAAAGTTCTATATTAAATGAATTTGGGCAGGTTGATTATTGTGCAGCAAATGCGTTTCTAGATGTTTATGCACATTATCGTACTTCTAAATCTGACCAATTTACGGTGGCAATCAATTGGGGTACTTGGCAAGAAGTAGGCATGGCAGTAGAGACAGCACTACCAGAGCAATTAAAACTCCAACGGGAAGAGAATCTCAAAAAAGGAATATTATCTCAAGAAGGTGCCGAAGCTTTTAATCGCATTTTGCTAAGTAGCTTGTCTCATGTTGTTGTCTCCCCGCAAGATTTTAAAGCAGTAATTGAACAGGATAATTCATTTAAGTATCTGGAAGAGGGATTAGCATTGTTAGAAGATAAATCAGCTTCAACAAGCCTCTCTCAACTAAGGCATCCCCGTCCTAATCTACGTAATGATTATGTTGCTCCCCGAAATGAAGTTGAAGCAACTATTGCTGAAGTCTGGCAAAATCTGCTGGGGATTAAACAGATAGGTATTTATGATAATTTTTTTGAATTAGGAGGAGATTCATTATTAGCTACTCAAGTTTTCTCTCGATTGCGTCAAGAGTTTCAAGTACAACTCTCTCTGCATGGTTTTTTTGAAGCACCCACTGTCATGGAACAAGCCTTAATAGTTGATGAAAAGAAGCGGAATTTAGAAGAAAAGTTTAACTTCAAAATGATAGAAAGAATTGAGCGGAGTAATGAACAACAGACATTAGCAAATATAAATAAACTTTCAGATCGAGAAGTTGAGCTATTACTTAATAATATGTTGCAATCTGAAGGGGCTGTTCAATGAGCAATACTCATGATATTAATGAAGTTTCATCACAAAATAAACGGGAGCTTTTGGCAAAACTACTTCAAGAAAAGGTCGAAAAGCCTCACATTTTCCCAATATCTTTTGCTCAACAAAGACTTTGGTTTATAGAGCAATTGCAGCCTGGTAATTTTGCTAATCATATATGGACAGCTTTACGTCTTACTGGTTTCCTTCGTAAATCTGCACTATTACAAACCTTTGATACAATCGTGCGTCGCCACGAAGTTTTGCGAACTACTTTCGCAACTATGGAAGAAAAACCTGTTCAGGTAATTCTTCCAAATATAAGTTTAAGTTTACCTACCATAAATCTGGAAGAGTTAACTGAGGTTAAGCAAGAAGTTGAAATTAAGAAGTTAGTTATACAAGAAATACAGCGACCCTTCAATTTGAGCCAAGCTCCATTACTGCGAGCTACTTTACTACGACTAAAAGAAACAGAACACATTCTGGTGTTCACCATGCATCATATTATTTCCGACGGTTGGTCAATGGGAGTACTAATTAAAGAAGTTACGGCACTTTATGAAGCTTTTTCTAAAGGGCAACCGTCTCCACTTGCTCAACTACCAATACAGTATGTAGACTTTGCAAGCTTCCAACGACAACAACTACAAGGAGAAGTCTTAAAATCACAACTATCCTATTGGAAACAGCAGTTAGAGGGCGCACCAGAATTATTAGAGCTATCCACTGACAAACCACGACCTGCCATTAGCAGTTTTCAGGGTTCTACCTATTCATTTGAGTTATCCGATGAGTTACATATAGCTTTAAATAAATTAAGCCAGCAGCATGGAACTACCTTATTTATGACTCTGCTGGCAGCTTTTAAAATATTGCTATGTCGTTATACTGGTAGTGAAGATATTGTTGTTGGTTCACCGATCGCTAACCGCGATCGCACAGAGTTAGAAGGATTAATTGGTCTTTTTGCCAATACAATTGCATTGCGAACTAATCTAGCGGGTAATCCTACCTTTGAGGAGTTACTAACTCGTGTGCGGAAAGTAGCATTAGGAGGCTACGCCCATCAGGATTTACCTTTTGAGCAACTAGTAGAAGAACTACAACCACAACGGAACTTGAGTTACACACCAGTATTTCAGGTGATGTTTGTACTTCAGAACACACCAATGCCTATTTTAGAATTGCCTGGTTTGACTGTAAGTCCCTTGGCAATTGATAATGGTAGTGCCAAGTTTGATTTGACTTTAGAAATAATAGAAACACCAGAAAAGCTTTTTACTAATCTGGAGTTTAATACAGATTTATTCGAGGAAACTACTATAAAACGGATGGCTGGACATTTCCAGACATTGCTTAAAAAGATTGTTGCAAAACCGAAGCTACGACTTTTAGAATTATCATTACTAACAGAACCTGAGCAGCATCAATTGCTGCGAGAGTGGAATGACACAAAAGTTGAGTATACTCAACAGCAATGTATCCATGAATTGTTTGAAGCACAGGTACAGAAAACACCTGATGCGATCGCAGTCGTCTTTGAAAACGATCAACTAACCTACCGCGAGTTGAACAACCGAGCGAATCAACTAGCTCACTATTTGCAAAAGCTAGGAGTAAAACCAGAGGTATTGGTAGGGATTTGTGTAGAGCGATCGCTCTCTATGCTCATCGGACTATTAGCCATCCTCAAAGCAGGTGGTGCATACGTACCGTTAGATCCAGCATATCCACCAGAACGTTTAGCCTTTATATTGCAAGATGCTGCTGTATCAGTATTACTAACACAGCAGCAGCTGATAGAGAATTTGCCACAACATCAAACTAGGGTTGTTTATCTAGATACAGATTGTGAAATTGTAGCTCAACAAAGCTCACAAAACCCAATTAGTGAATGTACGACTGATAACCTAGCTTACATCATCTACACCTCTGGCTCAACAGGTCAACCCAAAGGCGTCTTAGTCAATCACAGCAACGTTGTTCGTTTGTTAGCAGCAACTGAACACTGGTATAACTTTAACCGACATGATGTTTGGACACTGTTCCACTCCATAGCCTTTGATTTTTCCGTTTGGGAAATTTGGGGAGCATTGCTGTATGGTGGAAAATTAGTGGTAGTACCGTATTGGTTGAGCCGTTCACCTCAAAAGTTCTATCAATTATTGTTAACACAGCAAGTTACTATACTTAATCAGACGCCTTCTGCTTTCCGACAACTGATACAGGTAGAGCAATCCCTGGAAAATACTAACAATTTAAGCCTACGAAAAGTGATTTTTGGTGGGGAAGCATTGCAAATTGAAAGTTTAAGACCTTGGTTTGAACGTCATGGCGACCAGTCACCACAGTTAATTAACATGTACGGGATTACGGAAACTACTGTGCATGTGACATATCGTCCATTAAAAATAGCAGACTTAGAAGTAGCA
Source organism: Nostoc commune NIES-4072 (assembly GCF_003113895.1). Lineage (NCBI taxonomy): Bacteria > Bacillati > Cyanobacteriota > Cyanophyceae > Nostocales > Nostocaceae > Nostoc > Nostoc commune. The sequence goes on along the minus strand of NZ_BDUD01000001.1, from coordinate 2,209,104 downwards.
TCAGCAAGTTTAATAGGTCGTCCAATTGGTGACTTACAAGTTTATTTACTAGATAGATATAGGCAGCCAGTACCCATAGGAGTACCAGGTGAAATGTATATTGGTGGTGCTGGTGTGACCAGGGGTTATTTAAACCGACCAACACTAACTTCTGAAAGATTTATTCCTAATTGCTTTAGTAATAAACCCAATGCGCTTCTTTATAAATCCGGCGATTTAGCTCGATATTTACCAAATGGAGACATTGAGTATTTAGGTCGCATTGATAACCAAGTAAAAGTACGTGGTTTTAGGATTGAATTGGGAGAAATTGAGGCAATTATTAGCCAACATCCAGCAATACGAGAAACTGTAGTTGTAGTCAGCGAAGCTTCAGCAAACTCTCAACGAATAGTCGCCTACGTAGTTGCTCAAAGAGAGCAAACAATGACAATTCCTGAACTACGTAACTTTTTAGAGTCAAAGTTACCAAACTACATGATGCCAACAGCTTTTATCACACTGGAGGCACTACCACTAACACCAAATGGAAAAGTTGATCGCTTTGCACTACCTGCACCTGATACAACACGCCCCCAATTGGAAACAGTTTACCAGCCACCGCAAACTGAGGTCGAAAAAACTATTGCCGATATTTGGCAAGAAGTACTTAATGTTGAGAACGTAGGAATCCATGATAACTTCTTTCAACTCGGTGGTCATTCGTTGCTTTTAGTTCAAGTTCATAGTAAATTGCAAAAAACATTTCAAAGAGATTTTCTGTTGGTAGAAATGTTTCAATATCCAACCATCAGCCACCTAGCCAGATATTTTATTCAAGAAGCAAGAAAAGAAACATCTTTTATCAAACATTCTCATTTTTCTGAAGGTAGGACAGCTTCATTACAGCGTCGAAAACAAGCCAGAAAAGAACATCGAACAGCAATCAAGGAAAGCGGAGTTTCATCTCAATCAGGTGAACAAAATTTATAAAATTAAATTAATTAACCGCAAATCACTCAGAGAACACTGATAAGAGGTTTTTTGCTTAAGTCCTAAAGATGATTAGTTATGCAGCGCAAAATTTATTTACTATAGGAGACAAAATGACATTAAGTGAAAAAAGTTTATTATCCACAAATAATTTTTCTCCAACTGAGCGAATATTACATTCTGAAATTGGTGAGTATGTAAAACAAATGTTTGTACCTACTCTTGGAAAATCTATTGAAACCCAGATAGATGAAATAGTTAATGATTTTTCTGAAGAGTTTTTAATTACAAAAAAGGCAAATACTAATATTGAAATTGATTTAATAATTAAGAATTTTGGGGAGAGCAAAATACCTTTAGAACCTACTGACTTTGAAAGCTATTTTCAATACTTAGGTGATAACGTTGTTTCCCACTCTATACATACATCTTCACCACAATTTATTGGTCACATGACCTCGGCACTTCCTTCTTTTGTACGACCTATAGCTAAACTAATGACAGCAATGAATCAAAACGCTGTCAAAATAGAGACTGCTAAAGCTTTAAGCTTTTATGAACGTGAAGCTTTAGCAATGATGCATCGACAAATTTATAATTTATCCGATAATTTTTACAACCTGCATATTCAAAATAATCAGAGTACACTAGGAATTTTAACTTCTGGTGGTACAACAGCCAATATCACAGCACTATGGTGTGCCCGAAATAAATCTTTGGGAGCAAAAAATGAGTTTTTAGGCGTAGAAAAAGAAGGTTTAACAGCAGCTCTAAATTTTTATGGTTACAAAGGAGCAGTTGTGATTGGCTCCGAATTGATGCATTTTTCTTTTGATAAAGCTGCGGATTTAATGGGCATTAGTACCCAAAATTTGATTAGAGTGGCCGTTGACTCTAACAATCGAGTTAACATACAAGCATTACGCCAAGCCGTTGCAGATTGTCGCCAGAAAAACTTACATATTATAGCTATTGTTGGTATTGCTGGAACTACAGATTCTGGTAGTGTTGATCCCCTAGAAGATATTGCCGAGATAGCCCAAGAAAATAATATACATTTCCATGTAGATGCTGCTTGGGGTGGCCCAGTTATCTTTTCTCGAAAACATCAACAAAAGCTTGCTGGTATTGAAAAAGCTGATTCAGTCACTATTGATGGACATAAACAATTGTATTTACCAATGGGTATTGGTATGGTATTTTTCCGCGACCCTCATCTAGCTTCTTCAATCGAAAAACATGCTAGCTATACTATGCGTAAGGGATCGTTTGATTTAGGTAAACGTGCTTTAGAAGGTTCTCGACCGGGCATGGCTTTATTTTTACACGCTGCTCTAAAGCTGATTGGGCTTAAAGGATATGAGTTTTTAATTGATGAAGGAATTCGGAAAACTCAATACATGGCTGCTCGGATTTCGGTGATGCCCGAATTTGAATTGTTGGCAGATCCTGATACTAATTTATTAATTTATCGCTATATTCCAGAAGAATTTAGAGGAATAATTGCAGAAAAAAAGCTAATAGAAAAAGATAATCAAATCATCAACAATTTTAATGAATGTTTACAAAAAATGCAGCGTCAGATTGGTCGCACTTTTATTTCACGAACAACAAAAACAACCATTAGCTTGGATAAACAATTTCCTGTAATTGCCATGCGTGCAGTCATTGCCAATCCGTTAACGACTGAAGAAGATATTGACGCAGTTTTAAATGACCAGATTCAGATTGCTTCTGAAATTTCAATTTCACATGTATCAAAAATGAATAATTAACTCAATACGGTTCAGTTAAGGACAAGACTTATCCAAAATTAAGAAAAAACGAACCACAAAGGGCGCAAAGGACACAAAGGAATAAGAGTTTCAGAGAGTTTTTGCGTAAGTCCTGAAAGGTTTTTGGCGCTAACTGAACCGTATTGATAATTAACTAAGTCTTCTTTACTGCTTTGAAGGTAGACAAAAAATATTGATCATTAGGGTTTGACTGATGGATATAGCAAATAATTTTATTCATACTTTAAATGATAAAGACGAAATCGCTATTATTGGTATGGCAGGTCGTTTTCCTGGAGCAAATAAAGTTGATAGCTTTTGGCAAAACCTGCGGGATGGTGTAGAGTCAATATCATTTTTCACAGACGAGGAATTAATATCTGCTGGGATAGATTCAGCATCGCTGAATGATCCCAATTATGTGAAAGCAAGCGGTGTATTAGAAGACATAGAGTTATTTGATGCTTCCTTTTTTGGCTTTTCTCCCAGAGAAGCTGAAATTACAGATCCACAACACCGCCTTTTTATGGAATGTGTTTGGTCAGCTCTAGAAAATGCTGGTTACAATTCTGAAACTTATAGTGGTCAAATTGGCCTTTTTGCTGGTGTAGCAGCAAGTTACTATCTGCTTTCAAACTTATATCCCAACCGAGAGTTGATGGAATCAGTAGACAGCTTCCAAACTTTGATTGGAAATGATAAAGATTTCCTGCCTACGCAAGTTTCTTACAAGTTAAATCTAAAAGGGCCAAGTATCAATGTACAGACTGCTTGCTCCACATCATTAGTGACTGTCCACTTAGCCTGCCAAAGTTTAATGAATGGCGAAAGCGACATTGCTTTAGCTGGTGGTGTTTCTATTGCAGTGCCACAAAAAACTGGCTATCACTATCAACAAGGAGGAATTCAATCTCCTGACGGTCATTGCCGAGCTTTTGACGCTCAAGCTAAAGGAACTAATGGTGGCAATGGTTTAGGTGTAGTAGTCTTGAAAAGATTAGAAGATGCTATTGCCGATGGTGATTTTATCCATGCAGTAATCAAAGGTTCTGCTGTTAATAACGATGGTTCTTTAAAGGTTGGATATACAGCTCCTAGTGTTGATGGTCAAAGGGAGGTAATTTTAGAAGCGCTTGCCCTAGCTGGTGTCGAACCTGAGACTGTTACTTATGTAGAAACGCACGGTACAGGAACCGTCTTAGGAGACCCGATTGAAATTAAGGCTCTTACACAAGCTTTTCGTGCTAGCACAAATAAAAAAGGCTTTTGTGCTATCGGTTCACTAAAAACTAATATTGGGCATCTGAATACAGCAGCAGGTGTAGCAGGATTAATTAAAACTATACAAGCATTAAAACATAAACAAATACCTCCAAGCTTGCATTTTCAGGAGCCAAATCCACAAATAGATTTCGCTAATAGTCCCTTCTACGTCAACACCAATTTATTAGAGTGGAAAACCGACGGTACACCCCGTCGAGCAGGTGTAAGTTCTTTTGGCATCGGTGGGACTAATGCCCATGTTATTTTGGAAGAAGCGCCAGTGATTGAGGCTTCGAGTCCCTCGCGTCCTTGGCAATTATTACTGTTATCAGCCAAAACCAGCACGGCTTTAGACACTGCAACAGCGCAACTGCGTGATTATTTAGAGCAGAACCCCGATATTCCCTTACCAGATGTCTCTTACACCCTACAAGTAGGTCGTCGAGCTTTTGACTATCGCCGCATCATGATTACCCCCGATCTAAACGATGCGGTAAAATCGCTTAACAGCCAAGACCCACAACGCATTTTTAGTCACCACTATGAGCCAAGTCATTGTTCAGTCATCTTCATGTTTTCCGGACAAGGGTCACAATATGCAAACATGGGTCGGGAACTGTATGAAGTAGAACCGACGTTTAAAAAACACGTAGATAGTTGCGCCGAGATTTTGCAACGCCACCTCGGTCTTGACATCCGCTCCCTACTTTATCCCAAGGAACAAGACACAGAGACGGCTTCAAAGCAACTACAACAAACAGCCCTTACCCAAAGCGCGTTATTTGTTACAGAGTACGCCCTGGCCCAGTTATTAATGTCATGGGGAGTACAACCAGAAGCAATGATTGGTCACAGCATTGGGGAATATATCGCCGCGACTGTCGCAGGTGTATTTTCCCTAGAAGATGCCCTATTGATTGTGGCAAAAAGGGGAGAGTTAATGCAACAAGTGCCTACAGGAAGTATGCTGGCAATTAGGCTTCCAGAAAAAGATGTGCAGTTGCTACTCTCTGCCCAGACATTGGATAAAAATTCTCTTCAAATCGCAGCGATTAACAGCCCATCTTCTTGTGTAGTGTCTGGTACAAACGAGGCAGTTGCGACACTAAAAAATCAATTATCTTCTCAACAAGTTGAATGTCGTCTGCTACATACATCCCATGCCTTTCATTCACAAATGATGGAACCAATATTGGAACCATTTGTGCAAGCTGTAAAAAAAGTCAAACTGAATCCACCATGCATTCGGTTTATTTCTAATGTAACTGGGACTTGGATTACAGATGCACAAGCCACAAATCCCGATTATTGGTGTGAACATTTGCGGCAAACTGTGAGATTTTCAGATGGAATATCTCTACTGTTAAAGCAGTTTGAAGGTGTTTTTCTAGAAGTGGGACCAGGACGAACCTTAAGCACATTAACAACACAGCATTTAGATAAAAATAGCAAACAACAAATACTAACTTCATTACGCCATATTCAAGACCAACAATCTGATGTTAACTTTTTGTTGCAGACATTAGGTCGGTTGTGGCTTTTTGGTGTAGAGATTGACTGGTCAGGATTTTATACTCACGAGCAGCGTCATCGTCTACCTTTGCCGACTTACCCCTTTGAGCGACAAAGGTACTGGATTGATGCTAAAAAGCAAGGACAAGATAGCGATGTCAACGACGGACTACGCCTACGCACACCAGTATCACTGGCTAAAAAACCTGATATAGCCGACTGGTTTTATATTCCTTTTTGGAAACCTTCTTTACCCCCAGTACAACTAAAATCTCAAGAATTAGCAGTTCCCAAATCCAGCGCCTTGGTATTTCTTGATGAGTGTGGCTTGGGTATCAAATTGGTAAAAGAACTAGAAAAATACAACCAGGATGTTATTACTGTAAAACTTGGTAAAAGATTTACAAGATTAGCTAATCAATATACGATTAATCCTCAAAATTATCAGGATTATCATACCCTAATCAAGGAACTTATTGGACAAAAACAGTTACCAAAAACGATAGTTCATCTTTTGAATGTTACACCTAGTAGTGAACAAGAATTAGAAATTGAACAAGTTGAACAAACTCAAATAAGAGGATTTTACAGTCTCCTATTTCTTGCCCAAGCTTTGGGAAGACAAGAAACTACTGATGATTTTAACATTACAGTTATTTCTAACAATCTACAGCCAGTAACGGGAACGGAAGTACTTTCTCCAGAGAAAGCAACTTTACTTGGACCAATGAAAGTTATTTCTCAAGAATATTCAAACATTAATTGTCGTAGTATTGATGTTATTCTACCCGCCAATGGCAGTTGGCAAGAAGAAAAACTTCTAGAGAAAATACTAGCAGAACTGACGGATGATGATTCCCAAAAGTTAATTGCTTATCGAGGTTTGAATCGGTGGGTGCAAAGTTTTGAGCCTGTGCGCTTTGAGCAAGCTAAAATCGAAAAGCCTCGACTAAGAGAAAAAGGAGTCTATTTAATTACAGGTGGACTCGGAGGTATTGGACTTGTTTTAGCAGAATACTTAGCTCGAAATGTACAAGCAAAACTACTGTTAGTAGGACGTTCTGCTTTGCCAAAAAAAGATGAATGGGAAAAATGGCTCACTACTCATGATGAGGCTGATAGTACTAGCTGCAAGATTCGCAAAGTTCAAGAACTCGAACAGTTGGGTGCAGAAGTTTTGGTAGTGAATGCTGATGTGGCTAACCAGGAAGAAATGCAAAATGCGATCGCTCGCGCTCAAGAGCAATTTAGTCAGCTAAATGGTGTTATCCACGCTGCTGGAGTTGTTAGTGGTGAGTCTATTGAAAAGATAGGTAAAAGTGAATGTGAGCAGCAATTTAAAGCAAAAATATATGGATCTTTAGTATTAGAAAAAGTCTTGCAAGATAAACAGCTTGATTTTTGTTTATTACTATCTTCTTTATCGTCTGTTTTAGGAGGACTAGGATTTATTGCCTATTCAACAGCAAATATCTTTATGGATGCTTTTGTACACCAACATAATCAGAATCATCCAGTTTCATGGACAAGCATAAGTTGGGATGGCTGGCAACTTGAAAAAGAGAATAAACAAAGTACATCTTTAGGTGCAAGTTTGCATGAATTGGCTATTCAGCCAGAAGAGGGGATAAAAGCGTTTGAAAGGGTTCTAGGCTGTAGTGAATTTAATCATATAGTTGTCTCTACTGGAGAACTGCAAGCTAGAATTGACCAATGGCTGAAGCTGGAATCTTTTGCAGAAAAAGAAGCAAATTTATTACTGTATGACAGGCCTGATTTAGAGAATATATACGTTGCTCCTAGAAATGAAATTGAGCAAAATATTGCTAATATATGGCAAGAAATTCTAGGGATAAAAAATGTCGGACTCAATGATAACTTTTTTGAATTAGGAGGAGATTCTTTATTAATAATTCAAGTTCGTAGTAGAATGCTCAAAAAATTCAATAGGAATTTATCTGTCGGAGAACTATTTGAATATTCAACAGTAAGTACCTTAGCTGAATATATCGACAACAAAAAAATTGAGGAACCAACATTCCAACAAGCCGATCAACGTGCTAGCAGAAAAGAAGCAGCTATGCAAGAAAAAAGACAATTAATGCAACAAAGGAGGAAGGTACATGGATAACCAAGAAATCCACGATTCTATCAGAAGCATAGCCGTAATCGGTATGGTTGGTCGATTTTCAGCTACTAAAAGTATTGAGGAATTTTGGGAGAGTTTATGTCAGGGAAAGGAGTTAATTACCTTCTTTAGTGATGAAGAATTAGAGGCTTCAGGCGTAGTTCCAGAATTGTTGAGCGATCGCAATTATGTGAAAGCTGGTGTTCGTCTGCCAGATATTGAGATGTTTGATGCCCCTTTCTTCGATATTTCGCCAAGGGAAGCCGAAATTATCGATCCTCAACACCGGATTCTGCTTGAATGTGCTTGGCAAGCATTGGAAAATGCTGGTTATGAACCTGGTTCAGGCAAAGGCTTGACTGGTGTTTATGTGGGAACCAATATGAGTAACTACTTTCTAACCAAACTCAGTTCCCGCCCTGATATGATTCAATCAATGGGTCTGGCAATTATATATGGCAATAGTCAGGACTTCGCCGCTACAAGAATTTCATATAAATTGAATCTGAAAGGGCCCAGTCTCAACGTTCAGACTGCTTGCTCTACATCATTGGTTGCTGTTCACTCAGCTTGCCAAGGATTGCTAAACTATGAATGCGATATGGCTTTAGCAGGTGGTATTTCCATAGAATCTCTCGAAAAGCAAGGTTATTTCTATCAAGAAGGAAGTATCACTTCTCCTGATGGTCACTGTCGAGCTTTTGATGCTAATGCCCAAGGAACTATTTTCGGAGATGGAGTCGGGGTTGTTGTCCTCAAGAGATTAGAGGATGCTTTAGCAGATGGTGATTGTATTCATGCAGTAATTAAAGGTTCAGCCATCAATAATGATGGTGCAGCAAAAGTGGGATATACAGCTCCTAGTGTGAGTGGTCAAGCTGAGGTGATAGCTGAGGCTCAAGCGATCGCAGGAGTTGCTCCAGAAACCATCACTTATATCGAGGCTCACGGAACTGGTACAGCTTTGGGAGATCCCATTGAAATTAGTGCTTTGAAAAAGGCATTTGCAGGTCGCACCAAACAGAAAGCATTTTGTGCGATCGCATCAGTAAAAAGCAATATCGGGCATTTAAATACAGCTGCTGGGGTGACAGGCTTAATTAAAACAGTTCTTGCACTAAAACATCAACAAATACCTCCTAGTTTGCACTTTGAACATCCTAATCCTGAGATAGATTTCGCCAATAGTCCCTTTTATATCAACACCAAATTATCAGAGTGGAAAACCAACGGTACACCTCGCAGAGCAGGTGTAAGTTCTTTTGGGATTGGCGGGACTAATGCCCATGTGATTTTGGAAGAAGCCCCAGCGACTGAAGCTTTCAGCCCTTCGCGTCCGTGGCACTTGTTACTCCTGTCAGCCAAAACCAGCACAGCGTTGGAAACCGCGACAGCGCAATTATCTACTCACTTGGAGCAAAATCCTGATATTCACCTACCTGATGTTGCTCATACTCTACAAGTGGGTCGTCGCGCTTTTGAACATTGTCGCATGGTAGTTTGTCATGACCAAGAGGATGCAGTCAAAGCGCTGACTTTCCTCGATCCGCAACGTGTTTTTACTTACCACCGCAAGCCAAGTCATTGTCCAGTCATCTTCATGTTTTCCGGACAAGGGTCACAATATGCAAACATGGGTCGGGAACTATATGAAGTAGAACCGACGTTTAAAAAACACGTAGATAGTTGCGCCGAGATTTTGCAACGCCACCTCGGTCTTGACATCCGCTCCCTACTTTATCCCAAAGAACAAGACACAGAGACGGCTTCAAAGCAACTACAACAAACAGCCCTTACCCAAAGTGCGTTGTTTGTTACAGAGTACGCCCTAGCTCAGTTATTAATGTCATGGGGGATACATCCAGAAGCAATGATTGGTCATAGCATCGGGGAATATGTCGCCGCAACTGTTGCAGGTGTATTTTCCCTAGAAGATGCCCTATTGATTGTGGCAAAAAGGGGAGAGTTAATGCAACAAGTGCCCAGAGGAAGTATGCTGGCAATTAGGCTTCCAGAAAAAGATGTGCAGTTGCTACTCTCTGGACAAACGTTGGATAAAAATTCTCTACAAATCGCAGCGATTAACAGCTCATCTTCCTGTGTAGTGTCTGGAACAAACGAGGCAGTTGCAACACTAAAGAATCAATTATCCTCTAAAGAAGTTGAATGTCAACTGTTGCATACATCCCATGCCTTTCATTCACAAATGATGGAACCAATATTGGAACCATTTGTGCAAGCTGTAAAAAAAGTCAAACTGAATCCACCATGCATTCGGTTTATTTCTAATGTAACTGGGACTTGGATTACAGATGCACAAGCCACAAATCCCGATTATTGGTGTGAACATTTGCGGCAAACTGTCAAGTTTTCAGATGGAATATCTCTACTGTTAAAGCAGTTTGAAGGTGTTTTTCTAGAAGTGGGGCCAGGACGAACATTAAGCACATTAACAACACAGCATTTAGATAAAAATAGCAAACAACAAATACTAACTTCATTACGCCATATTCAAGACCAACAATCTGATGTTAACTTTTTGTTGCAGACATTAGGTCGGTTGTGGCTTTTTGGTGTAGAAATAGATTGGTCGGGATTTTATACCCACGAGCAGCGTCATCGTTTGCCTTTGCCTACTTACCCCTTTGAACGACAACGGTACTGGATTGATGCTAAATCCCCATCACCCTCTTTAAATAGCAAGCCAGTAAAATTAGATAATAAACAAGATATTGCCGACTGGTTTTATGTTCCTTCATGGAAACGCTCTTTACTGCTTAATTCATCCTCTTCTCAAATAAAATATACACAAGACAAGTGGCTAGTTTTTGTTGATGACTTAGGAGTTGGTGAACAATTAATTAATGCGTTGATAAATCAAGGTAAAAATGTCATTACGGTTAAGCAGGGAGAAAAGTTTAGTAAAGTAAGCGATTATGTTTATACAATTAATCCCTATATATACGAAGACTATGACACTTTGTTTCAAAAAATCATATTATTAGGTAAAATTCCCCACAATATTGTTTATTTATGGAGCATTAATAAACTAGAAAATTTTCAATATAGCAAGTATTTAGAATTCAACAGTTTGCTGTTTTTAACGCAGAACATTAGTAAGCTCAAAATTAGCGATCGTGCCGAGCGCAGTAACTTTACGAACAATTGCTTAGAACTTTATGTCATATCAAATAACATTCAAGAGGTCAATGGCAATGAAAAAATAGATCCAGAAAAGGCAACAATATTAGGTTTATGTAAAGTTATTCCTCAAGAATATCCTAACATTATCTGTAAGTGTATCGATATTGCCTTGAAAAATCAACAAGATGGAGAACAAGAAAATTATAAAAATATTATTGACCAACTTTTAAGTGAATTAACAACTGTATCCTCAGATTTAGTGGTTGCTTATCGTGGTTCCTACCGTTGGGTACAAACTTTTGAGCCAGTTTGCTTAGACTCAGTAGCTGAAGAAAAAATACTGTTGAGGAAACAAGGTGTTTACTTGTTTATTGGTGGATTAGAAACTATTGAAGTTGTACTTGCAGAATATTTAGCAAAATCTCTACAAGCCAAACTTATATTTATCGAGGATTCTGCTTTTCCCCAAAAAGATGAATATTTACGATGGCTGGAAACTCACACCCCAGAAGATGAAGTGAGACGCAAAATCGAAAAACTGCAAACATTGGCTGAATTGGGTGCAGAAATTTTGGTCTTGGGTGCAGATACAACCAACTATGAGCAAATGTATCAGAGCCTTAAACCTGAGAATATTGGTCAAATTCATGGGGTTATTTATTCGACTGGAATAAAGCGTGAAAATATATTTAGTTCAATTTCAGAAATTGGTAAGATAGAATTAGGAAATTTATTTGACTCTCAACATCGCCAAATTAGTGTATTAGAACAAGTTTTAAATAATATAAAATTAGATTTCTGTATTGTCTTCTCTTCTTTATCTTCCATTTTAGGAGGATTCGGTTTAGGTTTATATTCAGCAGCTAATCATCTCATAGATACTTTTACTAACCGACACAACCGAAACCATTCTTTGCCGTGGTACGCTATAAACTGGGACAAAATACAACTCAATACAGATCAAGACCAAAAAATATTTGAACAGGCATTTGGGGTAGAATTAGCCATTACTCCAACAGAAATTATCGAAGTATTTCAACGAATATTATCTCTAGATAAAGGAACTCAGATTGTTGTTTCTACGATAGATATAAAAGCTAGGTGGGAGCGCACATTTAATTTTAACTCTCTACCAGATTTAAAATTTTCCTCTCAAGTAGACTTATCCTCACACTACTCCAGGCCTAATCTTAGTAATTCATATATTGCTCCAATAAACGAGTTGGAAAAACAAGTTACCCAAATATGGCAAGAGGTACTAGGAATTGCAGAAGTTGGTATTTACGACAACTTTTATGAGTTAGGAGGAGACTCTATCATTGCAACTCAACTAGTTTCTCGATTGCGAGCAAAGTTTCCCGTAGATTTACCACTACGTGACCTTTTGTTGGAAGCAATGATACCAGTTAAGCAAGCAGAAATTATTGAGCAACTTCTGTTGGAAAAAATTGAGGAGTTATCTGACAAAGAGGTAGAATCTTTTTTAACTAATCTTCCACAATAATTATTTAACTTTCAACTTTTATTTGCAAACAGGAAAAATAGTTTATGTCTCTACTCAGTCCTATTCCAGATTATGAAGCTTTTGCTCGGATGCAGAATGAATTAAAGAGTACACATGAAGAAATAGTAGCAGGTGTAATACCTATTTTAGAAAACTTAATGCTACAACATATTCCTAAGGAAGCAGATATTCTCGACCTTGGTTGTGGTTCAGGAAAATTGGTACAACAGCTTCATCTTAAAGGGTATCAAATGACTGGACTTGATGCTTCTAAAGAACTGTTGCGTTATGCCAGAATCAACGCACCTAAGAGTAAATTTATCCTTAATGATATACGTCAATTTGAACTACTACCTACTTTTGATGCCGTTTTATCGCATCTTGTTCTACTATTTATTTTAACCCCTGAAGAATTAACTTCTGTTTTCCGAAACGTCTATGCAGCACTCCGAGATAATGGATTATTAGTATTTACTATACCAATAACAGATTGGTTTCATGAAATTAGTCCACCAATTTTCGACCATGTTAATGTTAATGACGAATGTGCATTGATTGAAATATTCCACTATAAACCAGAAGAAAGGATTTGGGAAATTAAGGTTACTGGATTTGAGTTAATGGAAAATATGTGGAAACGTTCAGATACTACTTGGTTCAGAAAAGATTTCTTTTTATCAGACGTGCAATTGGGCCTAGAAAAAGCTGGTTTTAAAGAGATTAGTTATTACAAGCTCAAAGATTTTGGATCTGACGATAATAGTATGGCTTGCTTTGTTTGTCGAAAGAAAGCAATATAAGGTGCAATTTAAAATGTAGAGATGAGATATATACCTTCAAATAAATAATAGGGTTACACATATATAAAATTAGATTGTTATGAATTGGACTGTTAGATAGTTCATACCCAATCTAATACGAAAGCTTTAGGATGGATACAGGTGCAAATCATGGATCAAAAATACTCTAATTTATCACCCGCTAAAAAAGCCCTTCTAGAAAAATGGAAGGGAGGAAGGTTTCAAGTCGATACTATTCCAAAACGTCAAGTTTCTAAGAATATTCCTTTATCTTTCTCCCAACAAAGATTATGGTTTATTGACCAACTTTATCACGGGAGTTATTTTTATAATATTCCTATTGCTTTTCATATCAAAGGACAGTTAAATATTATAGTCCTTCAACAAAGTTTGAATGAAATCCTCAACCGTCACGAAGTTTGGCGCACAAATTTTACACTTGTAAATGGAGAGCCAGTACAGAATATTGTGCGCCAACTAAATTGGGATTTACCCATTATTAATTTCGAGCATTTGTCTGGTAAAGATTGGGAATCAGAGGTTAAAGAACTTGCAATAGAAGAAGCAACAAAACCCTTTAATTTAGCTTCATGTCTTTTAGTCAGAGCCGCTTTAGTACGCTTAAGTGAAGAGGAACACGTTTTGCTTGTTACCATGCACCACATTATCACCGATGGATGGTCTTGTGGTGTGTTCCTGCGGGAGTTGTCAACACTGTACGCTGCTTTCTCTACAAATCAGCCCTCTCCCTTACCTGAACTCCCCATTCAGTATGCAGATTTTACCATTTGGCAGCGCGATCGCATCCAAGGTGAATTCCTCGCAACCCAATTAAATTATTGGAAACAACAACTCAAGGGTGAGTTACCTGTACTCCAATTACCCACAGACCGTCCGCGACCTAACGTTACTACTTTTACTGGTGCTAAACAGTACTTTACATTCTCCACAGTTTTAACTAATGCACTCAGACAATTAAGCCAGCAAGCAGACACAACTTTATTTATGAGTTTGCTGGCAGCATTTAACATATTATTATATCGTTACACAGACCAAGAAGATATCTTAATTGGTTCTCCAATTGCCAACCGCAACCGCGCAGAATTAGAAGGGATGCTAGGTTTATTTGTTAATACTTTAGTGTTACGTAATAAGCTTAGTGGTAATCCCAGTTTTTGCGAATTTTTACATCGAGTGCGTGAAGTGACTCTCGATGCTTATGCACATCAGGATTTGCCTTTTGAGATGCTTGTAGAAGAACTACAACCCGAACGCGACTTAAGTAGAAATCCACTTTATGAGGTTATGTTTGTCCTACAAAATACTCCAACGTCTGTGGAACAAGTGTCTGGATTAACTTTGCGTACTTTAGACTTTGACAGTGGTACAGCTCAACTAGATATTTTCCTATCTATGTCTGAATCTGAAGAGGGATTAACAGGATGTTTGGAGTACAATACGGATATTTTTGATTCAACAACAATTACCCAATTTATCAACAACTTTGAGACCCTATTGGAAAATATCGTTGCAAATCCAGAGCAACATCTCAGTGAATTGTCTCTACTAACTCCTTCTGAGCAAGAGCAACTATTATTTAAGTTTAATCAAACTCGTACAGATTATCCCCAAAATGCATCTCTGCATAAATTATTTGAGCAGCAAGTTGAACTCACACCTGACTCTTTAGCACTAATTAGCGAGTCAGAGCAATTAACTTATCGTCAACTTAACCATAGAGTTAATCAACTTGTACATTATTTACAAAAACAGGGTGTAAAAAAAGACACTCTGGTTGCTCTATGTCTAGAACGCTCCATAGATATGGTAGTAGGAATTATAGCTATTCTGAAAACTGGCGGTGCATATATTCCTCTTGACCCAAGTTATCCAGTAGAGCGTCTAAATTTTATGCTCTCTGATTCTCAAGCATCGCTGTTAATTAGCAACCAAGAGATATTAAAAATAGTATCATTATCTTCGAGTAAAATCGTTTGTTTAGATATCCACAAAGACAAAATTGCTCAAGAAAGTTTGGAAAATCCTATTGACATCTCTGCATCTGATAATCTCGCCTATATTATTTACACTTCTGGTTCAACTGGAATACCTAAAGGTGTTCTTGGCACTCATCGCGGTACAGTCAACGGCTTACACTGGTTATGGAAAACCTATCCTTTTACCGAAAAAGAAGTTTGTTGTCAAAAAACAGCCATTAGTTTTGTAGATTCTGTATGGGAAATTTTTGCTCCTTTGCTTCAAGGAATTCCTACAGTAATTATTAGCAATGCAACTGTACTAGACCCACAATTATTTATAGAAACTCTAGCGCATCACAAAGTTACTCGGATCATACTTGTACCTTCATTTCTACGCTTACTTCTTGATAATTATAGCCATCTAGCCAAGAAGTTATCACAGCTAAAACTCTGGATAAGTAGCGGAGAAGTACTTTCTGTTAAGTTAGTTAAAACTTTTCAAGAATTAATACCATTTGCGAGACTCATCAATCTTTACGGCTCATCGGAAGTTTCCGCCAACGCCACTTACTACGACACTAGTTTATTGCAACAAGCAACCAATGTACCTATTGGTCGTCCGATTGACAATACCCAAGTTTATGTGCTAAATCGTGATTTACAACCAACACCGATAGGAGTTGTTGGTAAACTTTATATTGGTGGTGACGGATTGGCAAAAGGTTATTTACATCGTTCAGAACTAACTGAAAGAAGATTTATTAGTAATCCCTTTATTCCCGGAAATAAACTTTACAAAACAGGCGATTTAGTCCGATATATTAAAGATGGTAATATTGAATATTTAGGTCGAGATGATGAACAAGTAAAAATTAGAGGCTTTCGAGTAGAATTAGGTGAAGTTGCGACTGTTATTGCACAACATCCAGACGTACAACAATCGGTTGTAATTGCCAGTAGTGATGCTCAACAAAATCAGCGTTTGATTGCATATCTGGTGACAGATAAACAGGATATAGCTACACAATTGTTGCCAGAATTGCAGCAAAAGTTGCCTAACTATATGCTACCGTCTACTTTTGTTGTACTGGATAAACTTGCACTTACGCCTAATGGTAAAGTAGACAAACTTGCGCTACAAAATAACGAAATTACACAATATAATAGTAATAAATCGTTTGTTATTCCTAGAAACTTTACGGAATTAGCTTTAGTAAAACTTTGGGAAAACCTTCTAAATACTAGACCTATTGGGGTAATAGACAACTTTTTTGACTTGGGTGGACATTCATTTTTGGCTGTCCGCTTGATGGCTCAGATTCAAGATAAATTTGGACATAATCTTCCCCTGTCTACTCTTTTTGAAAATCCCACAATTGAAAAACTAGCGACTATTGTTAGTCAGCCATTCCGTCAAACTTCTAATTCTCATCTAGTAGCAATTAACTCTTCTGGTGACAAAATACCTTTCTTCTGTGTACATGGTGCTGGTGGAAATATTAGCCCATACTTTAATTTATCCAAGAGGCTTGGTGAAGATTATCCACTTTATGCTTTGGAAGATACTCTAGAAAAAGAAAAACCAGAAGTTATTTCCGTAGAAGAAACAGCAACTCGTTACCTACTAGAAATCCGTAAAATACAGCCAAATGGCCCTTATCTTTTAGGTGGTCATTGTTACGGCGGTGTACTAGCTTTTGAAATAGCGCAACAATTACAAAAACAGGGACAAACAGTAGGTTTATTGGTTGTTATCGATGCCATATTATCAGAAACACGCATTGAAACTACAGACGATGATGATGCAAAATTTTTACTTCGCATAGCTGAATCAATAAAAACTGATAATAATATAGATTTTTCAGTACCTTTTGAAGAACTTCGAGATTTGCCATTAACTGAGCAACTTAATTTAATTAATCAAAAGGGCAATTTCATCTTTAGTGATGCAGAAATTGAAGATTTTCTCCGTTATTACAAACTTTTTAAAGCGCATGTTCAAGCTATGCGGAATTATGTGCCTGAAGTGTATCCTCAATCTATAACTTTATTTCGAGCTAACAAAGAAATAATTCATGACTTTGATAATCCCGAATGGTATACTAATGACCCCTTACTAGGTTGGGGTAAATGTTCTAGTCAACCTATTCAAGTTATTGAAGTTCCCGGCGATCATTTCTCGATTTTTGTTGAACCTCATATTCAAGAATTAGCTAAACATCTCAAAGATTGTATCGATAATGCTGTATGCGTTCTAAATAATGGGAGTAAAAGAAGCTGATGAAACTACCCCCAGGGCCGAAAACTCCTTCTTGGTTAATCGGTCTGCAATTCGAGAGCGATCCCTTTGGTTATATGGACGCTATTTTCAAAGATTATGGTGACATAGTTACTCTAATGTTTGGTTCTACACTAACAATTTATGTCAGTAATCCTTTAGGAATAAAGGAGATTTTCACAAACACTAAGGAAATTACAGCTAGGGGCGAATTGAATTTGGGTTTCGCCTTGATGACAGGAAATCAAGGAGTTCTCCAACTTGATGGTTTAATTCATAAAAATCGACGCAAATTGTTAATGCAAAGCTTTCATGGAGCGCGGATGCAAGCCTGTGGGCGACGTATCTGTGAACTCACAGAAAAGATTATCAGTAAACAGACATTTGGAAAGCCTTTTGTTGCATACCAAACAATTGAAGATATTACCTTACGAGTGGGTATAGAAGTTGTAATGGGTTTAACTGAAGGAAAGCTTTCTGAAAAAATTAAGCATTTGTTTATTTCTATTATGAGATATGGACAATCACCAATAGATAAGATTCTGAGGAATATTTTTGGAGAAAGAAATTTAGGTCGATGGAGTCCACAAGGATATCTCCTCTACCTTCAACAAGAGCTTTTTCAATTGCTATTGACTGAGGTTGAAGAACGTCGTAAGCAAGCAGATTTTTCACGCGCTGATATGATTAGCGATCTGATCTTTGCTGAAAATGAAACAGGTCAATCATTAAGCAATCAAGAAGTACGCGATCTGTTATTATCCCCCATATTTGCAGCTGGTGATGCTTCTGGAACTGCGATCGCTTGGTCTTTGTATTGGATTCATCGTTTACCTGCTGTGCGATCGCGTCTACTATCAGAACTTGACAGTCTTGGCGAAAACCCTGACCCCATGAGCATTTTTGCACTACCGTACTTAAATGCTGTTTGTAATGAAGCTTTGCGAATTTACCCAACTCAGTTATTTGCATTTCCTAGATTGGTAGAGTCTCCAGTTAAAGTAATGGGCTACGAGTTGAACCCTGGAACAATACTACTTGCTAATATTTATTCGACACATCAGCGTGAAGATTTATATTCACAACCAAAAGAATTTCAGCCAGAGCGCTTTTTAGAAAAACAATATTCTCCCTACGAATTTCTACCATTTGGTGGTGGTTCTCGTGTGTGTATTGGCGGAACTTTTGCCCTATTTGAAATGAAACTGATATTAGCAACTATTCTTTCACGTTACGAATTAGAGCTAGTCAGTCAGCGTCCAGAACGCCCCAAATTTGGAGGTTTGATTTGTTACCCAGCTAGCGGCGTGAAAATGGTTGTGCATGGTCTACGTCAAAATAAAGGACAGCTACAACCACTTGTTTCTGGCTCGTTTTAGCAATCGGATTTATAACCCGTTTTTTTCAAGCTAAAAATATATTTCATTATCGAGGAAGTAAATATGACAAAGAATAATAAAGGTGCTGTCGTTATAACTGGAGCATCCACAGGCCTTGGCCGAGCAACCGCGCTTTTACTAGATAAGCAAGGATATCGAGTTTTTGCTGGAGTCCGCACAGAACAAGCTGGTGAATCTTTAAAGCAGGCTGCATCTGGAAATTTAATACCCATTATCATAGACATCACAAATGCCCAAGAAATCAAATCAGCTTCAGAATTTGTCTCATTGGCGCTCGGTAATGAAGGATTATTCGCATTAATTAATAATGCATATTCTGGGGTAGACGGGCCATTAGAATGTATTCCAATAGACGATATCAGATGGAATTTTGAAGTAAATGTTATCGGTCAAATTGCAGTCACACAAGCTTTTTTACCAATGCTCCGACAAGCGAAAGGTAGAATAATTAATATTAGTGCTATTTGTGGTAGATTCGCCATACCATATAGAGGACTTTTATCTACTTCCAAAATTGCACTTGAGGCAATTACAGATACTTTGCGAATTGAATTACGTTCTAGTGGAATTGAAGTACTATCCATATTACCAGGGGGAATAATTACCCCAGAACAGGCTGACAAAGTAGAAGCTGATTGCCAGAAAGTTTTAGGTAATATGTCAACCGAAATGAAAGCTATATATGGCAAAAATTTCAGAAAATGTATGGAAAATTCCGTAAAAGGAAATCGCAGTGAAGGTTTACCAGTTGAAAAAGTTACAGCAGTAATATTGCAGGCTCTTCAAGCTCCGAAACCCAAAAGAGAATATTTTGTTGTGCAATCACCGTGGCAGATAAAGCTGTATGCATTGTACAAAAGATTAGTACCACACCAGTATTTCTATGACAATCTTTATAAGGATATATGAAAAACATTAAAATTACTATTTTACACTTCTTTCCTTGTTGTTAAATAATATCTGTAGCAGAGTATAGTAAATATGCAAACTTAATATACTCATTAATTACTCACAGCAGATTATCGTTTTTGTTCCTTAGTTTCTAAAGCTAATGGAAAAGATCCAATTAGTACAGCAGATACTTGCGATTATTAATTAATAATGGGGATTTTACAACCTTGGTCGCAATAAATCTTTGAAAAAATCCCACTATTAGAGAGTTGCTGGGTTTATTCCAGGAGTTAGCAAAGGAGATGGAGTTAGAAGCAGTATCGCGTTAAACCTTTAGTTAAGGTTAAGTAACCTGTAACGACCCAAAAATCAAAAAATGACTTTACAAAAACAATCTCAAATCACAAATGAAATCCTTCAAGGCGATCTGATCAAACTGATGTTTAAGTTGTCTATTCCCAGCACTCTGGGGATACTGATGCTGAGTTTAAACACTTTTATTGATGCTTTATTTGCCGGAAGATTCATTGGTGAAACTGCTTTAGCTGGTATCTCACTTGCACTACCACTTACAAGTATAGTCAATGGATTTGGTCTTTTGGTTGGTGTAGGTTCTGCTTCAGTTCTCAGTCGAGCTATTGGTTCAGGAGATATTAAAACTCAGTCTAAAATATTTGGTAACCTCACAGTGATGGGTGTTGCAATCTCCTTGTTTATTACAATTATTGGTTACAAATTTGGTGAAGAATTAATTCTATTTATGGGAGGAAGTGGTGAAGTCGCTTCTGAAGGCACAAAATATTTTAAAACTTATATTTTAGGTTCAGTTTTTTTGATAATAGCAGAAGCTTGTATCGAAGTCATAAAATCAGAAGGAGAAATTAGGTTAAGCACAATATTTAACTGGGTTTTCGTTATTGTTAACATTTTATTAAATTATATATTTACCAGTGTATTTCATTGGGGAACCCAAGGCATTGCTCTTGCTACAGTTGTGGCGATGGTTGTTTATAGTATTATCAATTTAGCTTATTTTATTAGTGGCAAAAGTTCTATTCCAGTTAATCTTAAAAAGTTAGCGATCGCCATATATTTACTACCACCAATCTTATCAGTGGGAATCTCAGCACTATTTTATCCAGCGATGATATTGGTTCAAGAAGCTGTGATGTTTAATTTAATTTCCGATTACGGAAAAAATAGTGATATTGCTTTCTTTGGAGCAACAATGAAAGTTGTTTCATTAGTTTTTATTCCTGTCGTTGGTTTTGCACAAGCATTACAACCTGTAATTGGTATGAACTATGGTTCCAAAAATTATAGCAGGGTCAAAAAAGCATACTTAATTTTTGCAATAATTGGAGTTATCGTATTACTACCCATTTGGCTGCTTTTACAATTATCTCCTAGTACATTTTTAGGCATAATTTTGCCAGGAATTAATTTTACAAAAGATGATATACTAAATTTTAGAGTTCTTAATATGTTAACACCGCTATGGCCTTTAGCATATTGTGGCAATACTCTATTTTTATCTATAGGTAAAGGTAAGATTGTATTATTAGCTATATTTTTAAAAAGCATAGTTCTAAACGTACCAATGATGCTTTTATTATCAAAATTGATCGGTTTAAGAGGTATATATTTTGGCTCATTATTTGCAGATACCTTATTTATGTTTTTAGTTTTTATTTTAACATTTATAGAATTTAATAATTTATCTAAACTTAAACTTATCTGATATTTTTATTAATTTATATTGAGATTATATTAATACTCAATATGAAGCCTTAAGGTCTTACTTTACGGTGCAGAATTTGATTTAACTATCATTATTGAGTAACAGTAATCCATCTATTTCACAACTTTTTATTACTCAATGGAGAGTTTTCATGGTGACATCTTCTATTTCTCAAGAACGGGTGTGGTTTATTACTGGTAGCTCAAGCGGTCTTGGTCGAGCTTTAGCAGAAGCAGTACTAGAAAAAGGTGAAGCGGTAGTTTTAACAGCACGAAAAGCTGAGAAAGTTGAAGATTTAGCTTCAAAGTTTCCAGGTCGTGCCATCGTGGCGCAACTTGATGTTAGGAAACCTGAAGAGGTAAGGGAAGCAGTAAAGCAAGCAATTGCTTACTTTGGACGTATTGATGTACTTGTTAACAATGCCGGGGTTTCCACTATTGGGACAATTGAGGAAGTCAGCAATGAAGAAGTTCGTCGTCTATTTGAAACCAACTTTTTTGGTGTTTTAGAAACGCTACGGGTAGTGTTACCTTATATGCGACAACAACGTAGCGGACACATTCTTAATGTTTCATCAGTAGGTTGCTTTTCCACTGCTACTGCCTGGGGATTCTATAACAGTAGTAAACTTGCGCTAGAAGGAATTTCTGGAGCATTGCTAAGTGAAGTTGCTCCATTCGGCATTAAGGTTACAATTGTTGAACCTGGTGCTTTCCGTACAGATTTTATTAAACGTTCTGTTGCTGTAATTGATACTCAAATTGAAGATTATGAAATATCAATTGGAAATATACGTCAGAATATGTGGGATCACGATTTAAACGCACTTGGTGATCCAAAAAAAGCAGCTTTGGCAATGATTAAAGTGGTTGATAGCGATAACCCACCTATCAGATTGGCACTGGGAGCAGATACGGTAGAAACTATTGAAAGTGTATTGCAGTTTATGAAAGCAGAATTAGATGCTTGGAGAGAAGTATCTATGAGTACTGATGTTGACGAGGTTGTAATGAATAAAATCTCGCTACCGTAGAGTTATCTATGAAGGTAACTGTGCTTACTCCTGGATTTCTCACAAGTTTTGCGTAGCTTGCCGCCGTAGGCATCACTATTACCAAACCTTTATCAGGCTTAGATTTTGAGCGTTTTAGACACTGCACGAATCACAGCAGTATGTGAACGGGGTATTTTATCTCAAGTCTAAGTGGCATAAGCGTTTTGGGCTAATCGTTTAAACCTTTGTGAGAAATCCGGGTTACTGCCTGTGGACGCGGCCTAAGCATCCCTATAACTTACTGTTTCTGGTTTTCTTCCTGATTGTACTTTCTCCGTAGTAACAAAAGAGGGATTATAGTACCCAGGATGGTGGAGGGTTCAGGGACAGATTGAAACTGTAAATCATCTATAGCAAAGTAATCCCCTTTAATTTCAAAGTACTTGATATCATTGCTAGCTCTGGAAAAGCCTGCGTAAGTGTTTGCTCCTTGGGGGGCAGTAAATGATTCGAGCAAATTATCATTACTGTCATAAATACTGAGGATTTCAGGGCCCCCTACTGAATCGGCAATTCCAATTCCTACCTGATTGGCTAAATTGGTAAATTGGAACTTAATTATACCATCATATCCTGAGTTAGCATCAGTACCGCGTTCGCCGCTAGCGCCAGTTGTAATATAGTTAGGTTGGCTTTGGGAACCTTGGTATCTGGCAAAAGTTCCTAGTCCTTCTAGCTCTGTAACGGAAGTCACACCTTGAGCGACATAATCACCGACACCAATTAGAGTACCTGAGGGCTGATCATCAAAATTGATCAAAGTACCAAAAATTGGACTTAGGGATGGACTAGGTGTTCCCACGAACGAAGCTGCTTGCGATGGACTAGACAAGAGGGTAGAAGCGACAGCAACTCCAAGACCAAATGCGATGCCAAAGTTAGTATTGTTTTGTTGAGTCATGAATTTATCTAAATAACAACTGACTATTGACTATATTCATTAAACCAGATTCATTCCACTTTGAAACCGTAATTTTGCGAAGTTATTCTTTCGGATGCGCTTCTGTGTGATACAAAAAAGATGTAGTTAATTTACTTAAAAATAGCTGTAAAAACTCGCTTACAATTTACTCACTCAGAAGTAGCACTCAGGTTTTGGTATGAAACGTTCAAATCGCCTGGCTTGGATGGGAGCGATCGCACTCGCTGCGATCGTTTTGCTTAGTCTTTTTGCGGCTCCAAATAATACTAAAATTAACACTGGCTCTACTTATAACCGCGCCTCCGATGGCTATGGTGCTTGGTATGCTTTTATGCAACAGCAGGGAATTTCTATCAAACGCTGGCAAAAGCCTTTTAGTGACATTCTGCCAGAAAACAACCCTGTTACCTTCCTACTGGTAAGCAGCGATCCAAGGCAGACGACACTGGATAGTCAAAAGCGCGAATGGGTAGAAAAAGGGAATACTTTGGTAATTTTGGGCGCGGCGGCGCGGGTTACAGAAGCGCAGTTTAGCACTATGCAAAAATCACCCCAAGGCAATATTAAAATTGATACACGTAGACGATATAAAAAAGCTAACTCCCAGCAAGTTGATTTAGGCGATCGCTTTGGTGCTATTGTCTGGGAACAAAATTACAAAAAAGGAAAGGTGATTTTTTCTACCACTCCTTATTTAGCCGCCAATGCCTACCAAGATTATTTAAGTAATTTCAAGTATTTAGCCAATTTGGTTAATCAAAAAGGGAACACAGTATTTGTTGATGAATACATCCACGGCTATAAAGATGCCGATGTCAGAAAGAAAGAAAGCGAAGCAGATTTATCTAGTTTTTTTGCTAAAACTCCTGTATTTCCAATATTGGTGCAAGTAGGTATCCTGCTATTAGTATTAATTTGGGCGCAAAATCGCCGCTTTGGCAAGCCAGTAGCTTTAGATACACCAGTTGTAGATAACAGCGAGGCATACATCCAAGCTTTAGCCGGAGCGTTGCAGAAAGCTGATACCACCGACTTTGTTGTAGAAATGGTAGGTAAACAAGAACAACTACAACTCCAAAAAGCCTTGGGATTAGGGCAAATACCTTTAGAACGTGAAGCCTTGATCAATTTCTGGATAGAAAAAACAGGCGCAAGTGCAGCAGAACTAGATGCAGTTTTAAAGCTACAATCTCGCAAACAACCCATCAGTGAACGAGAACTGTTAAGCTGGTTGGGGAAATGGCGAAACATTAGGGGAATTCATAATTTATAATTAATTTTTTTAATTATGCATAATATTTCTGCGTTAGTTATTTATCAATAAAAAATATGAGCGAAACCCATCCTATCTTAATTCGCCTCGGTCAAGGTCTTAATCAAGTAATTGTCGGACAATCAAGCCTAATACAACAACTATTAGTAGCACTGCTAGCGGGTGGACATGTAATTTTAGAAGGAGTACCGGGGACTGGTAAAACTTTGCTAGTAAAAGTGTTGGCGCAGTTAATTCAAGGGGATTTTCGTCGGATTCAACTAACACCAGATGTTTTACCTTCAGATATTACTGGTACAAATATTTTTGACTTGAATAGCCGCAATTTCACTTTAAAAAAAGGGCCAATATTTACCGAAGTGCTGCTAGCAGACGAAATCAACCGTACTCCTCCCAAGACACAAGCGGCGCTACTGGAAGCGATGGAAGAGATGCAGGTAACATTGGATGGTGAAAGTCTGCCCTTACCAGATTTATTTTGGGTGATTGCAACCCAAAATCCCCTAGAATTTGAGGGGACTTATCCTTTACCAGAGGCGCAGTTGGACAGATTTTTATTTAAGCTGATGGTAGATTACCCCGATCAAGCTGCCGAAAAGCAAATGTTACTGAATCGTCAGGCGGGTTTTGCAGCACGGCGTTTGGATATTAGCCGTTTGAAACCAATCGCAACAGTAGCCGACATTTTGCAAGCACGACAAGCAGTTAAAGAGGTTAAAGTATCAGAAGCGATTGTTGATTATTTGTTGGCGTTGGTGAGAACATCGCGTCAATATCCTGATTTAACTTTGGGTGCATCACCTCGCGCCACCGGTGCTTGGTTGCAGACATCTCAAGCCTTAGCGTGGTTAACTGGAAGAGATTTTGTAACGCCAGATGATGTTAAAGCAGTTGCATCGCCACTGCTACGTCATCGCCTCATTTTGAAACCAGAAGCGATGCTGGATGCTTTACAAATGGATGCGGTAATTGCGTCGGTAATTAATCAAGTACCAGTTCCCAGATGAAAAAATTACTTACCCCCAGTCCTCAGAAGCGATCGCATTTAATCCGAGTGCGATCGCGCTAGCTATAATTTAAAATCTTTAAATGCTTCTTCTTGCCAATAAAACACCAATTTGGACGCAAATCATTCCGACGATCGCACTACCAACCCAGTAAATTAACAGCATTGTTATATCTTCCTTATCTAAAAAACCTTTTGATTCCAAACCATAGGTAGAAAAAGTAGTATATGCACCGCAGAAGCCTGTTGTCGTCATCAGGCGAAGTTCCGGCGAGATGATGCGGATATTCTCGGTTGCTAAAGTCAAAATATAAGCAATCAATAAACAGCCAGACACGTTAATCAAGAATGTGCCGTAAAAGCCAAAATTTGTTCCAAAAATAGCTTTTGTCAGTTCAGTTATATAGAAACGACCCAACGCTCCAAAAATCGCCCCGATCGCTATAGCTAGGGAATAACGTCCTTTTAAAAAACCCATTGCTTTTTACCTAAAATTGATTGTGTATCGTTTTTCGGAAGCTACATTTCAACCATCTTTATTACTTTACGAAAAGCTTGGCGATCGCTATTCCAACAATCACTGCTCCCAAACCTAAAATTGCACTCCCAGCCCAATAAAAAGCTGTGGCAACGATTCGTTTGCTACGCCATAGGGTTAAAGTATCAAAGCCATAAGTTGAAAATGTGGTGTAAGAACCTAAAAATCCAGTTCTAATGAGTAAATCCAATTCCTTGGGATAGCCTGTAATTCCTTGGGAAATTGTGAAAAAGAAACCCATTGCTAAACATCCAGTCAAATTAATAGCAAATGTTGCGTAGGGAAATTTTGTCCCCAATTTAGCTTTTGTCCATTCTGTAATATGAAACCGAGATAACGCCCCAGGAACCGCACCTGCTACGATTGCTAAAACATTAGTTATGTCTGACATTATTGATGATTTATTCTGTGCTAAAGTTTGTTTATTGTAAAGCAGATAAAACTCCCCACCCACGTAGATAATTTCAAAAATCAAATACGATTGCTATAGATGATTCAGAAATTGTCTCTACAAATAAAAATGCTGTGTCACAGTTACCTAAAATACACTGGAAATAGGCTTTTGGATCGCAACTTCACGATCGCGTAGGCGTAGCCCGTCGTAGACATCGCACCTCTACACTTTAGGCTTTTGGAAAGTAGACCAAAAGGAGGCTAAAACTAACCGCCTCCACAAGTTATAAAGTATGTGTAGATAAGACAGCAAGTATGTTGAGGAAAAAATCTCTATGACAAGCTACCAAGAAACCATACCTAGTAATGAATCCATTAATGAGCTAATCGCCGAGACGGCAAGCATTAACCATCTGGAGGTAATTGAGAATGTCATCGATTCTTTGGAACAAGATGACAGTGCGATGGTTAAGCGCACTCCAGAGGGTGGTTATCTCTGGAAGTTTAAGTATGGAAGTGTGGAAGTATTTGTCCAACTCAACGGGACAACCGATGAAGACACCATCACAGTTTGGTCTACGGTGCTAAATTTACCTGCCAAAGATGAACCTAAGTTAATGCGGTATCTTTTGGAGTTAAACTGCTCTAGTACTTTTGAAGCGCGTTTCGGTATTATTGAAAACCAGGTGGTTGTGATATCGACACGTACCTTAGCTGAGTTATCTCCTGGCGAAGTGTCTCGACTCATTACCATTGTGGCAACGATCGCTGATAATAACGATGAAGCTTTACAAACTGAATTTGGTGCAACTTAAGGAATTTTGGATTTTAGGTCGCACCTTTGGTATGCTTTCAGCGCAACTTGGATTTTAGATTGGACAACTACAGCATCGGATGCATACTAATCAGGTTTGGCGACTAATTCCTTTGCTAGAGGCAGACGGCAATGTGCAGATGGCGATTGACCGATGGTTGCTAGAACAGCACTATTCGGGAAAGCACCCGTCAACTCTGCGCTTTTATACCTGGTCGCCACCTGCCATTTCTCTCGGCTATCATCAACGCCAATATCCTGAATATTGGCAACATTTAACTTGGCAAGGGCAAAAACTGGATTTAGTGCGGCGTCCCACCGGTGGACGAGCAGTGTTACACCAAGGTGATTTAACTTACGCTGTGGTCACATCTGGACTTACGGGTAGTCGCCTCCAGGTGTACGAAAAAATTTGTGAGTTTTTGATTCAAGGGTGGCGATCGCTCGGCGTAGAATTACATTACGGTACAGAAGGGCGAGGTTACATCCACAACCCTAACTGTTTTGGTACTGCTACCAGTGCAGATTTAGTTTTGCCAGATAGTACCAAACTCATTGGTAGCGCTCAACTGCGGCGTGGTGCGGTAATTCTGCAACATGGTTCCATCCGTTTGCAACCCGATGCTGAACTGTTCCATAAAGTATTTGGTGTAGAATCTTTTACGACTTTACAACTGCCCCAAAATCTGAATGTAGAAAAGATTATTGCAGCTTTAGTTGCCGCAGCTAGTAATTGTTTTGATATGCAAATAGAGTTGAAACCACTCTCGCAATCTGAGTGGGAAGCAATTTTAGCGCATCAGCCCTAAATCTTGAGATTTGTTGAGTCAGCCGATTGATTTGCACCTAGATTTATGATTGTGGGTAAGATTTACTGGATTTTAGACTGTAGGTAATTATCTCAATAATTCTGGCGAATCTGCAAAGGTTTTTTTCTGCATACCAATTAAAAAGCGTCTGGGAGTGTTGCCGTGTTTCCACCCCAAACGCTTTTTATTTTTAACTTGCTCCTCACACAATTAGATAGTATCACTGCTTCAATCAAAAGGCGAGTATATTGAGTGACACTTTCAAAACTGCACCTACAATCCAATTTTTCTATTTTTATATATAAATTAAAAAATGCCTGGGAGTGTTTCCGTGTTTCCACCCCAGGCATTTTTTATTCTCAACTTGCTCCTCACACACAAATAAACATTATCACTACTTCTATCAAATGGCAAGTATATTGAGTGAAATTTTTTGACAAATTAAAAAGCGCTTGGGAGTGTTGCCGTGTTTCCACCCCAGGCGCTTTTTACTTTTAACTTGCTCCTCACACACGACTAAAACATATCATTAATTCAATCAGAAAGCAAGCATATTATGTGACACTTTATAAAGTGGACATATTGCGGAGACTGATTTAGTGTAAAAAGTGACGTACACCAGTTAATACCATCACCAAACCCAGTTCGTTAGCAGCTTTGATAGAATCTTTATCGCGTACACTTCCCCCTGGTTGGACAATGGCTGTAATTCCTGCTGCTGCGGCTGTTTTCACAGAATCATCGAAGGGGAAGAATCCATCGCTGGCAAGAATTGCACCAATGGATTTTTCTCCAGCTTGTTCTAGGGCAATTTTCACTGAGCCGACGCGATTCATTTGACCAGCACCTACTCCTAGTGTAGTGCGATCGCTTGTCACAACAATGGCATTAGATTTCACATGCTTGCAAACTTTCCACGCAAACAGTAATTCGGCTAATTCGCTGTCGGTAGGTTGACGTTCGGTAACTATTTGCCATTGATTGGTGTCAGCAATTATATCATCGCTAGCTTGGACAAGAAAACCACCTGCGATCGCTTTCACTGTATCCTTAGGGCCACTGCTCAAATCATCTAGAGTCAAAACCCGCACGTTGGATTTCTTAGCCAGGATTTTTTGAGCTTCTGCATCACAACTTGGTGCAACCACACATTCTAAAAATGTTTTAGTTAACTCGCTAGCTGTAGCCGCATCAATCGGACGGTTGAGTGCGACAATTCCACCAAAGGCAGAAGTAGAATCAGCATTGAAAGCTTTTTGATACGCTTCTGAAATGCTGCTTCCCAATGCTGTACCACAGGGATTT
Source organism: Nostoc commune NIES-4072 (assembly GCF_003113895.1). Taxonomy (NCBI): domain Bacteria; kingdom Bacillati; phylum Cyanobacteriota; class Cyanophyceae; order Nostocales; family Nostocaceae; genus Nostoc; species Nostoc commune. The sequence goes on along the minus strand of NZ_BDUD01000001.1, from coordinate 2,179,603 downwards.
GTATGTTTAATAATCGTTGCGGCTGGAGTATCAGTGAATTCAGCAATGATTCGGCGTGCAGCTTCTAAATCAACTAAGTTATTGTAACTAAGTTCTTTGCCTTGCAGTTTTGTCGCAGCTGTCCATCCTGTTGGAGTAGTACCAGTTTGATACCAGGTGGCGGGTTGATGGGGATTCTCACCGTAACGCAGAGATTGTAATTGTGTGCCGCTAAGGGTATATTGCTGTGCTTCTGAGAGGTAAGATGCGATCGCTTGATCGTAACTAGCAGTGTGCGAAAATCCTTTTAATGCCGCCTTTTGCCGAAACTCTAGAGATGCTTCGCCGTTATTTTGGCGCAATTCCTGTAAATACTCGTCATACTGTGCTGGATCGCATAATACAGCCAAATGAGCGAAGTTTTTCGATGATGCCCTTAACATAGCCGGGCCACCGATATCTATTTGTTCAACAGCTTCTAATAATGTTACCCCTGGTTTAGCGATCGTTTCCTCAAAAGGATATAGATTCACTACCACTAAATCAATCGGGCGAATTTGGTTATTTTCTAAATCTGTAATATCTTGGGGAACATCTCGCCGCGCCAAAATCCCGCCATGAATTCGGGGATGTAGCGTTTTGACTCGACCACCTAAAATCTCTGGTGAACCTGTATAATCTGCAACTTTGGTAACAGGGAGTCCCGCATCTTTGAGTGCTTGGGCTGTTCCCCCACTGCTGATTAAATCAAAGTCGAATTCTTCAACCAAGCTACGGGCGAGGTCAATTAAACCAGTTTTGTTAGATACACTCAGCAGGGCTAGACGCGCCATTGATCAATTCCTTAAAAGTAGGCTAGAAGCGAAGGATCTCAAGTTTTGCATAAGCCTTGGTTCACTTCAAGACCATGAGGAATAATATTGACTCGTGTAATTTATATGCTTACATCCCCCATCAGCACTGTCGAAAATGCTGAAAATAAGGACTAAGTAGGCTTAGTCTTTAATATTTGCGATCGCCTAAACTAAAATTAAGCATCTTTTACCCAATGGTGCGGGATGTATTTCCAGCTACACGCTTGCGCGAACGAAGCCTTGGCAATCTCACAAAAATGCTTCCCCGTAGAAGTACCACAAGGGCGCACTGGCTTCTTTGTGGCTCTGCGGTTTAAAAGTAATTTTTCTAACCACAGAGGCGCAGAGAACACAGAATAAAGAGCTTAAAGAGGAATTTCTAGTCTAAAATTGTTATTCACCTTGAAAGGGCTACTAATAAGACTTATGCATTGACAAACCAACTAAATTATGGACTGTGGTTTTTAGACATTCAAGCTTGATTTTTTACTCTATTTCAACAGTGGCTACGGTTTTTACTAGCCCACGCTACTGATGAAGGATGATTAAAATACTCCTAAAGCTAATTGTTTTTGTGAATCCACACGCTCATTAATTTATATAGTGTCTAATGTTTAAGACTTAGATAATACCAGATAGTTTGATAAGTGCTACCTAAAAACAAGTTAAAGGGGCAATCTTCAAAGAAAAATTCGTAACCCTCAAGGATGACATGAAAGAATGTCGAAACGTCAATATTTGGCGAATTTTTGGGCGTTCAAACAGCGTTAACTGCACTTAATTTACTCGAAAAATCGATTCAGGTAGGAAAAAATTATGGCAAATATCATTGGAATCGCAGGGAATGATACCCTAGTGGGCACTAACAGCGCAGATACGATTGATGGTAATGGTAATGGTAACGACTCATTTGTTGATCAGGACAACGATAGTCTAACTGGTGGCGGTGGCAACGATAAATTTGTCTACAACTTAAACTATTACTCTAATAGCAACACCGATACTATTACTGATTTCGGTGGCGTAGGTAAGGGTATAACTCCCTCAGCAGAAGTCATTGCCGAAGTGGATACCATCCAATTCCAAGGCTATTATTTTACTCCTCAATATCTGCTGCTTACTCAAAACGGCAGCAATCTGGAAATCACCTTTGAAGGGCAGGCTTTTTCAAAAGTCATCCTTCAAAACTTCCAATTAGAAAACCTGGATAATCTGCCAGCAATTTCTTCACATCCTGCTATTGGCAATATCCTGTTTAATGGACAAACCAGCATCACCGACAGTTTTGATGTGTTTAATGCCAACTCTACTCAAACTAACCTGTTCAATAAGAACACAGTGACATTCCTTAATGACCTTGACAACAACATTACAGGTTTCGACAACTCAAATGATGTGGTGAATGGTCAGGCGGGTAATGACAAAATTGATGCCTTGAGTGGTAACGACCTGCTGCGCGGTGGTACGGGCAATGATACTCTCATTGGTGGTGAAGGGAATGATGCCCTCAACGGTGGTGAAGGGGATGACTCCCTCAACGGTGGTGAAGGGAATGATGCCCTCAACGGTGGTGAAGGGGATGACCTGTTGTCGGGTGATGCGGGCAATGACAACCTTCTTGGTGGTACGGACAATGATACCCTTCTTGGTGGTAGTGGTAACGATCGCCTGGATGTTGGTTCTTCAAATCTTGATTTTTTTGTCGGAGGCAATCAGCTGCTCTCTGGGGATGATGGCAACGATACTCTCTCTGCTTCAGGCTACGAAAGCCGCAGTGGGAACAACAATTACTCATCTGGTAATAACACCCTCAACGGTGGCGCTGGTGACGATTACTTGATTGTTAACTTTTCAAAAGGCAATAACCTGCTCAATGGTGATGACGGCAACGATACTTTCTTCTACGATTACAGTGGCAATAGCAGCAATGATACGATCGATGGAGGTGAAGGTGACGATTTGTTGTCCTATAACACCAATGACATTTCCTACTATTATGCTAGGGAGGGAATCACTTCAACTTTTAATCCTACTACTAATATTGGCTCAATTACGCTAGGCACGACACTGGTTAGCTACAAAAATATAGACCGATTAAATATCGTAGGTACACAGTACGATGACTTGATTGTGGGAAGCAACGGTAACGATACGCTCGACCCGGGCTATAGTGGCAATGATACGATAGATGGGGGCAAAGGTGACGATTTGTTGTCTTATACCGCCAATAGTAGCGAGGCAATCACTTCAAGTTTCGATGCTACCACTAATACTGGCTTAATTACGGCGGGCACGAATCGGGTTAGTTATAAAAATATTGAACAATTAAATATCACAGGTGGATTCGCCGATGACTTAATTGTGGGGAGCGACGGGAATGATACGCTCGATCCGGGCAAGAGTGGAAATGATACGGTAGATGGGGGAACAGGTGACGATTTGTTGAGGTTTTTTAGCTATGCTAGCGAGGGAATTACTTCGACATTCAATGCTACTACTAATACTGGCTCAATTACGGCGGGCGCGAGTGGGGTTAGCTACAAAAATATCGAGCGATTAGATATCACAGGTACACAGTACGATGACTTGATTGTGGGGAGTAATGGCAATGATACGCTCAATGCGGGCAGCAGTGGAAATGATACGATAGATGGGGGCACAGGTGATGATTTATTGTCTTATACCCCCAATTATGGCGAGGGAATCATTTCAACTTTTGATGCTAGCACTAATACTGGCTTAATTACGGCAGGCAGAAATCAGGTTAGCTATAAGAATATCGAACGATTACAGATCGCAGGTACAAACTACAATGACAATATTGTGGGGAGCAATGGCAACGATACGATAACAGGAAACTATTCTTACGATGTCGGATACCGTGAAACTTCTATCATTGAGGTTATTATTGGCAATGACACAATAGATGGAGGCGCAGGTGACGATTTATTGATCGTCCATGATAGCGGTGATTCCGAGGGCAAGGGAATCACTTCGACATTCAATGCTACTACTAACACTGGCTCAATTACGGCTGGCATTCATCAGGTTAGCTACAAGAATATCGAACGATTAGATATTATAGGTACGCAGTACGATGACTTCATTGTGGGGGGCAATGGAAATGATACCCTTTCCGGGGGTTATGGTGGCAATGATACCCTCATAGGTGGCAACGGTAATGATAGCCTAATTGGAGGATCTGGTACTGATACCTTTGCTTTTAATAGTTTTAATGAGGGCGTTGATCAAATTTATGACTTCAACGCGACTAATGAACTCATTCAAGTATCTGCTGCTGGTTTTGGTGGCGGCTTATCACTAGGTTCACTTCAGACAAGTCAGTTTAGCGTCGGAGCATCTGCAACCACTAGCACACAGCGATTTATTTACAATGATGTTACTGGTGCATTGTTCTTTGACCAAGATGGCAGTGCAAGTGCCTTTACTCAGGTACAATTTGGACAACTTTCGAGTGGGTTGGCACTAACGAAAGACAATTTTGTGATTGTTTAATTGTGATTAGCGCTCTATCACTCTAAGCAGAGAAAAGAGGAAATGATCGGATTGCGAGGTGTCTCAAATAGCAACTCGCATCCGATTTATCAATGCAATTATAGCCAGCGATCGCGCGTGGAGTTCTTTCCCAGAGGAGTTTGTAAACAATATTGTTACTCCTTTCCCCAAAACCGACGATGTAGGCATTCTTTAGGCAAGCAACAAATGCCGCTAAATACTAAGTCCACTTGAAGAGATAGGATCTATGTACAAAAAGAGAATTTTAGGAGTAAACCTCTGTCTTTACAAGCTATCACCGTTAAGAGAGATTCTCAACCCCCCGCAGGCTTAATTGTCACTTTGCATGGTTGGGGTGCTAATGCTGAGGATGTAGCATCTTTGTTACCCTTGCTCAACTTACCCAATTACCAATTTGTATTACCCAACGCACCTTATCCTTATCCCTATTCTCCAGTAGGGAAGGCATGGTATGACCTGCGGGTGGAGAATATGTATCAAGGATTAGCAGAAAGTCGGCAACTGCTAATAGATTTTTTGCAATCTTTAGAAAGTACCACTGGCGTACCTTTATCACGTACCATTTTAAGTGGATTTTCTCAAGGCGGGGCAATGACTTTAGATGTCGGCTCAAAATTGCCCCTAGCAGGTTTAGCTGTCATGAGTGGGTATTTACATCCTGATGCAGTAACCGCAGATCAAAAAGGGATTCCGCCGACTTTAATCAGCCACGGGAGATATGATGAAGTTGTGCCCCTACAAGCTGCTGTAAAGGCACGAGAAACCCTCAAGTCTCTAAAGGTGGCGGTAGAATACCACGAATTTGATATGGGGCATGAAATAAATTCACAAACGTTAGAGGTGCTACGAAATTTCGTTGTAAATACAATTGCTTAGTCAGGATTACGAATTTTTTATAAATTCTGGTACAAATTCTGACAATTTTCACGAAAATAATGACTTCTAATGAGTAATATATATTGGGTGGCTGCGAAAGAGCGCAACTTAACCCATGCTGAAGGCGAGTGCTGCATAAGGGAGGGGCAAGCATTATGACAACTCTAAGCATTTCCAGGAAAGAAATTGCTGCCATGACTGTGGCAGAAGTAGAAGAACTGGCTACACGTCTGGAGCTAGATAATTATAGTAATGCTTTTGAGGGTTTAAATGATTGGCATTTATTGCGAGCGATCGCATTTCAGCGTCCAGAGTTAGTTGAACCCTATATCTACCTCTTAGACTTGGAACCTTACGATGAAGCGTAGTTGAGAGTTAGGAGTTAGGAGTGCTAACTATTTAGTACTAATTTTTGTAACTACTTACTCCTAACTTTTTACCATGCCTAATCTAAAGTTGAACAAGGTTCTAATTGCTGTAGGTGGCGGTATCGCCGCCTACAAAATCTGTGCATTAGTTTCGATGCTGTTTAAAACTGGGGTGGAGGTTCGAGTTATCCTCACCCATTCGGCGCAAGAATTTATCACGCCTTTAACAATAGCCACCCTATCTCGTCATCCCGCCTACATAGATGATGATTTTTGGCAACCAACTCACTCTCGTCCTTTGCATATTGAGTTGGGTGAATGGGCAGATGTCATGGTAATTGCCCCCTTAACAGCTAATACATTAGCAAAGTTAGCCTACGGTATGGCGGATAATTTACTCACAAATACCGTGCTGGCTTCTACTTGTCCCGTGCTTTTAGCACCTGCAATGAATACAGATATGTGGGAACAGCTATCAGTGCAGCGAAATTGGCAACAGCTATTGATAGATAGCCGATATCATGGGATGAATACAGCATCGGGATTATTAGCGTGCGATCGCGTCGGTGCTGGTAGATTAGCAGAACCTCCAGAAATTTTGGCTCACATCCAATCGCTGTTACACACTCAAGGTAAACGAGATTTGGTAGGTAAACGAGTGTTAATTAGCGCCGGGGGAACGCGAGAGTATCTTGACCCAGTAAGGTTTATTGGTAATCCTTCCACAGGTAAAATGGGATTAGCTTTAGCACAAGCGGCACTTCACCGAGGCGCAAGTGTCACCCTAGTACATGGCCCAGCTAATTGGGATGTACCATTAGGAGTGCAAGCTATTCCCGTTATTAGTGCTGAACAAATGCAGCACGCCATGCTGGAATATTTACCCAACGCTGATGTAATTGTCATGTCAGCAGCCGTGGCAGATGTGAAGCCAAAAGATTATAGTACAGAGAAATTACCCAAGCGATCGCTCCCCCAAGCCTTACCCTTGGAACCAGTACCGGATATAGTCGCCCAATTAGCACAACATAAACAGCCGCATCAGATATTGATTGGTTTTGCAGCACAAAGTGGGGATATTGTCAAGCCTGCATTAGAAAAATTACAGAGTAAAAAACTTGATGCTATTGTTGCCAATCCCATCGATCAACCTGATAGTGGTTTTGGGAGCGATAATAATCAAGCCATATTTTTAGATAATCAAGGGCGGCAAGTAGCGATCGCACCTTGTTCTAAATTGGAAATGGCCCATAATTTATTTGATTTTGTCATCAATTGATTAGGTATTAAGTAGAGACATGGCATTGCCGTAACCGTACAAGGAAACTACTACCTTGAATTGGGTAGAACCCGTATGCTCTATGGCTTCAAGTCACTTTTCTAGATTTTACAATATAAGTAAGACATAAAGATAACGCTTCAATTATATGAAAATCCTCTCATCAGAACTAGTCCATTTGGGATTTGGCAAATATGTGCGTTCTGACCAAGTGACAGCAGTTATACCAATAGAAGAGGAGCGAGGCCCAGGGCGACGAACCTTTGTTCATGTTCAAGGGCAAAGCGATCCAATTATCGCCTCTCGCGCTGAAGATACCATCATCCGTGATTTAGTACAGGAACCACGCGAAGTTACCCAAGCCCGTCAGCAGCAAGAAATTCTTCAAGATTTATTGGTTAATTTAGCTAATGTTAATTCAACTGTGCGCCGAATTAACCGTGATGAAGGCAGTTTGGATCTTGATTTGTTAGAACGACGAATTAAGCAAGTCCTGGAAAATTAATTGCAGAAGTCAGCAAACTAAATAGCGGAGAAAGATATTGCTGAATACTATTACAGACCAAGTTTCAGTATCAGAGACACAAACAAGATCGCCAAGGTTGTGGATACCTGAACGGGTACTGTTTACACCTGCTGCCCTAGATGAAGATTGGGGGCAGCAGATTCTTAAACGTGTGCAGTCACTCAACTTACCAATAGAAGAATTATCACAGAACCGCCTAAAGGGTCTGCGCGGTGAATCTGAGCGGGATACCTACAACATCGCCAAGCGTACCTTAGCGGTGGTTACTGCACCACCCAGTTCTTTTAAACTAAGTCCCATTCCACCCTCTGCGGATTGGCAGTTTCACCTTGCCGAAGGTTGTCCGGCTCACTGTCAATACTGCTATCTAGCTGGTAGCTTGTCGGGGCCACCTGTCATTCGCGCTTTTGCCAACTTACCGCAGATATTAGAGAACTTAGCTAACTACGAGCAACAGGGGAAAAACACAAGTTTTGAAGTTAGCTGTTACACAGACCCATTGGGTATTGAGCATTTAACTGGAAGTCTTGCTGAATGTATCCGTTACTTTGGCACTCGTACCAATGCACATCTACGTTGGGTATCGAAATTTGATGCTGTGGATGGATTACTCGACCTACCACACAATGGGAATACTCGCTGTCGGATGAGCGTTAATGCCGCACCGATTTCTGGTAAGTTTGAAGGTGGCACGGCATCCGTAGCATCTAGACTGAATGCATTGCGACGGTTGGCGTTACCACAAAAGCGTGGCGGTGGCGGTTATCCAATAGGCTTGGTGATCGCGCCAATTATGCCGATAGATGATTGGCAGATGCATTATAGTCGTTTGTTTGACCAGATAAACGAGGCACTGGATTTTGACTGTAACCTTACTTTTGAGCTAATCTCGCATCGGTTCACACCTGGGTCAAAAGAAGTGTTACAAACTTGGTATCCGCAATCCAAATTAGAGATGGATGAGGCAAAACGCAGCGTCAAGCGTAATAAGTTTGGTGGGACGAAGTACGTTTATGAGAAGGACACAATGAAGGCGTTGCGTAGCTTTTTTGAGAGTGAGATTAGTAGGCGCTTTCCAAAAGCTGAAATTCTTTATTGGACTTAGAAGAATACTTCGCTCATATAGAGTTTGAGCAAATTAATTATTGGGTTAGAGAGCGATCATATAGATGCGATCGCTCTCTTTTCAGCTTGCTCAGGTGAATTAGGCTAAAGCCCTAACACATCCTACAAAAGAATTACTTTTTAAATCAATTCCAGATGCAATCCTCAGCCCCCGCTCCCTATCCCCACCTTATGAGTACATTGAAGGTGGGGAGTGCGATTCGTTAAAACCTAGTGGTCTGTCCCAAAAATTTTGATAGGTTTGTAGTAAGCACTTCAGTGCTTAAAAATCCAGGACTAAAGTCCTTACTACGAACTTTTTTACCCCTAGCGTGGGTTTGGCTACGCCCACGCAAAGCGGGATAATTTGGGCAGATTACAGGCGGCGTTATACATTAATAAGTGTATCTGCAATACCGGACTTGTTCTGGCTTAGTCTCAATAGCAAAGGTTTGGAGATGTTTACTTTATCAGAAACTTCTATCCTGGCGGCAATCCTACTGGTAGCTTTAGGCATTTTGGGCTGGGGCTTTTATCGCGCCAGACCTTTTGGTAAACTGGGAATCTTAGCCTGGTTACAGTCGGTGGTGTTGATGACTCCCTGGCTGCTGTTTTTTGGATTGTTTGCCGCAGGGATTTACATCAATATAGCGGGTATATTGTTCTTAGTGGTGACTTCCGCCGGATTGTACGTCTACTTGGGCAGACAGTTACGCGCAGCTGGGCAAGATGCCATCCTCAAGCAACGTGCTACAGAAAGACTTGCTGCTGCTTCCTCACTTGAAGCAAATTCCCCACAACCAAAAGTAGCAGAACTGAAACCGGAGATCCCACCGATACCAGAAGAAGACTTGAATGCAGTTAAAGGAATTTTCGGTATCGATACATTTTTTGCTACAGAAACGATCGCTTACCAAGATGGAGCCATTTTCAAAGGTAATTTGCGGGGAGAACCAGAAGAGACTCATAATCGTCTAACTGCAAGTTTACAGCAACGCCTTGGTGATCAATATCGCCTGTTTTTAGTGGAAAATACAGACGGTAAACCAGTGGTAATCGTCCTACCCAGCCGTAATGATCCCCGGCCGATGTTGTTATCGCAAAAAGCTTTTGCAGGTATTCTGTTAATAGCGACCATTGCCACAAGTTTAGAAGCTGCGGGATTACTGCTGAATTTTGATTTCTTTGGCAATCCAGGGCGGTTTCAAGAAGCTTTGCCCATAGGGGCTGGGATATTTACAATTTTAGTAGCTCACGAAATCGGTCATTGGTTACTTGCTCGGCGTCACCAAATCCGCCTTAGCTGGCCTTTCTTTCTGCCGGCTGTGCAAATTGGTTCTTTTGGTGCAATTACCCGCTTTGAATCTCTGTTGCCCAACCGCAAGGTATTATTTGATATCGCCTTGGCAGGGCCAGCCGCAGGTGGCATCGTTTCTTTGTTAATGCTGGTGACAGGCTTGGTGCTTTCTGGCCCAGGTAGTTTATTTCAATTGCCAAATCAGTTTTTCCAAGGGTCGATTTTGGTGGGAAGCTTGGCGCGAGTTGTCCTTGGTTCGGCGTTGCAGTCATCCCTGGTAAGTGTTCATCCCTTAGTAGTGATTGGTTGGCTAGGGTTAGTAATTAACGCTTTGAACTTAATGCCAGCCGGACAACTCGATGGTGGGCGGATTATTCAGGCGATTTATGGACGCAAAACCGCAGGACGAGCAACAGTAGCAACTTTAATTTTACTGGCGCTAGTGTCTCTCGGTAATACTCTTGCCATGTACTGGGCGATCGTGATTTTCTTTTTGCAACGAGATCAAGAACGCCCCAGCTTGAATGAAGTCACTGAACCCGATGATGCTAGAGCCGCTTTGGGGCTTTTGGCTCTATTCTTGATGATTACCACGCTTCTACCTCTAACTCCCGGCTTGGCTGGGCGTTTGGGAATAGGATAGTGCTTATGGAGCCTACACCCAAACAAGCAATATCCGCAATTCGGGTGTGCGCCCAACTTACTAGAGTTTATAAAGGAATAGACCTTGTAAGATTAGACGATCGCACCAGAAATGTTTATATTTTGGCAAATAATTTAATCGAAGCTGAGGTAACACCAACTGGAAAAATTCTTTGGTTATGACAAAACCTAACTTTCAACAAATGCCTTTAGAGCAGCTAAGAACTTATATTTTGGAGCATCGCAGCGACGATGAAGCATTCCATATCTACATCGACAGAAGACGTGCCCAATCTCCAAAATAGATCCCAATGACAATTGAGGAAGCGGAGGCTGATTTACAGAGACGGTTTGGACAGCAGGCTAGTTAAAATAATTCGTAATTCGTAATTCAGTTTTGTAACGGGGATTGAGCGCAAAATCGGAGCAGTCTGAGTGACGATTAGAAGTGTGAAGGATAAAGTATTAACTTTAATCCTTCATGCTTTCTTATGGTTTCCAACCTGCTAGCAAATTCGGGTAAGCCGTTGGTGTAGGGAAAATTTTCTGGAAGGCAGTCTGACGCTCTTGAGGCTTTTCTTTACTCATATTCCAAAGGGTTTCATAGAAAAAGAAAGAGACTCCGGCAAAATTGCGATCGCGTACTTTTTGCACTTGTGTCTGAATCTGCTGCATCGGCACAGATCGGTTTTTCAACCCAGCCAAAATGCCCACACTGACTGGAATATGGCTTTTTGCTGCTTTCACTTCTGGATATTCTAATTCGCTGATAAAAACATTCAAGTCATCACGATATATCTGCAAAACTAAGTCTTCAATAATTCCCATCCGTTCCCATTTCTGCCAGTCTGCTAAAAAGAAATCGTAGGAAAAACGTTGAGGATTAGGAGCAACTGAAACCAGGCAATTTTTCTTAGTAGCTTTAATGGCTGTAAATACCCGCTTCATAAACTCGGTGATTTTATTAGCTCTCCAACTCACCCATTCTGGATCTTTAAAGTTTTTGGAGGGAGCTTTCCCACGATGTTCTTTTTTGTAAAGTGCCACTGTATACGCATCGTAACCTAATTCTGATGGTAAGCCAAAATGGTCATCAAATTGAATACCATCAATATTGTAGTTTCTAACAATTTCAACGATTAAATCTTGGATAAACTGTTGTACTTCTGGACGAAAGGGATTTAGCCAAACGCGATTATGTGTCCCTTCTTTGACAATCCGAGTTCCATCACTGCGACTAGTGAGCCATTGAGGACGATTTTTAGCTAATAGAGAATCTGCTGGTGCCATGAAGCCAAATTCAAACCAGGGAATCACTGTTAAGCCTTTTTGATGTCCCACATCCACAATTTCTTTGAGGATATCTCGCCCTTTGAGTCCGGGGGTAGGATCGAGCGATCGCCCAATAACTTTGGCTGCAACTTTGCTAGGATACAATGTATATCCCCAATTCCAAACTGCCGGATATATGGTGTTAAAATTGAGTTCATCAAGGCGTTGCAAAGATCCCTTGAGGCGATCGCGCTCAAATAACACATCACTATCAATATTTGTTAGCCATACTCCTCTTAACTCAGATGCTGGCGTTCGCGGCAGATTAATTTGAGCGTTCAAAGGGAACGATAGCATCATCGTAGCAGTTACACTCAAGGAAGTTACAACGGCAAATAAAAGAGATTTTCTACTTTGGCGAATATTCAACAAAGAAGGAAACTCAACACACCACTTGACAAACCTTTTTATCATTTGCTAAAAACATCATCCAATTATCAACAATCAGCATGAATAGCGATCGTTTCGATTGTAAGCGCTTACAATCGAAACGATCACTGAGGTTTATGGGAACTCCAAAAATAAATTAGCCAATTTATTCAAATGATATTTTTCTTTTCCCCCTGCTCCCCTGTCTACACAGCGATTGATTATTTTTTTTATTGGAAGTCCCTTATGATTTGGCGCTGGCTATGAGATCATTCCAAGCTTTGACTGCTGCTTGTAAATTCTTTGGCAGGTTATTTCGAGAAATATCGTTGTACTGAACTGTACCTTCAAGGCTGGTAAGAGTGTAGGTGATAAAATCAGCAGAACCGCTAGGGGCTGGGTAACTCAGATTTTTGAACTTACTAAATTTAGAACGTTCTAGCGATCGCACAAATTGTTGCACCTGTTGCACAGAAACGCGGCGAACACTACGCTCAGAATCATTAGCATCACCAATCCGCACCCGAATCAATTGGCCGTCTTTGAGTAAAACAGTCTCGTAAGTTCTGCCAGTAATACCACCACCGGAAATTTCTCGAAATACTACATATTGATCTAATGGTGGTGGTAACTGGCTAACTGGAATTTGCACAGGAGTTAGTGGAGTTGAGCTAGCCTTTTCATTCAGCCTGAGTGCGGAACCTGTTTGATTGGTATGATAAACCAAAGTTTGTTCATTAATGCCTACAACCACCCGCCAACCTGGTACCAAAGCTTGGGTGCAGAATTCATCAGCATTAGCTAATTCTAAACAGCCATCTTTCCAAGTTTGCTGTTGAAACTCAATGATTCTTAGCTGAGAAATTGGCTGTTGCAAACGTTTGGAGGCGGCTTGCAAAACAGCATTTTTTACAGATGCAGGTAATTTATTTGACCGATTGTTTGAGGGAGTGTTTGCCGAAGCTAAACGTAGCGATCGCTCGTTACTATTGGTATGATAAATCCAGTTTTGTTTGTCATTTAGAACTTTATTGCTTGTTTCTAACGATAAGTTTGGAGTAGCGCCCGTAGCACCTTTAATAAATGTTAAATCACTAGCAACAGACAAAATTCCAGTCAAAATCAAAACAGTGAAAATTCGCGCTTGATTGGGGTTAAAGTAGTCTTTCAGCATTAATTTCATAGTAAGATTTAGTGAAGAGTTATAGAACTCATAAATAGTAGCCAGTCAATGATATATAATAAAGTATACAATTCAAAACTTCACAAGTTGGTATTGATTTAGTACCTGTCTTCTAAAATAGATATAAAGACAGACGCTAATGTAGTAATTGTTTGTTCCTTATAGCTATTCTCATTTGAATCAGGGACACACCATTCCCCTATCCCTACGAGTATTTGTGTTCACTGTGGTTAATTCTTTTTTCTGTAGCTTACCCATGCGGGAAGCCTTATACAGCAAATTGTAAATTTGGTAAGGTACAGATAATCATAATGGGCACAACATTTTGTGACCCTACCCGTGTACTTCATTTACCTGAAATAAACTTTATACGAATTTTGGATAAAAATACACTTAATCAAAACGCCCTATAGCTCTACGGCAATCAAGTAAGAACTTAGAAGCTCAGGCTTCATTAGATGAGAAGTTCCTTGGAAAAGATAACTCACACCTCTGGCTGGGAAAATAGATTGCGATAAAAGCTTGCAATAGTTTCTGCCTCACCTTCGTAAGCGAGAGTTCAATAAAAGTAATTTTAGATAAAGAATGCTACAGAACCGTAGTGGAGATTTTGCTTGGCTCAACCTACGTATACAATATTTTGCAAGTAATCTCAGGCAATATTAAGCGCTAATCGCTTGTTGTTCAGCTTCAACTAACTGATTGTGAGGTACATCAAATCTAATAGTACTAGCTGCCCAGTCTTTTAAATCGGGTGCTAGCCAAACTAGCTTACGCAGAAGTTCATCATTGACCCACAACACCAAAGGAAACTGGAACTCTTTCCGAAACTGATTTCGCATAATGTTGGTACTGATGATTAGTTGGTTAATTTCTATTACAGATTCTAAACCCCGTACCATCAGAGCTTCGGGTTGAGTAGCACCAATCGCAGTTGTAATAGCTGTATACAATGTGTCTGTTGCAGATGAAAGCAGGATTTCGTGGATATCTGCTGATGAAAATTCTGTTAACACATTCAGCACTTGCTGCTGCCTTTCAAGACTGTTACAACAAGCTAATATCAGTGAGAACTCCCCACCAGAAACCATCATCGCCCTTGCCAGCCTCTTAGTGGCTGCTGTGCTGCTAGTTGTGCCGTTTTCCGAATGACTTAAGCTGATCATTAAAAAATCCTGCTTTTAATTTTAAAAATGTCTGAGCAATATTCAGTTATTCTACTCTATGAATTTTTATTCAAAAGTGTTAAATGGGTAATTTGGACGAGATTTTTATTCTAATACTAAGCATAATACTAAGCATTACCTAATGAAGGAGTATATTCTGTATTATCCCATACATACAATTAAAGAATAATATAAAGATAGTATCAAAATCATGTAAGGAAAAGATAATAGAAGCAAAAAGAAGTTGGTGGCGAATTAGCAGTTGAATTCTCCCTGTATTTTTCTAGATTTTGGCATCTACCAATCATTAAGTAATTATTTTGTAACATAAAGTAAAAAAAATGCTCAGTATTTAGTTTAACAATAAAGATTGGGAAGTGGGAGAAAAACCATTTCGGGGCAAGTGGAGAGTGTGGAGTAGTGAAATGGGATTAGCCCAAGATGCGAAAATCTTCTTCGGTAAAAATTAACTCATCCGTTTGATAGAACTGTAGATTGAAAATGTCGCCTCGTTAGTCAGAGGGCAAGGAATTGTTAACTTTCTAAGATCAATTCAGAACATCTAAAAATTTAACAAGTCATGCATTAAGACAAATTTGCAGGGAAAATGAAACATGATGAGCCACACCATGCAATTCAAAGACCGGAGGTTTGCGGGTCAAATTTTGGCTAAAGAGTTAGCCGCTTATACTAACCGCCCAGATGTTCTGGTATTAGGGCTACCAAGGGGTGGTGTACCCGTTGCCTTTGAGATTGCCAAAGCATTAAATGCTCCAATAGATGTTTTGGTGGTGCGTAAATTGGGTGTGCCCCATCAAGAAGAACTAGCTATGGGAGCGATCGCTTCTGGTGGTGTGCGGATAGTCAATGAATATATAATCAGCCTGGCGAAAATATCCGATGAAGTAGTTGCTAGGGTGGCAGTGCAAGAAGAACGGGAGTTAGAGCGGCGAGAACGGCTTTATCGTTCAAATCGTCCCTTGCCGAATTTGCAAGGACGCACGGTCATTTTAGTAGATGATGGTTTAGCCACGGGTGCAACTATGTGGGCTGCTGTTGTGGCTGTCCGAAAGCAGCAACCCGCTCAGATTGTGATTGCTGTACCTGTCGGCGCACCCGAAACTTGCCATGAGTTAGAAGCTAAGGTAGATAAAATTGTTTGTATCTTGACACCTAGCCATTTTCAAAGCGTTGGTCTTTGGTACAAAAACTTTCCCCAAACTACGGATGAAGAAGTCTGCGACTTACTCGCAAAAGCGCCAGAGGGTACTTATTGCTGGGGAGACAAGCCCATCCATACATATTGAAGAATTCTTCAAGAGTGAGAAACGAAGGAGGTGCTGTAGTCATAGCCATGAGTTCAGTATCATTCCCACTCTGCTACAATTTTATCCTTTATATTTTCTGCTGAGATAAATCCATTAAATTTGCCAGCTTGTAAACTACCCGCGCCCCGACATTACCATCCCACTCACCATCACCGACTTCGCAGATATCAAAGCCAATAATTTTTCTCCCACTATTGACTAATTCCCGGAATAGACAAAAAGTTTGCTCTAATTCCAACCCACCTGGAACAGGGGTACCTGTACTCGGACAGAGTTTAGGATCTAGACCATCTGCATCAAAGCTAATGTAAACATACTCAGGTAAATGACTGATAATTTCTCGGCATAAATCAATCCAAGTTGTTCCAGAGTAAAGCTTTTGTTTAATGGCTGGGTCGTAATATGCAATAATGCGACTATCAGATTGCTCAATCATTTGCACTTCGTCATGACTAATATCACGCAAAGCCACTTGCACTAGCTTGGAAATTTGCGGGATTTTCATCGCATTAAACATAATCGACGCATGAGAAAATTCAAATCCCTCATACGCATCACGTAAATCTGCGTGGGCATCAAGGTGCAAAATGCCATAGTTTGCGTACTTAGCCGCTAATGCTTGGAAATAACCTAACGGCGAACTATGATCTCCACCAATAACTGCAACTCGCTTACCCTTGTTAATTGCTTGCTGACAATTTTCAAACAGCCATTGATTTACCTGTTGACAAACTTGATTAATTTCTGTGAGAACAGGTGTTAAATCTGGTGTATCAGAGAGTTGTTTACCTTGGGCTAATCGCTCAATAATTTTTGCTGCCAAGGCGCGGTAATATGTATTCTTCTCTAAAATATCTTGGGGAATTTCCACCATGAAAATTCCCTGCTTCCAACCATCAGGGTTATCAAAATCGAACAAATCTAGTTGAGTCGAAGCATCGAGAATACGCTGCGGACCGTTAACAGTGCCTGCGCCATAAGAAACAGTGACTTCCCACGGCACACCAAAGACAATCAGGTTTGCAGACTCATAATCGCAGGGCAAACCGAAGAGGTTGCCATTTACTTCACCTATGCCGCTAGGATTGTAGTCTTGTAATTGATTACTCATCGATTATCTTCTCGATTTACGTGGATAGACAGCACGCCGCCCAATACTTGTCGGGTTTTGGGGAAAAGGGAAAGGGGAAAGAAAAAACCTTTAACCTAAACCCAGTAACCTTTTCCCTAAACCCAATGCCGAGTTAAAAATTCTTAACCGAGCAGTATTGGCACGCCGCCTAATGGACATCTGCATTCTAATAAAAATTTTTCCCAGACGGTAAACTACAGCGCCTTTATTACTTGGTCGAAATTGCGGCGATACACTTGTTGGGTGTACTTTTGCCATGCTGCATGTTGGCAGGAGGAGATATACGCACTAATTGCTTGAGCGCATCAGGAAAACCTGCTTTCTCTAATTCCTGCAAAGCTAAGTCAATTAAAGAACTTTTAGACTTTCCTTGCAACGAGTCTAAAGGCAAAGCAAGATGTATTATGTACCCAAGTTCACCAGTTGGCCTGCGAAATAATATTATCCTAATGTTATTTATACAAACAGAGTTTTCAGATATTTCATCATTAGTGATTGTTATAAGTGGTGAGCCTTGAAAGAAATCTTCTTCTAGTTTCGTGCATAGTCATTGCTGAATGCGATCGCAGTCCGTCTAAATGAGTAAAACTAAACTATGGATTAGTGTCAAAAATAATTTCATTTTTTTGGCAATGGGCTTAAAGCACGTTAAACTACTAAGAAGTTAAACTACTAAGAAATTCAAGTTAAGGATGGATTTATATGCGCTTACCAATTGCAATTACTGCCATTTTAGTCGCGTTTTTGGGTTTGAGTACACCTGTAATATCTCAACCTCCTATACAGGTATCTCAAAAACCAACGTCTAATAGTTTTGCTTTAGAACAATTTAAGAGTAATTCCCGATTATGGAGACAGAAAAACATCTCTAACTATCGCTATGAATTTACTAGAAGTTGCTTCTGTTTTCCCAAAGCCACAGAACCAGTGATTATTGAAGTACGTAATGGAGTCACAACTTCCATTACTTATAAATATAGTAAACATCCAGTAGATACAGGATTATTTGAAAAATATAATACAATTCCTAAACTCTTTAATATCATTAGAAATGCGTTAATTCAAAGAGCAGACAACTTGACTGTACAATATAACCCAACACTTGGCTATCCTACTCAAATTAACATTGATTATGATAAGCAAAGAACTGATGATGAAATATTCATTACAATTAGTAATCTGCAACAAATCAAGTAAATATAGCTAACGAAAACATTCATATAATAGAAAATTCCTGACTTGTCAAAAAAGGCTAGTTCAGCCATTTTCTATCTAAAAGTTGGGGCAGCAAAATCAAAAATATTGAAAGATAACAACCTGCCCCTTAATTTAAGTAGTGTTCTATCAGCAAATATTTAGGGTAGGTTGCTTTTATTATTTTGTAGAAGTAATATCAGGTTCATTGGTATTAACTTTAAGTTTAAACGTTTAATCCACCTCTCAATCCCTCCCGCTTGAGGGGAGGGGAGACAAAGCATAGCTTTGGCGGGATGGGGTTCTTTGAGTTTAGTAATCACCCGAACTTGAGATAAATTCTATTTAACACTGTAAATTCAGGTTTTTATCAACAAAGTTGTGAATTTTTCTTAGTGGGGATTTATTAGATTGTCAAAAACAGTGTCATCCCTAGACTGAAAAAAATTCCACACAACCATAGAATACTATTCACCTCAAATTTTGTGTTTTATGCAAAAAACGAATAATTTCAAAATTGGTATTCTAAAATTTAGCAGCCAGGATCAGATAAACCCCAAAACCCTTTCTAGATGAGACTTTCAGCAAATCAAATATTCAGTTTTAGTAATGATAATTATTACAAGGCGGAAGTTCTAGTGATGTGGTAATTGCCTGCGGTATGAGTGCAGGAACTGCTTCAGAAATCGCCTTAGCTTTGAATAGTTAGCCCACGAGCCAGATAATCTATCCATACCACCTACTACAAAGCGATCGCTACTTGGAAGTAGTTCTGTCTGTGCTTGGGTGGCTGACTTAGGTATCAAGTTAGCAAATCCGAGTTCTTCTGCTGGTGAGGCGAAAAAATTTTCTACCATCATCCTCTCAATAGGCGTACCTAACTGATGTTTCGTCTTGACTCGACCACCCAGGCGATCGCTAGCTTCCAATACCGTAACATCGTATCCCTTAGTTTTTAATAGCCGTGTAGCACTTAACCCAGCAAAGCCTGCTCCAATGACTATCACTCGACCTTGACCAGAACCCGCATTTTAACCTGAAATACGAGCGTTTGGGCTATCGGCAAGCATAGCTTTTCTTTACTCGCTATATCTAATTTACAAGAGCTTAACTGTTCGCTTCCTCACGCGCCTTGAACTAAAGTTCTTTGGCTTTTAGCTAAAGTCTACTCAAGTATACTAAATTTATAGCGTATTCTTGTTCATAGTTGGGTTGCTAACGACTATTTACACTCAACTTAGTGACCAGTCTTTATATCCCTGAGTATACTTTGTTTCTAACTCCTGATAAAATCGGCGAACTGAGAGTATTATGTGCCGTCATCATTTGTATCATAAGGTATGGTCTATTTTTTAAAGATTTAATGTTTTAAGGGGTACAGATTGTATTTTTTCTGCAAAGAATAGTCCATTTTATAATATTTCAGAAAATTTACACGAAAATAAGCGTAGGCTATTCAAACTTTTAGTTAATCAGTGTAAGCTAATTATGTAAATATGTTTATCGCAAAACTATTTAACCACTCAGATTAGTTCTGCTAGAGGAGGTGCAACAAAATATACATAATTTTTTGTGTATATGTTTAAAGAGACTAAACATGACTGTAAAAAGATTGAGTTTAGTAGCTTCTAAGCATAGCAAACAATATTGTTGAAATGAGATTTTCTTAGTAGTGAAATCTCAAAAAATCATAATGTGCTTTATAGTTTTTCTCGTCTCTTGACTGTAGCCTCCCCCAAGCCAGCTTTTTAATGCTGTAGGTTATAGGCTCTAGACGGAAGCATCCCCACTAAACTGATTCTGATTCCTTGGCAAAGCTGGAGACGCTTTGCTTCTAAATTCTCTTATTTAACCTCTTGCTGAAAACACAAATCTTGTGGCTGCCTAAGACACCGCAAGGATTGCTATTTTGCGAGTAAATAAGCTTGGCTATGCAAACGTTTAGCCCAATATATTGGTATTCACATTAGTGATTGTCAAGATCAAGAGTTCAGTTGCAACGAGTGGCGCTGCTTCCCAAATAAAAACACTTTGTTATATAAAAATACTCCTTTCTTCATAAGAAGTTTAGGGTTTACTTGCAAATATAAAAGTATAAAGTAATACTTTTTATTATTTTTTTCAATTTAGACCAATAGCTAAATTTCGTCTTGGAGGTTAGAAAATGCCACCCGTGCTTTCTGGGGAACATATAGGCGAAAGGCTCTTGTACACCTTGGGTGCAAAGCTTTCAGAAAAAGAATTACAAAACTTTTTGGCAACAATGGAAATTGTGGAGCCACCACTAGCAAAGCAGTTCTGGCAATCTGCACAGACGAATCCTGGTATCTACATTATCCTTACAGGTAAAGTCCGACTATTGGATAGCTCGGAAAATTTAATCACTACCTTTGGTGCATGGTCTGTTTTCGGCGAATTGACTCTTTTTCCTGAAGCTGACTTTAGTCCTTATGTAGTCAGAGCTTCGACAAGCTTAAAACTGGGCTATTTCAGACAAGACGCACTGCAAACATTGATAGACAAGTATCCTAATATTCGCGATCGCCTTTTTGCCCGTGCAGAACTTTGGGATTTGCTATTGTTATGTCGCCAAACCTCACAATTACCGTGCCATACTTCACTTGTACCAGGGATGCTCAAAGCTTTATCTCTCTTTGAGCGACAGCATTTAGAAACTGGTCTAACTACGCAAGTATCCCAAGATTCTGAGTTATGGCTATTGTACAGAGGTCAACTGCGGCATTCTGAAGGTCATTTTTTGACGCCAGGCACAATCTTTGCCCAACCAAAACAAGGTGATTGGCAGGCAACTCAACCAACAATTGCTTACATTCTCAAAAACGACCATCGGCAAGCAGCACTAGAATACTTGCCGGAGTTAGGGAATTGGGGACTGGGGAGTGGGGAGTCGGGAGAGACGCGATTAATCCCGCCTGTAGTAAAGAGTCGGGAAAAAACTTCCCAATCTCCAAAATCCAAAATCATTCCTTTTCCCCAGCGAGATCAGCAGTCACAACAACAACCAAAAAAAGCACGTTTTTACTTTCCCAGTCCCCAGGTGCAAGTGGGGCATTGGTGGAAACGCCTGACTAAGAGCTATCCCTTCTATGCCCAACAAAGCGCTGCTGATTGTGGCTCTGCTTGCTTAGTAATGATTGGTAACTATTGGGGCAAGCATTTTAGTATCAATCGCCTGCGGGATATGACCAACGTCAACCGCAGTGGTGCATCTCTAAAGGCTATGGCAACAGCAGCAGAAAACCTGGGTTTTGCCACCCGTCCGGTGAAAGCCACTCTTGATAAATTGGTAGAACAACCTTTACCTGCAATTGTCCACTGGGAAGGCAACCACTTCATCGTTGTCTATGAAATCACCAAAAAGCGGGTGATTGTATGTGATCCGGCTCTTGGTCAACGCAGCCTGACAAAAGCTGAATTTCAAGCAGGTTGGAGTGGTTATGCATTGTTACTGGAACCTACAGCTTTATTACAAAATACTAAAAACGAAAATACAGGTTTCTGGAAGTTTTTTCAGTTAATTAAACCTCACTATCGGGCACTATTAGAAATCTTTGCAGCTTCAATATTAATCCAAATATTTGGACTGGTAACGCCAGTCTTCACTCAGTTATTGCTCGATAGAGTACTTGTGCAACGTAGCGTTACAACCTTAAACGCCATTGGTTTGGGGATGATAGTTTTTGGGTTATTTGGTGTGGCTGTCAATGCTCTACGCCAATATCTTTTATTTCATACTGCCAACCGCGTTAGCATCGCTCTACTCGTAGGTTTTATCAAACATACCTTCCGCTTGCCCCTTTCTTATTTCGAGTCGCGTTTTGTTGGGGATATAGTCTCGCGCATCCAAGAAAACCAGAAAATTCAGCAATTCCTTACCGGTCAGACACTCTCCATTTTGCTGGATATGCTGACATTGGTAGTTTATCTGGGCTTGATGTTCTCCTATAGCTGGCGCATGTCATTATTCGTGCTGTGTACAGTACCGCCATTTTTTATCTTGGCGCTGGCTAGCACAAATATTTTGCGCCGCATCTCCAGAGAAATTTTTAATGCAGGCGCTAAAGAACAAAGCTATCTCATAGAATCCCTAAGTGGAATTCGTACCGTCCGCTCATTGTCAATTGAACAGACTGTGCGCTGGCGTTGGGAGGAACTGCTGAATGATTTAATCAAAAAAGGCTTTAATGCTCAGATAATTGGTAATCAGCTGCAAATTCTCAGTGGCGTTATCCAAACTTTTGTAAATACTGCATTGCTGTGGTACGGAGCGACTCAGGTAATTAATGGCGAACTGACGATTGGACAATTAGTTGCTTTCAATATGTTGGTGGGTAACGTCTTGAGTCCTTTCCAGAGGCTATCTATGCTGTGGAATCAATTGCAAGAAATTGTGATTTCCACCGAACGCATAAATGATGTGTTGGAGGCGGAACCAGAAGAAGACTTAGAAACTAAACCTCGGAAGGCGTTGGGTAAGCTTCGTGGTCACATTAGCTTTCATAATGTCACCTTTCGCTATCACTCAGAAAGTGAGACTAACGTCTTAGAAAATCTTAACTTTGAAATCCAGCCAGAACAGATGGTTGCAGTGGTGGGGCGCAGTGGTTCTGGAAAAACAACCCTGAGTAAATTGATTTTAGGTTTATATCCACCGACAGATGGCAAATTACTAATTGATGGTCGTGACATCACTAGTGTTTCGTTGCGATCGCTCCGTTCTCAAATCGGTGTTGTAGACCAAGATACCTTTCTCTTTGGTGGGACAATTCGAGAAAACATTGCGATCGCTCATCCAAATGCTTCTTCAGAAGAAATTGTCCAAGCAGCAAAATACGCCGGAGCCGATGAATTTATTCAAAAACTACCGATGGGTTACGAATCCCAAATTGGTGAAAGCGGCGGTATGCTTTCTGGTGGACAACGCCAACGCCTAGCGATCGCTCGTGCTTTGCTCGGAAATCCTCGATTATTACTATTTGATGAAGCCACCAGCCATCTAGATTCCGAATCAGAGCGAATCATTCAAAACAACCTCAAAACAATTCTTCAAGGACGCACAAGTGTAATCATTGCCCATCGCCTCTCTACAGTCCGCAACGCTGACTTGATTCTGGTTTTAGATCAAGGCGTTTTGGTAGAAAGTGGTACCCACGACGAATTAATCGCTAAAAAAGGTCATTATTACTACCTGAATCAACAACAAATGGCTCAAGTTAGTTGAGATTGGGCATTGGGCATGGGGCATTGGTTATTTCTCCCCCTGCCTCCCCTGCCTCCCCTGCTCCCCCTGCCCCCTATTCCCCACTCCCCACTCCCCACTCCCCACTCCCTATCCACTGTTATTGAAACTAAAACTATGCCATCTCCCAATAGATCATCCCCAGTTCCTCAAAATGAAACAGATGAATACCAAAGTTACACACAGCAAGAGGAATCTGTAGAAGTTGCTGAGGCAGAAAGTAACAGTCAAGACTTGTACTACGGTACTGAAGCATTGCTCAATGCCTTACCTCGGATTTGGACTCGTGGTTTGTTGTATGTACTCATAGGCTTTGCTGGTCTTTTTTTACCTTGGGCAACTCTCTCGAAAGTAGATGAGACTGGTAGTGCTAGAGGGCGTATAGAACCTAAAGGCGCAACTCAAAAATTAGACGCTCAAGCTGCTGGGAGTGTCAAAACAGTTATGGTCAAAGAAGGAGATACAGTCAGAGCCGGCCAGGTTCTAGTAGAACTAGAGTCTGATGTCCTGCAAACGGAACTGCAACAAAGCATGAGCAAATTGCAAGGGCTACAAAATCGGCAATCGCAACTGGAATTGCTCAAAAATCAACTCCTAATGTCAACTAACCTTTTAGAGCAACAAAATAAATCCCAAGAATTAGAAAAAATAGCTCAAGTTAACCAGGCGCAGCAAAACCTAGATGCCAAACTGAGTAGCTATGACCTCCAAAAGTTAGAAAAACAAGCATTAGTTAAGCAAGCCCAGCAGCAGATTTACACCACTCGCGATGATAAGCAATCGGCTAAAAACCGTTTGAGTATAGATTCTAGGCAAATTGAACGCTTTAGCAAACTCGTTTACGATGGTGCAGTTTCTGCAACGCAAATTGATCAACTTAAAAAAGAACAACAAGAAAGTAAACGACTCTATAGCAGGGCTGTATCAGATATCAAACAAGCAGAATTCCGTTTAGCGGAAGAACTAAATCGTTATCAAGTAACTATCAAAACGTTAGAGTCGGATATCAAACAAGCAAAACTGCGACTACAAGAGGAACAAAGTAGCTATAAAAGTTTGATGCAAGCCGGGAAACTAGCTGTAATGAAAAATCAGGAACAGCTAAAAGACCTACAGGCGCAAATAACAGCAGTGCAATCAGAAGTCGCTCAGACTAGAAGCCAGATTACATCTATAAAAGTTCAAATACAGCAACGAGTGGTGCGATCGCCAATTAATGGGGTGATTTTTGAATTACCCACCACGAAATCGGGAGCAGTAGTACAACTCGGCCAAAGGATTGCCCAAATCGCACCCAAGAATGCAGATTTCGTACTCAGAGCTAGTATGCCTAATCAGGATAGTGGTTTTTTGAAGGTAGGAATGCCAGTTAAAGTCAAGTTTGATGCCTATCCCTTCCAAGACTATGGCATCGTACCAGGGAAAGTTACTTGGATCTCTCCTGACTCGAAAATTACCCAAACACCGCAAGGGAACATCGAAAACTATGAATTAGAAATCACCTTAGAGCAGCAATATGTTGAAAATGGCAACAAACGTATCCCATTAGGTGCCGGTCAGACAGCAAATGCTGAAGTGATCATTCGCCAACGGCGGGTGATTGATTTTGTTTTAGATCCGTTCAAAAAACTGCAAAAAGGCGGTTTAGAGATTTAGTCAACACTTCCATTTCGCGCATATCAAGTTTGCCTTCGACCTACCAGGTTGAGAACTCACCCTAGAGAGCTACAGCATTAATTCACAAGGTTATTATATGCATCCAATTGACCTAATGAGGAAATATGGCTGGTCTTACCCCAAGCTAGCCGCAGAGTTTGGAGTTTCAGAAGTTGAAGCTAGACGATGGGGATTTAGAAAAACTGCCAGCAACTACCGAAATCCCCCGTTAATGTCTTACAAACTAGCAGAAAAAATTGATAAAGAATTATCAACTAAATCTGTATCTGCATAGAACCATTGTGACCTAGACCCCGCTTCAAAATCGGGTTTGAATAATAAATAAGTTAAGCATCAAAACTCCATCCTATCTATGTTTGAGATAAAGAATACTCTATGAAGGAATCTGTATCATGTCGGAAAATTTCACTATTTCAACCTCAGATATCATTCACAGCCTCAAACTTTCCTGCCAGATACCTGATGTAGTGGAGGCGATCGCTTCCCAAAGCATTATTACCAAAGCAGCTCAAGAGCTAAGAATTACAGTCACACCAGAAGAACTACAGCAAGAAGGAGATGCCTTAAGGTTTGCTAAGAAGCTTGTCAAAGCTAAAGACACCTGGACATGGCTAGAAAAACATCACCTGTCTGTGAATGAGTTTGAAGAATTAGCCTACAACAAAATCCTTTCGCGGAAGTTGGCAAATCATCTATTTTCTGATCAACTCGAAAAGCACTTTTATGAACACCAACTAGATTATGTCGCCGCCGTTACCTACGAAGTTGTCTTCGAGGATCGAGACTTGGCTTTAGAGCTTTTTTATGCCCTAGAAGAAGGCGAAATCAATTTTCCTGAAATTGCTCGTTTATATATTCCAGAACCAGAACTCCGCCGTGCTTATGGATATCAAGGACTTCGATACCGCAAAGATTTTCGTCCAGAGATTGCAGCAGCTGTATTTGCTGCTGCACCACCAAATGCTCTCAAACCGATTACGACTCCCAAAGGGGTGCATTTAATTTGGGTAGAAGAAATTATTCAACCCCAATTAGATGAACAATTGCGCCAAAAAATCATTACAGAGTCATTTTCTCATTGGTTAAAGCAACAAATTAACGCTATGAAAATTGTCACTCAGATAGACTCGGATGCAAACGTGCGATCGCAGGAGGAATTGCTAGATACGTCCTTTACTAAAACTAAATAGGCTATTAAATTTATCTGGTTAAAGGTAGATATTTTTAAGCTTTAAACATTTTACCGATGCTAGTATATTTGTTTAAAATTTAATAATTTCTTCTTTTTAGTATTTTGTGAATATATCCACAAATTACCAACTTATTGTTTAAAAAATAAGTTTAATATTCGTAAGTCTTGCTAGGCAGTAACTAAAGTTATTATTGCCTAAAATTATTTTGCCTTTTTTAAATTAGCTCATACTATATATGAGCTTTTTTTATACTTAAATACATTAGTTTTTTAAATTACAAACTCATCAAAACAAATTGACTTTTCCATGAAAGAATTGTAGTATTTGTATAACCAGTAACAGACTGGTTAAAACAAAGTATTCCTAAAAAAGTTGCACTTTTCAGGAGAAACTCAAATGATTATTTGTGATCTCAACTACTTGGAAAAATTCTTGGAGGGAATTTTTGGTGGTCGTGGTACTAACATTGCCAACTTCTACGCTGCAACCAAGGCAGTTACAGCTGATGTTAATGAAACCTTCACCAAGACAATTACTACTAACTTGGGTGGTTTAACAGGAAATGTTGCTGAATTAGTTGTTAGCGCTGATGCTACTGGCGATAATACCTTCTCCAGCGTCATTGGTGGTGTACAAACCGAAGAGAATCGCTCTGAAACTTTCGTTAATGCTATTTCTGCTACCATTCAGAATCCTACCAACCAACCGGGAGGAGGGATGAGGACTCACTAACCCACATTTTTAAACGTGGGATTGAAAACTTGGACACTGCAATTCTTCTGCTACGCGTTTTGAAAAACATCTTTTTTTTGAGTGAGCTTCAGACTCACAGTTAAAGTTTAAAATCATTTTGTGTTTCCTATTAAGACTTATCTTTCGCTTTTTCGCTGAAAGAAATCATTGAACCCCAACTACAATGAGCAGTTGGGTCAAAAAACCATTAGAAAATGATTTTCTGATTGGTTAAAGCAACAAATGAAGGCTATGAAAACAGTTACTCAGATAACAGTACGCTTGGGTTAAGGCTAAAATACTTTATCAAAGTCAGTTTTTTTAACATACAGGACTCCGATTTGATTTTTGAAAAAATACTGAGACTGAAAAGCCCGTTTTATCAGGGTTTTATCTGAGAATATTGTTCAGAAATCAGATATGAGTCCTATAGATGCAAATGCATCAGCATTGACTTAGATAGGTTCAGATGCAAATGTGCGATCGCAGGCTAAATTCCTAGATATATTTAGTAAGGCTTAATAGATTATTAAATTTCAAATGTTTTTAGCTGACTATCTGATCTGATTAAGGTAGATTTCTCTAGCGTATTGTTTTCTTAAAAATTTAATATGTTTTCGTTTTTTCTATCTTTGTAAATAGATCCGAAAAATGCTATTTTAGCGAAATTATAAAATTACTTTAAATCGCTACAAGCATTGTAGGGCAGTAATAAATTAAATTACTGCCTAGCTTTAACATGCCTTTTTTTTAGGTATTATTAATGCCTATATATAGTCGTTGCAAGCTTTTCAAATATTAGTTTTTTTAATGGAAAATTCTTCAATTTTAGTATTGACTTTTTTGATAAATGTTTTATAGTAATTATGTGGCTAACAAAGACAACTTTGTCACGCCAAAGATTCCGCAAATAACTTACAAATCTCAGGAGAAACTCAAATGATTATTTCTGATCTAAACTACTTGGAAAATACCTCTGAAGAAATTCTTGGTGGTCGTGGTACTAACATCGCCAACGTCTACACAGCAGACAAGAGAGTTACAGCTGTTGTTAACGAAAGCTTCACCAAGACAGTTACCACTAACTTGAATGGTATCCAAGGCAACACTGCTGAATTAGTTGTTAGCGCTGATGCTACCGGAAACAGAACCTTCAGCAGCGTTATTGGTGGTGTTCAAGTTGAAGACAATCGCTCTGAGACTTTCGTTAACGCTATTGCTGCTACCGTCTAATTATCTGGTTAACAAAGACAACTTTGTAACGTCAAATGATTCCGCCCAAAAACTAAACTTTTCAGGAGAAACTCAAATGATTATTTCTGATCTAAACTACTTGGAAAATACCTCTGAAGAAATTCTTGGTGGTCGTGGTACTAACATCGCCAACGTCTACACAGCAGACAAGACAGTTAGAGCTGTTGTTAATGAAAGCTTCACCAAGACAGTTAACACTAACTTGGCTGGTATCCAAGGCAACACTGCTGAATTAGTTGTTAGCGCTGATGCTACCGGAAACAGAACCTTCAGCAGCGTTATTGGTGGTGTTCAAGTTGAAGACGATCGCTCTGAGACTTTCGTTAACGCTATTGCTGCTACCGTTCGCTAATAATTGATCCAACTGGATTAGTTAAGCTGAAGCCAAAAAACAAAAGCAGGTTAGAGTGAGTGAAAAAACCAACACTCCATAGCAATTGTTTTGTTGGGTTATCTTGTACTCTACTCAACCTACTGTTGGATGTTCAAAGATTGCTGAAAACTATAAACCAAGATAGTTTTCAGCAATTTTCTAAATTAGACTCAATGTTAACACAGTTAATTAGACACTTGCAAGACTTACTTCTTTGTGCAAGGTGATATCTGTTTGTTAATGTAAGAAGTCTCTTGTCAAGTCGAGTAATGCTAGGGTAGCGCCTCCAAAGTTCAGCATCTAAACAAGTACCATGCTTGGTAAACCAAAACATTTTTAGAAGTCTTACCATCTGGACATTTCAGCTAAAGCCAGGGATATCACAAAACTCACAAAACAACGTTAACTTCAGCATAAGAGACGATACCCATAGTTACCTTCAAGCGGTAAGCATTACCCATACCATCAAGCTTATCGTTCTATTACTAATGGTGTTTGCTTCCTGATTCGTAAGGGCGCAAACCCCTACTATTACGTTCGTTTTCAGTTTGTGGCTTACTCATACTTGAGCTTTAGTATCATAACTATCTGTCAAAGAATAGGAAAGGGGACAGGGGGCACAAAGCTTAGGAGAGAACGCCATAAATAAATTTATATGTCTGCTGAAACTTGGACGTATTATTTCCTGTCGTAATGCATCTTGAAATAAATATTTAACATTAAGTAAGTGGGCGCTAAAAAATACAACTACAATTAAGAAATGTAAATCGCTTAAAAGCTGATATTCAAAGCGTTTCTGGTGCTTTACATAAATTTACACAGTTCGGTTTAATTGTGCCTACTTACTTAACCTCAATAAATTTATTTGCCCTGAAACCCTCTTGGTAGGCGAATTACACCATCTTTTCCACTGTTTTCTGCTCCTTTCTCCTCTCTCGTCAAGTTGGTATATATTATATCTAGCAAGTATCTAGCAAGTTCAAGAGGAAATCTAATGAGCAGAATTTTTTTAACAGGTCTGTCCTATGTCAATATGAGTGGTGCCGGCGGCAGCGTCAACGTCAGCATTTCTTCCCCTACAGGTTTAACCATTAACAGGAGTGAAGAAGTTTTCGTACCCAGAGCAACATCCAATAGAATTAGTGTGCTAGCTACGAATTCCTACACTAGAGATAACACGAACGATTTGCTATTAGGAGGTCAAAATAACGGTACTTTCGTCAGCAATTTAGGCACTGATACACTTACCAGAGGTACTAATCCCAGGTTATCTCTAGGTACAACAACAAATTCTGCTTCTGGGCGTAGTAATGTCATCGCTGATTTGAATCCATCTTTCGGTGATGTGAGCGGGATACAAACAAATAATAACCTGTTAAGCAATTTCGGATTTACAGGCTTCAATTCGATAGGTGATAGTTTCATGTGAGGGGCTAATTTAGCCTATTTTTAGGACAGTTTTGACAAATATTTTTGGGGAAGACAATGATTTAGCAATGAACCTAACCCTCCAAAATAGCTGAGAGGATGTTTTAAAAGTCCTATTGTTGCTATCAAAACGTTTTAGATCCTTATAAATCCCTCTTTTTAAAGGGAACTTTGATTCCGGTTTCCCTTTTAAAAGGGTGAGCCAGTGCGGGAAAAGGGGGTTTTCACGCCACTTCCTTCAAGACAACGGAGTGGCTCCCCATGACCGACTGACATCGATTAGGGGGGATCGAGAAGTGTTTAAAATCACAACAAAATACTTTTAAAACATCTTCTTAGGATGATTACCCACTACACATTGGCAACTTCAACCAAGAATTTGCGAGGTAAAAAAATATGGCAACTCTAGAAATAAATGACAGCAACAATATAGGAGGCAATAATAATGCTGATAAAATCGCGAATCTTTTTAGTCGTAGTAACGATATCTTGACCGGGAGAGACCGTAATAACAATACATCTGGAGGTGGGAGTCTTTTATTACAAGGAACTAGCGGCAACGATCTATTAAGTGTCCCAGGAGGAAACACTAATACCAAGGATTACACGATTTTTGGTCTTGGTGGCAACGATACTTTGACTGGGGGAGGTGGTAATGACAAGATATTTACAGGTATCAGTGGTAATTCCCTACTGAATGGGGGAGATGGGAATGACAGATTGTTTGGCAACCTCGGCAATGACACCCTGAATGGGGGTAGCGGTGATGATGAACTGAGTGGAAGTCTTGGTGATGACTTGCTCAATGGGGATAGCGGCGATGATACCCTCCTTGGAAGTCTCGGTAATGACACCCTAAATGGGGGACTCGGAAATGATAATCTCTCCGGAAGTGCAGGGGATGACTTGGTTTTTGGGGATGCTGGCAATGACACCCTCGATGGAGGTCAGGGTAGTGATGTAATATTTGGGGGCGATGGTAATGATAGTCTTACTGGAAGCCTTAGCGGCTCTCCTGATGCTCCTCAAGGATTCTTTGAGGACTATCTTGTAGGCGGTGCTGGTAGTGACACTCTGAATGGATTTGGCGTTACTGGAGGAACATCAAAAGGTGATGGGACAGTAGAATTATTTGAGAGAGATCAATTAATAGGTGGCGGTGCGGTTGACGGAAACGGCACCGTCACAAATTTTTCTGGCGATGGCGTGAAAGATTTCTTTGTGCTTGGGGATGCGAAAGGCGCTTTTTATACAGCTGCTGGCGACAAGGACTATGCTACTATTTTGGGCTTTGAGAAAGGTATTGATGAGTTGCAACTTAGTCCAGCTGTAACTTATCAACTTGAAACAGCTTCTCAGATAACTCAGCTTGATACTTTAATTTTCGCCAAACTTCCTGGCGGTAATGAGCTAATTGCGATTGTAGCAGGCGTTAACCTGATTAACTAAGTATAGCTCATCATCAATAGAGGATTACTATTTGATTTTTGAACGAAATTAAGTATTGTAGAGTGTGTTAGAACGGAGTTCGTAACGCACTATGAACACGAGTTTGATGCGTTACGCTGTCGCTAACACATCCTACGTATATTTTCTCCAAATCAAACCGGATTCCTATAGAGAAGAAAATTAACAATACCTTGTTTGTGGTCAAGAGTAGTGTATTGTAGTATGGATGCGATCGCCCTGCTTGAACCAAGAATATAAATAATATTTAAGTAGGGCAGGTAATAGTAAAATTTGCAACTTTTGGAGATAAAAAATATGGCAACCTTACAAGGAACTAGCGGCGATGATACCCTAAATGGGGGTAGCGGTAACGATAGCATCAATGGAGGTCTTGGTAACGATTTGCTTTTTGGCAATGGTGGCAATGACACCCTCAATGGAGATCAGGGTAGTGACGTAATATTTGGGGGCGATGGTAATGATTTGTTGCTTGGAGGCCCTAGCGGATCTCCAAATGCTCCTCAAGGATTCTTTGAGGATTTTCTCGTAGGGGGTGCTGGTAGTGACACTCTCAATGGATTTGCCCCTGGTAGAGGAACATCATTTGAGAGAGACGTCTTAGTTGGTGGCGGTGCGGTTGACAATCAGGGCGAGATCACAAATACGAATGGCGATGGCGTGAAAGATTTATTTGTGCTTGGGGATGCGAACAACTCTTATTATATATCTGCTGGCGACAATGACTTTGCTACTATTTTGGGCTTTGAGAAGGGTATCGATCAGTTGGGACTTAGTACAAGTGTGAGTTATAAACTTCAAACAGCCTCTGTGATAACTCAGCTTGATACTTTAATTTTCGCCCAACTCCCTGGCGGTAATGAGCTAATTGCGATTGTAGCAAACGTTGACCTGACTACATAGGTATGGCTCATGATCGTATCCGTTCAATAAATCGAGGCAACTACCAGTTCAAGAACGATTTTACGCTATTTGAGGCTTGTGACTGAGCAATTTACCTCGGATTATTGAGCGGTTACTCATCATCAACAGAGAATAAAATTAACGATACCTTGTTTGTGGCCAAGAATAATTTAGATGCGATCGCCCTGGATAATTGACATGACTCCTGAGATTATGAGATTGTGCGATCGCTATGCCTAATTCCACAAAATAGGTATGCATACACTCATACATCTTTGTAGACACAGTACTTAACAGTAACAGAAAATATTATGCAGCCACAGACATTCTTTTTAAAGCCAACTGTAAATCAAATTCCTAATCCCAATCCTAACTTTGCTAACGCTAAAGGGTCTGCTTCTTTCTCAAACTATAGTCAAAAGCCCTCAGGAACTTTGACTACCACTCAGATAAAAAACTTGGTTGAAAGTGGCGTTGCTATTGCTACAGTTCAAGCCGCAGCTGTTTTTAACACTGACCCGACTTTTTCTTCGCTCTTTAGTGACGTTACTGGCATGGGATTAGATGGTTCTTTTACAGGAACTGCCAGTAGTGAAATGCAAGTGGTTGCTAGTTTTAAAGTTGCTGCTCATAAAACCTTTTCTTTCAATTTCTTGACAGACTTAGCACTAAAAGCTAAAGAAATTGAAAATTATGCTACTGAATATAACGAGGCTAAGGGGAAAATTGGTTTCTTAGCACTAGATACCACAAATCCTAATAAACCTAAGGTATTAGATTATTTCGGTATCCAAGGGAAGTTAATTTCCTCTGAGCGTATTGCTGATTTGGAATATAGCAAAAGTAGTAATGTTACTATTAAGAGTCGCCCGCAAACTATTGATATTGACCGAAATAACGGTGAGGACTCTGTTATAGGGAAAGTTCTTGGTAGTTATAAAAAAACCTTAGAGCATGACACCAACATAACACTAGTAGAAATGAATGCTAGTAATATTACTTTTGTAGGAGATAGTTTAATCAATAATTTAGGTAAAGATGTTATTTATGGCACCATTTTGAAAGATAATCTTAAAGGAACTTACAGTGAAGACAAAATTTATGCCAGCTTAGGGGATGACAAACTGGATGGAGGGAGAGGCAATGATATCCTCGAAGGCGGTGAAGGGAATGATACTCTAATTGGAGGTGAAGGCAATGATAAACTTCATGGCGGCTCGGGTAATGACGTTCTGATTGGTGGTGAGGGTGATGATGTTTTAGTTGGTGGCGACGGCTCTGACAAATTTGTTTTCAACTTTAACGATAGCTTGCCGACAAGTAAGCTTGGTGACGTCCAAAATTTACTAGTTGGCCTTGGTGTTAATATCAATTTCGATAATCTTTTCAACGTTAGCGATCGCTTTTTGAAAACTGAGTTTGATGTCATTCAAGATTTTAAAATTGGTATTGATAAGATTGAATTTACGGGTTTGCATGATACTGACGCTGAGACTTGGTTAAATGATATGTTTTATCAAGGAAATATAACTGATAGTAAGGATGGTCTCCTTTTGAGTTTTAAGTCTGGAGATACTCAACAAACATTACTGCTATCAGGTGTAACTTCTAACCAGTTTTGGTCTGATTCGTCCGTATTTTCGATCGTATTTTCTTAGAGTAATTTTTTCTCAGCGCTCTCTGCGCCTCTGCGCTTTAAAAGTGATTTATTTAACCTTACTAGACGCAGAGAACACAGAGTAAAGAGGTTAAAGAGGAATTAATTTATTGACCAAAATTTTTACCCGTAATGAGCTAATTGCGGTTGTAGTATACGTTGTGACCTGGTTAACTAGTACAGCGCGGCGTAAATCAAGCTACCATTTTAAAAGTTGCAAAAGCCTTGATATACAAAACTTTTGAATGCGTGACTTCCGCCTTGCGATACTAAGTATAGCTCATCAATAGAGGATAAAAGTAACAATACCTTGTTTGTGGCCAAGAATAATTTAGATGCGATCGCCCTGGATAATTGACATGACTCCTGAGATTATGAGATTGTGCGATCGCTACGCCTAATTCCACAAAATAGGGTTGCATACACTCATACATCTTTGTAGAGACAGTACTTAACAGGAACAGAAAATATTATGGCCTCACAAACACTATTTTTACAGCCAACTGTAGATCAGATTCCTAATCCCAACCCTAACTTTGCTAACGCTAATGGGTCTACTTCTTCTTCAAACTATAGTCAAAAGCCCTCAGGAACTTTGACTACCACTGAGATAAAGGCGTTGGTTGAAAATGGAGTTGCTATTGTTACGGCTCAAGCCGGAGCTATTTATGAGAGTGACCCAACTTTTTCTTTGCTCTTTAGTGACATCACTGGCATCGGATTAGATGGTTCGGGAGCAGGAACTGCCAATAGTGAAATAAAAGTGGTTGCTAGTTTTAAAGTTGATGCTCGTAAAACCTTCTCTTTCGATTTCAATGCAGACTTAGCACTAAAAGCTAAAGAAATTGAAAATTATGGTACTGAATATAACCAGGCTAAGGGGATAATTTGTTTAATGGTACTAGATACCACAAATCCTTATAAACCTAAGGTATTAGATTATTTCGGTATCCACGGTAAATTAATTTCTTCTGACCAGATTGCTGATTTGAAATCTAGCAAAAGTAGTAATGTTAGTATTAAGAATATCCTGCAAACTACTGATATTGACGGCGATAATGGTGAGGACTCCCTCAAAGCACAGAGCGTTGGTAGTTATAAAAAAACTTGGGAGCGTGACATCAACATAACAATAATAGAAATGAATCTCAGTAATATTATTTTTTTAGGAGATACTTTAATCAACAATTTAGGTAAAAATGTTACTTATGGCACGGTTTTGAAAGATGATCATCAAGGAAGTAACTGGGGAGACAAAATTTATCTCAGCTTAGGGGATGACAAGGTGGATGGAGGGAAAGGCGATGATATCCTCGAAGGCGGCGAAGGGAATGATACTCTAATTGGAGGTCAAGGCAATGATAAACTTCATGGCGGTTCGGGTGATGACGTTCTTATTGGTGCTGAGGGAGATGATGTTTTAGTTGGTGGCGACGGCTATGACAAATTTGTTTTCAACTTTAACGATAACTCGTTGGCAGGTAAGCTTGGTCGCACCCAAGATTTAGTAGCTGGTATTGGTGTTAATATCAATTTCGATAATCTTATAAATGTTAGCGATAAATTCTTGAAAAGTGAGTTTGATGTCATTCAAGATTTTAAAATTGGTATTGATAAGCTTGAATTTACGGGTTCGCATGAGAATGACGCTGGTACTTGGTTAAATGACATGTTTTTTCAAGGAAATATAATTGATAGTAAGGATGGTCTCCTTTTGAGTTTTAATACTGGAGACACTCAACAAACATTACTGCTATCAGGTGTAAATTCTAACCAGTTTTGGTCTGATTCGGCCGTATCTTCGATCGTACTTTCTTAGAGTAATTTACTAATACATACTTTCCGTAACTCGTAATTCGTAATACCTTTTTGCTATGGTTTTTAGACAATAGCCGTGAATTTTGAAATTGATTATGACTAATCCTACAGAACTACTGCGATGCCTACGGCGGGCTGCGCCTCAGCCCAAAGGATAGCAACCGTAGAATCACTCAGAGGACGCGATCGCTTGCGGGAAGTTCTCAATCACCTTGGCTTCAAATTGCTGTAAACAAGCAGAAATTGCTAGAGTCAGTGCGACACAGTTCCTTTAGGTCGGATTGGAACACCAGAAGAGTTTGCCAATGTTGCTGTATTTCTGAGTTCACCAGCTGCATCATTTTTGAATGGAGTCATGCTGCAAGTAGATGGCGGAGCTATTCAGGGTACATTTTGAGCAGTTTGACAACTAATTCTATGATGAGGTTGGTAATTTATGGTTGCAGAGGCATACGGGTATCATTTTTTATTGATGGTTTTAGTTTGTGTAAATTGACAAAATTTGTCTGCCTATCATGGCTAATGCCACTCCAACCATGACAATGAGTGTCACCTTTCCACCAGGAACGAGTGGTTGATTTATGCTATTTGAGTTTTTTTGCTCTTGACGTTGCTTCCAACTCATTAATGCCGGAATAATTCCACCTAAAACTGAAATACTAAATGTTCCCGTGTAATCTAGAGCAGTAAAAAAGATGCTGGGATTAAGGGTTCCGAGAGTCATTGGAGGGAAAAGAACCAACGAATAGAGGGGTAGGCGACTAGAAAGTTTGCCTTGTGCAATTAGGAAAATATCTTTAAGCAAATCCAGCAATCCGTACACAAATCCAATGAATGATGTAGCGATCGCAAACTCTGAAAAAATGGATATTAGCACTGCTAACCATTCCCCCGCACCACCTGCTCGGAGAATTTGCAGTGGATCAAAAACTGTTCTACCGTTAGATGTGCTATGTAGCATATCGGGACTAATGCTTCCTAAAATTACGGCATTCCACGCCAAGAACATAATTAGAGGAATTACAGAACCAATAAAGATAGACTGACGAATTTTGCGGGCATCTCCTTCGAGTTGCGTCACAACCAAGGGCACAACATTTTGGAAAAATAACGCCACAGACATCACTGAAATGGCACTACCAAGGGCACTCCAGTTTTGAAATAACAGTTGGGTACTCTGAATGTGTCCTCCTGCCAATAACAATAGTCCCAAGAAGGAAACGATGACAATTCCCACAAAGGCGCTGTTTAATTTCTCAATAAACTTTTCTCGCCCAAGATACATAATGCCACCAAATAAGAGCGTGAAAGTCGTTGTGCCTAACCACTTAGGCAATATCTGCCCACTCCAGATTTTTGCCATTGCAGCTCCTAAAATCTCGCCACCTTGGGCGATGTATGCCACCAAGAGAGCATAGTGCATGAATAAATATGCCCCACCTGCAAGTCGCCCTCCCACCTTACCAAGAATCTTCTCAACAACTGCCAAAAAACCTATACTCGGATGCCCTTCTGTTCGCATTGTGTTTAAAGTTACTTCTGCAACCAGTAACCCTGAAACTAAAGCGTAGAGCCAAACAGCAATCAGCCCAGATGTTGATGGCACTATACCAGACGGCAGAGTAACAGCTGGTAAGGCGAGAATCCCAGCCCCAATAGTAGTTCCCGCAATCAATGCAGTACTCCCCAATACACTACCAGGTTGATGATTGAGTTTTTTTCCATCAAATTCGAGATGAGAAAACAACCGAGTGACTTGCTTTGAATCTTTGGGAAAAGTCTTTATGGTAACCATACTGAATATCCGTACTTAAACCAAATAATGTTAACATCTGTAAATATTCTTGGTCAAAACCCTGATATTCCTGCTTTTTCAGCTAGATATTTCTGATAAATAAGCGTAGGCGTAGCCCGTCGTAGACATCGCTACTTCATTATCAACACAACCTTAATAACATAAATGTCACTTATATCAGCCGATCCAATAGCCGTTTAACTGAATAAATGCCCAATTTGCATAGAAACTTTGCTGGGAATTTAACTTTTCAATTCAATCCCCCTAGAAAACAATTTACCAACTTGTGCCAAATCTACATTTCCACCGCTAATGATGACACCAACCCTCGCCTGTGGTGCTGTCACTACACCTTCGAGTAAGGCTGCTGCTGCAAGTACTCCCGTAGGTTCAACGACAATTTTCAGGCGTTCCCACAAGAAAAACATGGTGCGAAGAATTGCTTCTTCCGATACCGTCACCATATCATCGACGTAATGCAGCACTAAGGGGAAAGTAATTTTACCAAGGCTGGGAGTCCGCGCACCATCGGCGATGGTATTAGGATTTTTGACAGTTTGCAGGGTTTTGGTGTGAAAGGAGCGGGTAGCATCATCGGCAAGGGCTGGTTCTACCCCGATAACTTTACAATTGGGTAAAAGTGACTTGGCTGCGATGTCTAACGACAAGCCGCTTCGCGTCTACGCACATCCTGAAAGTAAGCCGCCACCGCCACAACAAACTAATAATAAGTCTAATTTACCAACTTCTTGGATCAGTTCTAAAGCAGTTGTTCCTTGTCCGGCGACTACATGAGGATGATCGTAAGGGGGAATCAGAGTAAGATTGCGATCGCTTGCTAAATCTTGGGCTAATTCTTCTCGGTTTGTTTCTTGGCGATTGTATAAAATTATCTCTGCACCATAGCTACGAGTAGCACTTTGTTTAACAGCAGGTGCATCATCAGGCATGACAATGGTGGTGGGAATATTTAAGAGTTGTCCAGCTAAAGCGATCGCTTGGGCATGATTTCCCGATGAATAGGTGAGAACGCCTGTTTGTTTTTGTGCTACCGATAGTTGCGTTAAGGCATTGTACGCCCCTCTAAATTTAAATGCTCCCGTGCGTTGAAAGTTCTCGCACTTAAAGAATACTTGGCTATTGGTGCGATCGTTAACAATTCTAGAAGTCAGTACAGGCGTGCGGTGGGCAATCCCCAAAATTCGCTTTTGTGCTGCTTGCACATCAGTTATGGCAACGGAATTATGCTGTGGCATTGATGACGATATTAAATATTTTTGCTCTTGTTTATATAGATACAGATTTTTATATTTGTGCCAAATATGCTTGATTGAAACATACTCATTTCAGGTGGATAGCATCATTTATTGTCTGCTTAAAAATAACTACCTCAAATATTATATATTGCTGT
The DNA here is from genome assembly GCF_003113895.1 of Nostoc commune NIES-4072. NCBI lineage: Bacteria > Bacillati > Cyanobacteriota > Cyanophyceae > Nostocales > Nostocaceae > Nostoc > Nostoc commune. The sequence goes on along the minus strand of NZ_BDUD01000001.1, from coordinate 2,140,469 downwards.
AGTTATTTTTAAAAAACTTAAATTAGCTAACTTACGTTTGCCATTTTTTTAGCATGAATCAAATATCTGAAAGTCGGCAAAAAAAAACTGCTCTAATTACAGGAGCGGCTAGTGGAATAGGCTATCAATTAACCCAGATTTTTGCTCGTCATAGTTATAATCTTGTGTTAGTAGATAAAAATGAACAAAAGCTTACTGAAATTCTAGATGAATTTCCGCAAAAGTTTGGCATTTTTGTGAAAATTTTTGCTCAGGATTTATCTATTCCAACATCTCCAGAAGAAATTTTCACAGAACTACAGCAAGCATCGATAAAAATTGATGTGCTGATTAACAATGCTGGCTTTGGTACTTATGGAGAATTTAATGAAACAGACCTCACCACTGAACTGAAAATGCTCCAGGTAAATATAGTGAGCCTGACTCATTTAACTAAGTTACTGCTCAAGGATATGGTAAAGCAAAATTATGGAAAAATATTAAATGTGGCCTCATCTGCTGCTTTTCAACCAGGGCCTCTAAGGGCAGTTTATTTTGCTACTGAAGCCTATGTATTATCATTTTCTGAAGCGATCGCTAATGAATTAGAGGGCACAGGTGTCAGCGTGACTGTTCTTTGTCCAGGGCTAACAGCATCGGAATTTCAACAACCATCAGCAATGGAAGATTCAAAGATTCCTAACGTTAACAGAATGATGGATATGCAAACCCTTGCTAAGATTGGTTATCGGGGCTTAATGAAAAACAAAACTGTTATCGTTCCTGGTATGAGAAATAAGCTATTGACTGAAAGCGTAAGATTTACACCCAGAAATTTAGTAACAAAGGTCGTGAGAAGTATACACGAACTCAAAAAAAATAGGTAATCGGTATCTAGCGTTGCAGAACAGTGGGATGAACTGAGGCAGGGTAAGAATTTGGGAGGTTGCTAGATCATCTCGCTTTCTCTGCAACTGCTTTATTTTCAACTAAATTGCAGGAGTCAATACGGTTCAGTTAAGCCCAAAAAAACCCCACATATTGGTTGTGGGGTTTGTTGGGTTTTACTTCGTACCCCTACGAGGAAGCAAGCTACGACCCAAGCTTCTTGAGATATATGCCATGAGATAGATGCTTCTTGGATATATATATGCAAAAAATTTGGGCAGAAGTATGTGGAGCATAAAAATAGTTAAAAACTACAGATAAAAAAGTTTTGTTGCTTACGTAGAAACGTTAGTATGTTCAGGTAGTGCTACCTGAACAACTATGTAGAATAGGAATGCCTATAGGATAATCTGCAATCTCTAGTGGAGCCTTTAAAACAAAGAAATGAGGTTTTTATAATTTAGTAATACTAAGTATATTTTCATAAACTACTTTATATATTTTGGACTTTGATTTGGTTTTACCGTCTACAAATTGTCTCAATAAATTTTTAAGTATATCTATTATTTATTACTATCTTTGGGATTCCCAATTCCCTGACTATAGTAAGATGTGCGCTCACTATCTCAATCGTTAGTATACTTATTAAAGAAAAATCCAGTTGACGGAAAGAGGTAAGTAATGGCAATTAAATTGAAAGTTCCAGATATTAAAGGTGATGAATGCGCCAAGAAAATAACTAAATCTATTCAAACTATGGAATCTGATGCCAAAGTAGATGTGGACGTTAATGCAAAAACCGTAGCTGTAGACACTGCGGCTTCTGAAGAGACAATTAAACAGATAGTTCAATCTGCTGGTTATACTATCGAGGGCTATTAATTAGATTTCTAAATTTCTTCAGAAATTTAGATCGAGTAATTTAGCTAGCCTAATTGCTTAGTAATATATTCGCCGGGTTTACGGGTTGAGTATTATTAATTACTCTACTTAATAGAGAATTGAAAGCGCAGGTAGTTTATGAAAACCCGATCAACAGATTCTTTCGTCTAAAAAATCCGTTGATCGGGTTTAACCATTTGCAAAAAATCGTTTAAAATTAGGCTCTATTTACTTTGAGAGTTCTGGTGTGAAGAGAATGCGGCTTTCACCAACCCTACCAAATGCAGGTGTAGACCAGCGATCGACTACTTTGCCCAGAACTGACATGTCTTGAACTAAGCGGTCAAATTTATCAGGGGTGAGAGATTGGGGGCCATCGGATAAAGCTTTTGCGGGATTGGGATGAACTTCAATCATTAAGGCATCTGTACCAGCTGCGATCGCAGCCATTGCCATTGATGGAACATATTCAGACCTACCAGTACCATGACTAGGATCGATCATAATCGGTAAATGGGTAAGCGATCGCAATACCGGAAGCACCGATAAATCTAAAGTATTCCGGGCATATTTGCCATCAAAGGTTCTGATTCCCCGTTCACAAAGAATCACATTAGGATTTCCAGATGCCAAAATATATTCTGCCGCCATCAGCCACTCGTCAATTGTGGCAGACATTCCCCGCTTCAGTAGCACAGGTTTATCTTGAGCGCCTACCTTTTTGAGCAACGAGAAGTTGTGCATATTTCGCGCCCCAATTTGAATTATGTCAGCTACTCTCGCCACTGCTGATAAATCGGCAGCATCCATAAGTTCTGTAACGATACCCAAACCAGTAGCTTCCCGCGCTGCTGCTAATAAATCTAAAGCACTTTCACCATAACCTTGAAAGGCATAAGGTGAAGTGCGGGGTTTGTAAGCTCCGCCACGCAGAAACTGCGCTCCTGCTGCCTTCACGCGCTTTGCCGTTTCGACAATCATCGCTTCATTTTCAACGGAACAAGGCCCGGCTACTACTACGATTGGGTGAAGTTCGCCGAAATAGACATCACCGTTAGGTGTAGGTACAACAACCTCGCTGGCTTCTCCATGTCGGAATTCTCGGCTTACCCGCTTGAAAGGTTGTTGCACCCGTAATACTTGCTCAATCCAAGGGCTGAATTCCTGAACCTGCAATTTATCGATGCTAGTGGTATCACCAATTAGCCCCAGCACAACTTTATGAGTGCCAACGCTTTTTTCTACCGTGACTCCCCAAGTCTCACTCACTTCTTGGCTGATGCGAGTAATTTCTTCAACAGGTGTACCGCTTTTAAGTATGATAATCATCTATTTTTCCTTCCGTATAGTTTGAGTGGGCTAATCTTTGCAGGTCGATACATTGTTATTGCAGGTCGATGTATTGGCATTGCAGGTCAATGCATTGGCATTGCAGGTCAATGCATTGGCATTGCAGGTCGATGCATTGGCATTGCAGGTCGATGCATTGTTATTGCAGGTCGATGCATTGTTATTGCAGGTCGATGTATTGGCATTGCAGGTCGATGCATTGGCATTGCAGGTCGAGGTGTAGCAACTTTAGAAGACTTGCGTATACACGTAGCTCTTCGTAGGGGAGGTTAGTCTAGCGCAAAAATTCAGCAAGTTGCTCTAGTTTTGTCCAAGCTACGCCGCTTTGCAGAATTTCCTTAGCAAGGGCAATACCTTTAACACAACCTGCTAAAACATCAGTTTCCCCGTGAATGGCTTCACCAACTTGCAGTGCAAGGGCTGTATTTAAAGCGACTACATCCTGCTGCGCTTGAGTGCCTTTACCTTGGAGAACTGCCTTCAAGATTTCGGCATTTTCTTGAACATCTCCACCGCATAACGCCGCAGTCGGTGCAAAACTCAAACCAAGTTCTTGAGGATTAAGCGTTAGAGAACGGACTTTTTTATCTTGAAGTACAGCTAAATCAGTGACATCTGCTAAACCAGCTTCATCTAAACGTTCTCGTCCGTGGACTGCGATCGCTTGCTGACATCCCAGTTGGGATAAAGCTTGAACAATCTCCTCTAGTAAAAGCGGATCGTTCACACCAATAATTTGCCCTGTTGGTCGCATGGGATTTACTAGCGGGCCGAGTAAGTTAAAAACAGTCCGTACTTTCAAAGTTTTTCGCAAAGTAGCGATCGCTTTAAGTGCAGGATGCCAACCTGGAGCAAACAAAAAGGTAATCCCAACCTCATCCACTGCGGCTTGCACTTTTTCTGGAGTGGCGTTGAGATTTATACCCAAAGCTTCCAACACATCAGCCGAACCAGTCTTGCTAGATGCAGAACGATTGCCATGTTTGGCAACTTTTACTCCGGCGGCGGCGGCAACAAAGGCTACAGCAGTGGAAATATTAAAGGTTGAAGCGCCATCTCCACCAGTTCCGCAGGTGTCAATTAGGGGGACTGGGGACTGGGTACTGGGTACTGGGGATTGGGAAAATTCTTGCCCAGTCCCTAATCCCCAGTCCCCAGTCCCTAGACTTTGGGATTGTAAGACGCTAGCCATCCCGACTAATTCTTGGGCGGATACGCCTTTAGCTTGGATTGCGGCTAAAATCGCTCCTGAGAGGACATCGGGAATGGCATCTGTGAGCCAACCTTGCATGAGATCCGCAGCTTGGGAAACTGTCAACGATTGCCGAGCAAACAACTGTTGTAATAATCCTGGCCAGTTGTACAACTCAGAAGTGACGGGGATGTTGTCAAGTGGGGTTTTAGTTACAGCGATCATATTTATTGGGCATGGGGCATTGGGCATTGGGCATGGGGCATGGTTGTCTGCCTCATGCCTTGAAAAGAATAATTAAGGAATTAGGACTTTGGCGACGGTTTGCACATCCTTGTCACCTCTGCCGGAACAGTTGATGACGATGCGGGGGTTGCCTTCTAACTGAGGACAAAGGGTTTCTAAATATGCGATCGCATGAGCAGTTTCTAAGGCTGGAATAATCCCTTCGAGTTGCGAAAGCTTTTGGAATGCATCTAACGCCTGTTTATCGGTAACACTGTAATATTCGGCGCGACCAAGATCCTTTAAATAACTATGCTCAGGCCCAACGCCGGGATAGTCTAATCCGGCGCTAATTGAATGAGCTTCGATGACTTGACCATCATCATCTTGCAGTAAATAGCTCATTGCACCGTGCAATACACCTATTTTTCCTTTTGTCAAGGTAGCAGCGTGTTTTTCTGTATCTACACCTTCACCCGCCGCTTCCACTCCGATTAGGCGCACCGAAGGTTCATGCATAAACTCATGAAACAAGCCGATCGCATTGGAACCTCCACCCACGCAAGCCAGTAGAATATCTGGTAATCCTCCCCATTTCTCCTGAGCTTGAATGCGGGTTTCTACACCAATTATCGCGTGGAAGTCACGGACAATCATTGGGTAGGGATGAGGCCCAGCAACAGAACCCAGGATGTAATGGGTTGTTTCTACATTCGTCACCCAATCCCGAATTGCTTCAGAAGTTGCATCCTTGAGAGTTCCTGTACCTGCTTCCACTGGACGAACTTCTGCGCCCATTAATTTCATGCGGAACACGTTCAGGGCTTGGCGTTCCATATCGTGGACGCCCATGTAAATTACACATTTCAAACCAAACCTAGCACATACAGTTGCAGTTGCTACGCCGTGTTGTCCTGCACCTGTCTCTGCAATCACTCGTTGCTTACCCATGCGTTTAGCTAGTAACACCTGAGCCAAAGCATTATTAATTTTGTGAGCGCCTGTATGATTTAAATCTTCGCGCTTTAAATAGATTTGCGGCCCCGTGCCATCTGGTCTAGCGTAGTTTGTTGTCAAACGTTCAGCAAAATATAATGGGCTGGGTCGTCCTACATAATCGCGCAGTAGGTTTTGCAGTTCTGCTTGGAAACTCGGCTCATTGCAATATTGATTAAATGCCGCTTCTAACTCAGTTAATGCAGGCATTAAGGTTTCGGGGACATACTTACCGCCGAATTTTCCAAACCTGCCTAAAAAATCAGGTAGCACAGGCGTAGTTGAAATTATAGCGTTGATGTCTTGGATGCTTACCACAGTTGAAAATCCTTTATGTTCAAGTATTTTTTACTTTCGTTCTAACTTTTTAGAACTTATCCCACAGATAAAATTCTTTTCGCGTTTCCTGTTCACGGGTTTCGTAGGTATAACCCAATTCCCTGTGATTCAAAACGTCTATAGGGCGCACCAAATCGTCGGAGTTAAAATTTGGTAATAGGGATACTAAATCTCCTAACGCCGTAGCTTTGGGGGTAGACATACCGCCGTCCCAAGGCCACATTAGGTCTTTAAGGTTGTGTCCGTAAGGCTGACCATTGGCAGGATAAAAATCGCTACCTTTATGACTGTTTTCTTGCCATTGGGCCCAGAGGCGATCTACATTTGCATGATGCAACCAAAACACTGGGTCATAAGGCGAACTTGGTATATTGCTCATAGTACCCAAGCCCTTAAACTTTACGGGTCTTGTGCTTGCATCTATCTGCACCCCACCAACTAAACCATGAATGTAGTTGTTAATGAATCCTCCTGGGGTAACTTTACCCTGCTCATCTACAGAGATAAATCCTTCTAAAGCGGGGCGAAATAGAGAATAGTTATTAAGACTCAGCGCACGCTCAACATCTTTTTTGGGCACAGGGTAATCGGTGGCAGGAGGTATCCGTAGAAAGCGGACAAGTGATGTGCCTAATGATGTGTTGGTATCTAGGTCAATGTTTAATACTGGATTCATAATCCAGCCATTTGCAGCAGAAAAAGCTCCAGGCACTGGCCCGCCTGTAAAAGTTCCTTGATTTGGAATTTTGATGGTTACTCCTTGACCGTTAGAACCAAGAAAGTCATCGTTAAAAACCACATCAAGTGATTTGGGGTCAGTCCAATCCCAGTATGGGAGAGTAACATTTGGGTCTACTGCTTGCAGTGCTTGTTCAAATCTGCGAATATATTCTCGATGCCAAGGGAAAAATGCGGCATTTTCATGAGCAAGTTCTTGAGCGGAACCATTGGAATGTCCTTTATGGTTATGAATCAAGCGTGTTGCGCCTATATGTATGGCAACAAATTGGTCGTAAATACTGAGCTTGCTACCTGCGGGAATTGTAGTTTTTAAGGTTTTGATAGCCTTGACGAAGGCTGTTTTCTCTGCTGATGTCAGGTCAGTTACGTTTTTTCTTACAGCTAGGCGAGCGTATTGTCCAACATTGTGATTCCAATGGTATTGGTATTGTCCGTGGCCAATGCGATCGTGCGCGAAGACTGTAATAGCACAGGCGCTAACTAGAAGTACGCTATAAATTAATATTTTGACAGATTTCAGCAGGAGTTTCATAGCTAAGATTTCCTTTGTATTTCTCCTTTGCGGTTTGTTATTTTTTATCGAACCGCCTTCGCGTAGCGTCTCGCAGAGAAGACGCCAAGGACGCAGAGAAAGAAAAAATAGAGCTTTTTTATTTTGCAGAAACAACTTGTTGCAGGGATACTGGAGTAATTGCTGCTTTGAGTTCCTGACACAATTCTTCTACAGCTTGCAATCCTTCATTTGGGCTACCTTCAGCTAAACGTTTCACAAAGGCACTACCAACAATTACTGCATCTGCACCCCATTCTTTTACTTGATGTGCTTGTTCTGGCCCTGAGATGCCAAAACCAACGCCGATGGGTTTATCGGTGACGCTTCGCAAATCTGTTAATAAATACTTTACGCGGTCTTGGATTTGAGCGCGGATACCTGTAACGCCTGTAACACTCACTAGGTAGATAAAACCCTGAGATTGATGAGCGATCGCTTCAATTCTATCTCTAGAACTGGTAGGAGCTACGAGTAAAATTACCTCAATTCCAAATGATGCAGCAGTTTGGATTAATTCTTCGGCTTCTTCTAAGGGTAAGTCTGGTACTACCAACCCTTGCACCCCAGCAGTGGCAATTTGCGCCAAAAACGACTTAATACCCCGGTGCAAAATGGGATTGTAATAAGTAAATAGAATTATCGGCGCTTTTAGGCTAGGAATGACTATGTGCAACATCTCTAGCACTTGTTCTAATTTTGTGCCATTTTGCAAAGCGCGAGTTGCTGCTGCTTGAATCACAGGCCCATCTGCGAGAGGATCGGAGTAGGGAACACCCAACTCGATGAAGTCTGCACCATTGCGATCTAAGATACGTATTGCCTCGGCAGTGGTTTCTAAGTTAGGATCGCCTGCTGTGATAAAGGGGATTAAAGCACACTGTTGGCGATCGCGTAAAGTTTGAAAGGAAGCTGAGATAGAAGTCATGCTGAAAATTAGTTAATGATTGGTTAATAGTTTTGGAATAATTTACACTTAGCAATTAGCAATACCCACGCCAGGTTTTTTGTCGTTGAGTCTTTTATACTCGTGAACGAGTCTTTGATACTCGTGAATGAGGCTTTTATCTCCGTTAGGACTTACGCAAAAATTGCTAAAAAGCTTAATTTCTCGAACCGCCAAGACGCCAAGAGCGCCGAGAATTCGTAGAGTGTGCGTAAGTCCTATCCGTTAACGAGGCTTTTATCTCCGTTAATGAGGCTTTTATCTCCGTTAACGAGGCTTTTATCTCCGTTAACGAGGCTTTTAGCTCCGTTAGGGAATAAGGAAAGGGTTAAGGGGGAAGGGAAAAGGGAATTTTGCCCCTTAAATCAGTTATCAGTTATCAGTTATCAGTTATCAGGCGTATGGTGGGGGATTTAGACCCGCCACCAACGCATTCCACCTCTTTGTGGGGGACTTAAACCCAGGGATAAATAGATCACTGATAACTGTTTACTGTTCACTGTTCACTGTTAAATGTCCCCTTTACCCGCATTCTGCAAGAAACTTATTTTCCTAAACATCTACCCAACCGCCTTAGAAAGGCTTGCTTTAATTTTGAAGGATGGTTAGGGAGCATCTAGCCTTAGCAAACTACGCACAGCTTGTTCGACATCGCTTTGTTTAACTAAAGATTCTCCAATCAAAACCGCACGCGCACCAGCTTCAGCGACAAGAGATAAATCAGCAGGTGTATACAGTCCAGACTCGCTGACGACGGTGATATCCAAACTTTGTAACTGTTGTTGGCGCTGTGTTAAAAGTTGCTGTGTTGTGCCTATATCAAGGGTAAAATCTTCTAAATTGCGATTGTTGATTCCTACTAAATGTAAATCGTCAAGGTTTAACACTCGATCCAGTTCAGCCAGGGTATGAACTTCTACCAGCGCATTCATGCCTAAATCATGAATTAGTTGCAAAAAAGCCTGAAGTTCTTGATCTGATAAAATGGCAGCAATTAACAAGACTGCATCTGCACCTGCTGTTCGTGCTAAATATATTTGATAAGGGTTAATAATAAACTCCTTGCACAGTAGGGGTAATGCTACTTGCTTACGCACCCTTCGCAGATTATCAAAACTACCTTGAAAAAACTTTTGGTCAGTTAAAACTGATAAACAAGCTGCGCCACCTCGTTCATAAGCTTGAGCAACAGCTACAGGGTCAAAATCTGCGCGGATAATCCCACGGCTAGGTGATGCCTTTTTTACCTCGGCAATTAAGCTAGGTTGATTAGGATTTTCTTGCAAAGCAGCCAAGAAATTTCGCACAGTCGGGGCTGAATTTAACTGTTGTCGCAAGGAGGTTAAAGGCAATTCTTGCTGCATTTGTGCAACTTCTTGGCTTTTATGCAACACAATTTCTTCAAGAATATGGCGGGGAGGGGCAACTTGGTTAGTCATAAAATGCTGGGGGAGTGGGGAGTGGGGGGAGATGAGGGAGCAGGGGGAGCAGGGGGAGATTAGGGGGATGAGGGAGTGAGTGAGGGACAAGAATTAATAACCAATGCCCAATGCCCAATGCCCCATGCCCAATGCCCAATGACTAATGACCAATGACTAATGACTCTTTCGTTGTATATGCACGCACCACATTTTTAATGATTTCCAAACCGACTTCTCCGGCTAGAGTCATGATTGACTCTGGATGAAACTGAACGGCGGCGATGGGGAGTGTCTGATGTTCAATGCCCATAATTACGTCGTCATCAGAAATCGCTGTTACCTTGAGTTCTTTTGGCAAACGTTGCGGTAGGGCAAATAATGAATGATATCTACCGACTGGAAAAGATTGTGGTAAATTTTTGAAAGTTACGGAATTAGAATCGGTGACAAAAATCCTTGAGGATTTACCATGTTGGGGATAGTTGAGGACTCCCAATTCTCCATCAAATGCTTCAACAATGCCTTGCAATCCCAGACAAACTCCGAAAATAGGAATTTTGCGATGAAGAAGCGCATCGACGGTCTGGGGAACCCGAAAATCACTTGGTCTACCAGGGCCAGGAGATAATACAACTAAGTCAGGGCGTTCTGTATCAAATAGAGATTCTGAGAAACCATGACGCAGTGTAGTAACATTTGCACCAGTTTGGCGAATGTAATTGGCTAGGGTATGAACAAATGAGTCTTCATAGTCTATTAGTAAGATGCGTTTGCCATCTGCCCCACTTGGAAGGATTTTAGTTGATTTTATAGAACTGGATTCACCAATTTTTTTACTGGTTTCCTTTACACGGCGAATTGTTTCAAATAAAGCAGCAGCTTTGGTAATTGTTTCTTGTTCTTCTGCTTGCGGTATGGAGTCATAAAGGACTGTAGCACCAACTCGCACTTCGGCGATGCAGTCTTTTAATCGAATTGTCCGCAGAATTAATCCGGTGTTTAAATTCCCATTGAAATTTAAATAACCAACTGCGCCACCATACCAACGTCGGGCGCTACGTTCATGCTGTTCAATAAAATCTATTGCGGCTCTTTTGGGTGCGCCTGTGACTGTAACTGCCCATGTATGCGAAAGAAAAGCATCTAAGGCATCAAATTGCGATCGCAGTGTCCCCTCTACATGATCTACTGTATGTATCAGGTGGCTGTATAATTCTATTTGACGACGACCAATGACTTGTACTGAACCTGGTTTGCAGATTCGGGATTTGTCATTGCGATCGACATCAGTACACATGGTCAACTCAGCTTCATCTTTGTGGGAGTTGAGTAACTGACGAATTTGCACCGCATCGTCAAGAGCATCTTGTCCCCGGCTAATAGTGCCACTAATGGGACAGGTTTCAACCCGCCTACCTTCAACCCGCACAAACATTTCTGGAGACGCGCCAATCAGATATTCTCCACCCAGATTAAAAATAAACCCATAAGGACTAGGATTTATTTCTTTTAAGGTGTTAAATAGTTTGCTGGGTTCATCTTCATAGCCTTCAAAAAAGTTTTGACTAGGAACTACTTCAAATAAATCGCCTCGGCGGAAATAATCGAGCGCACCCTCAACTTTTTTGGCATACTCGCCTACTTTATGATCAGCAGTTTGATTAGGGAGAAGATGTTTTCCGCGATAGTCTATAGACTCACCTGTTCGAGGAAGATCATTAGTCTTGCCATGCGCTGTTTCAAATTCATATTGTAAACGAAATGCGCGTTGCTGATAGTAGTCAACAATTATCAAGTCATCAGGCAGATAAAGCACTAAATCCCGTTGATCTGTAGGACGTTCTAGACGCTGGGTAATTGGTTCAAACTGAAAAACTAAGTCATAACCAAATGCACCATACAATCCTAAATGCTCGTCTTCTTGACTCGAAAAAGTGTATAGAATTTCGCGGACAACTGTAAATGCTGAAGGTTGCTTACTGCGTTCTTCTTCAGTAAATAGTTTTTTTGTCGGTTTAACAAAGCCTACAAGATTGTTATTATCTAGAGTAACTTTCTCAAGTTGGATTGAGTTAGATAAGCCCTCTAAAAGTAATGGTAAAAGCACCCGACCGCGTTCATTCAACGCTATCAAAGTAAAAGCATTGTCTTGTGTAGTCAATTCCAATGGTGGATTGACAAATCCGATCGCCCATCTTTTGTATCTGCCAGGATATTCGTAGCTGCTCCTTAACAAACCTCCACGCTGAGAATTTAAGCGGAATAGAATGTCTTCGAGAGCAGTGTCCATCTTCACTTCTGTGATGGAGCGAGAAACAAGTACACCGCCAAGGGTTTTGTAGGAACGGGAATCAAAGATCATGGGAAAATTCTCTGGAAGAGTTATTAGTCAAAAGCCAATCATTATTGATAACTATCTTCAAATTAAAAACAAATCCAGATAATCCGATGTCAATTTAATTCAAACTATCCAAATCTGCGGATTCTTTTTAAAAGATGTAATGAAAAACTTTTCGCTTCTTACTTAAGAATACTAGATATCAAGCAGATAAGACATTGAATAATTTTTCGATTAGATGTCAATTTATTCGCTTTTTATACTGCTTTTCTAGTACATTTCCTGACAGCCATTTTTAAAAATAATCACCTCCCTCAAAAGTAGTAGATCCTCTCATAACCTCAGCGTACCTCTGCGCTTCCCTCAGCGTCCCTCTGCGTTTAAAATCCAATCCTAAAACCCCTGCAACAGCGATATTGCCTGCCTATACAAAAACAAATCCACCTCATGAACCTCAACCCCTTTTCCAATTCGTTGTAACAGCATCAAAGTCAACTCTCCCCCCAAATGTTCCCGGAACTCAGTTAAACCCCGGAACAAACAATGAGGATGTTCTAGTTGTGATAACTTCTCAACCAGTTCTGGGACATACAACGTAAAACCCAACGCCGACAAAGTACTTAATATTCTTTGCCATTGTGAGCAATCCAGCAATCCTACCAAATAGGAATAAGTGCTATCCAAAGCAATACCGATCGCAACTGCTTCGCCATGACGCAAGCGATAATTTGTCAAATGCTCCAGTTTATGAGCCGCCCAATGTCCAAAATCCAGGGGACGAGACGAACCCATTTCAAAAGGATCGCCGCTATTGGCAATATGTTCTAGGTGCAACTGGGCGCAACGATAAATAACTTGTTGCATCGTATCCATGTCTCGCCGTGCAAGGGCTGCGCTGTGAGAGTGGATAAAATCAAAAAAGCTAGCATCCTTAATCAGCGCCACTTTGACTGCTTCTGCGATTCCAGAACGCCAATCGCGATCGTCTAAGCTTGTCAAAAAGGCAGAATCATTTATAACTGCATAAGGTGGCGCAAATGTGCCGAGAAAGTTTTTTTTACCAAAGGCGTTGATGCCGTTTTTTACGCCAACCCCGGAATCATTTTGTGCTAACACCGTTGTCGGAACTCGAATCAGACGAATACCCCGGTGAGCAGTTGCGGCTGCATATCCTACCAAATCCAACACAGCCCCGCCCCCAATGGCTAACACGTAACAATGGCGACATAATCCGGCTGCTTCAATCTGTTGCTGGATTTGATCTACTAAAGTGCGATCGTTTTTAGCAGCTTCTCCTCCCGAAATTATCATTGGTTCGGCTGCGATCGCTACTATCTCTGCATAAAAATTGGTATACGCTACTAATTGCTTAACCAATTCCGGTTGATGTTGTAATATTCCTGCGTCTACTATCGCTACAACTTTTTTCGGCTTTGTCTCCCCATCTGCTGTAATTACTTGGGCTAAGGTGGGGTTTTTCAACTCAAATAAATTTTTTGTAAAGTAAACTCCGTAGTTAAAAGTAACCGAAACACGTTGATGAATTGGTTGCAGATTGAATTTACTTTTTTGCTTAATGTCAACTACCATGTTTTTGCTTATATATTTACAAGTGTGGCACGATTCAAAGCTTGAAGAAAAATGTCTACTGAGTGAGAACCATTGATCTTGACTTTATTATTGATAATGAAAAACGGCACGCTGTTGATGCCATTCGGGCGAGCAAATATCGATTCCGCTACGAAAGCTTTAATCACAGCATCATCGCTCAATTGCTGGCGTAATTCCCTAGAATCCATTTGGTAAGCTCTACCTATGGCAATCAGAACTTCAATATTTCCGATGTTCAAACCGTCTTCAAAATAAGCTTTATAAATGGCTTCTACGACATCGTTTTTTACCTTTGCTGGTGCAAGTGTAATCAGTCGGTGCGAAAGCTTAGTATTGACAGCCAAACGGATTTTGTCAAAATTTAGCTTGACTCCAGCCATCTCACCTGCATATTGCGTAGATTCAAACAGATATTGTAGTTCTTCGGCTTTTATACCTTTTCTATTTTGCATAAAGCTGTGAAATTCGTATCCGTCAGCAGGAATAGTATTATCGAGAATAAAGGGATGCCACCGGATATCTACTTCTTTTTCTGGCCATTTTGCCAATGCATCAAACAGATGCTTTTTACCGATTCTGCACCAGGGACAAACGGGATCGTGAAAGATGTCTATCAGCATAGTTTTTGTCATTTAAATGCTAATATTTGTGTGCATTTGTGGTTTAAAATCTCTTTGAACCGTTGTATTTAAAGGCTGAAGAAAAGCGTTGGTTTTTTCTTCAAAAAAGCTTTGAGTAGTTTCAAATTCCTGAATTAATGCGTCTCTATCTTTCCTTGCTACCAGTCTTGCTAAACGGCTGTAAGTTTTAGCTAAAAAGCTAATTGCATTACACCGTTCTTCTGTAGCTAGCATAATATCAACACATAAATTAGGATTTTGGGAAAACAAACGTTTAACAATGTCAATTTCTTGACGATAGTTAGGTGTTGACATTGTTAAGCTCTGCTTTATATCTACTTTTACTTGTGCTAAGAAAACACCGAGACTAAATCTACAAAAATGTTGCGTTGCTTGAATAATCACCATCATTTGATCGTGTTCTTCAGGCGTGCAAACAATTAATTCTCCACCTTTACTTTTGAGAAAGTCTAATAACCACTGAAATGAATCATCGTTTCGACCTGGGCATACTACGACCTTTTGTCCCAAAAACGATTTGATATTTGGCCCAAACATTGGATGTAAACCCATGACTGGGCCAGAATGATGTTCGAGCATCGCCTGAGTTGGCTGAGTTTTTACGCTCGTGATGTCACACAAAGCTGTATTGGTTCCAAGGTATTTAGCTGCACGTTTGATAACATCAACTGTATGTTCAATAGGAACGCTTACTAATACTAATTCTGCCTGACTTAACAGTTTATCTGCGTATTCCCAATCTTCATGTTCGAGAATGCTAATATTGTGACCTACTAGCGAAAGCTGCTCTTGAAATAATCTTCCCATCCTGCCGCGTCCACCGATGATGGTAACTTGTCGGGGAGCGACATGATTTGTTGTAGATTTAAGAATTAGAGTAGCATGACAACTATTTATTACACTTGCCCAAACAGACTCAGGAATACCAGCTTGAGCGAGGAGGGGAGCCACATCAGCCAGTTGTTCATCTAAAGAAGGTTGTTCTGATGCTGCTAATAATGATATGCGATCGCTAAGTAGGGCGATCAAACTTTGGTCAGTTTTTTTAAGCTGATCTGAATTAGTCATTAGTCATTTGTCATTTGTCATTTGTCCTTGAGATAGCACGCGCATAGGGGATTTGGTTTTAATTAGTTTGATATGATTAGTTTTTTCGACTACAAGGGGCGAGGTATGTACGAGAAAGTCTTGATCGACAAGTGATTCTTTAGAACTCAATTCGGGTAAGATATCCAAAGTTGTTGCTTTTTTGGCGATCGCATCATAAAATAACTCTTCATACCGATCTAATGCTTGCTCAAAGGAATAGTTTTCTACTGCAAACTTTCTTCCTTCGCGCCCTAATTGCGCTGCTAATTCCGGCTGATTGTATAAATTTAATACTGCCGCAGCCAAAGCATCTGCTGACTCTGGCTCAACGATAATACCGCCACCACTTTCTTTGATAGCTTTGGCAGCAGTCCCCGCATCTGGGACTGAACCGACAATTGGGCGGCCACTGGCTAACAGCAGTGGTATTTTAGAAGGCATATTGAAAGAAATCACATTGCTCTTTTGCACAATCAACCCCACATCTGCGGCTGCTAACATTTGCGGTAGTTTTTCTCGCGGTTCCAAGGGTAACAGCAAAACGTTATCTGCACCACAAGCAAGACAATGTTTTTGCAACCTTTCGAGAGCTTGGGGTTCGCCTGCGATCGCAAAGACAATATCATTAATATGACGCAACCGAGCTGCTGCTTCTATGACTGTCTCTAAACCTTGGGTCAGAGCAATATTACCTGAATAAAGTACTACAAATTTATCATCGAGTTGATGGGTAGCTCTCCAAGAGTTATTCTCTTTCGGTAAAGGGCGGATAAAATTTAGATTCACCCAATTTGGAATGCAGGCAATTTTATTAGCCGATACACCTTTATTTATTAAATTATCTACAAAGCCATCGGCAATCACGCTAATGGTATGTGCAGTTCGGTAGGCAAATTTTTCTAAAGCTTCCAGAGCTTGAATCATCAACTTATTTTTAATCAGCCCAACACGCACAGCAGCTTCCGGCAGGATATCTTGCACATTCAGCACTACTGGACAATTGTATAGCCAAGCTATTAAGGTTGCAGGTAAACAAACTAGTAATGGCGGCACTGTTAAGAGTATTACATCAGGTCGCTCGCCCTTCAGCGCTTGTGGCAAACTTGTAAAGACAAAGCTTAACTCTAGCATTAGCCTATCTATAAGGTTAGGCTTAGACTTAATCCGCAGGTAACTACGCTGAATTTTGACACCATTTTTATGTTCAGTAACGTATAGCTTACCCCGATACCCATCGTAAATCTGACGCTGAGGATAGTTAGGCATACCTGTGATTACCCGCACTTGATGCCCTCGCTTTACCAGCCCTTCTGCTAGTTCAGTCATCAAAGGTGCAATACCAATTGGTTCTGGATGATAATTGTATGAATAAATCAGAATTTGCATGAACTTTTAATGTCCTGAAAACACCTTAATAATGTTGACTTTATTAGTGTTATCCAGTTTTTATCTCCCTTGTTCCGGATTTAATAACCTGAAATTTTCGTAGAAACTTTCGTAAGGTATGTTACCGCCAAGGTACAGCACCAAATTTATGGAGATGGTGCGTTAGCCAAAGACATAACGCACCTTACGAAACTGTTACTTAAGCATTAGAACTCAGCATTGTTTTTGCAGTTACTTCTCTAAACTGAAGACTGGCTTTTGTTGTCCACGTTTCCGCAATGTGATAGTAGCAGCCCCAAGTCCGAGCAATGCTAGACTCAGTGCTGAACTTGGCTCCGGTACTTGCTTTGTGCCTTCTACATTTAGCACTTGGACGCGACCTTGGAAGAAATCGCCTACATACAGCTTGCCATCTTTGAGGGCTGTACCACCAGTCCAGTTAAATCTGCCTGGAGTGAGGTCAAGAGGGTTGCCAAAAGGAGGGCCAGTTAATGCTGGAGGCGGTACAGGGTTACCTGATGCATCTAGGGCTGGTTGACCGAAGGAAGTCAAAAAGTTACCGTTTTTATCAAACACCTGAACGCGGCTGTTGATAGAATCAGCTACATAAACATTCTCTTGGTCGTCCACTTCGATGCCAATTGGCTGAAGAAGCTGTCCAGGTTCGCTACCTGCTGAACCAAATGCCAACAGAGGATTACCATTTGGATCGAGTACTTGAACGCGGTTATTATACTGGTCAGCTACAAAGATATTTCCACTAACGGGGGAAATTCTTACACCTGCTACACCTTGGAATTGCCCAGGCGCAGTGCCATTGGTGCCACCAATGACACCAATTTGCTGTCCGTCAGGTGTGAATTTAAGGATTCTTTCGCCGTTAAAATCACCTACGTAAACGTTGCCAGTTTTGTCAAATGTTACACCAGATGGACCAAAGAAAAACCTACCCTCTACGAGAGGGGTAAATTCTCCATTTGCAAAGGATCTAATAAAGTTACCCTGAGAATCGAATTGATTGATGCGGTTGTTGTAAACATCACCTGCATACAAATCCCCTGTTACGGGATTAAAGTCTACAGTTGTTGGCTCGTCAAATTGTCCGGGCCCTGTGCCGCCGGAGCCAATTGCTCCAATATACTGACCGCTTGGACTAAATTTTTCAATTTTGTTACCGAGGTTGTAGTTAGGAGTACCATCCGTCGGGTTAATACCGCGTCCGTTAGCTATGAGGGTATTCCCTTGGCTATCCACCGCTATCCCTTGGGGAACAAACAGTTGCCCAGGACCGAAGCCAGGTTCGCCGATACTTCTGTCGTAAGTTAATGTTACAGCCTTGGCTTGGGCTGCTGTTGCCAGCACCATCAATCCAGTACCGAGAATGCCGATTGAGAAATTTTTGACTAATCCCATGAGTTTGAAGTCCTGGTTGTAGGAGTGTATACTCTTTCCTAGACTAATTTTGTTCCCAGTCCCAGTTCGGGAACCCTAATATTCGGGCTGCTGCCTCCTGTTTGAAATGCAACTTTCTGTGTGAGGCAGCAGCCTATTCTCTAACTATTACCTGGTGTCAGGTAATGAGGAATTAAACCAATTCGCAATTCGCAATGGGCTAACGCCCCGCTCCGCTAACGCAATTCGCAATTACGTTTTGTGACGGGGATTTAGACCCCGACACAAAACGTGCTGCCTATCTTGCTGGGGACTTAAACCCCCAAAGTTCGTTAAACTATCTCTGCTTTGGGTAGCAATTCACCCAACTTGTGTTGGCGTTTGCGCTTGGCGAAAGCAGCAGTTGCGCCTACACTAGCAAGTGCTATTAAGCCAACGATTGAACCAGGTTCGGGGACTGTTTGTGTAACAAGACCATCCACTCGAACAACCTCCCCTAATCCTTTGCCGACACCGCGATTAGTAATATAAATCTTGCCGTCAGGGCCAATATCAATTCCATCAGCCGAATCTAGCCCTTGACCTGCTGCAACAAGTGTTGTCCGAGTGCCGTCAGGAGCAACTCGGATCAGAGAACCAGGTAGATTTGTGATGTCACCCCCTAACTGGGATTTGTCGCTGAACTGTAAGACGAGCAAATCGCCTTTCTCATCAAAGGTTAGGTCTGTGATGTGTGTAAACCCATCCAGAAAAACTTCTGGTTTGAGATCATCGCCAATACGGAAAATTCGTGATTTTCCTGCTGGATAAGGAAAACCCGTATATTCACCAACGTATAAAGCTCCATCGGGGCCAATTGCGCCACCTGTGGGTACTGCTTGAAGTGCTACTTTTCCTCCTGGAACCTCTTCTAATAGCCCAGGAGGTAATTGTAATCCTGGTGGTAAATCTGACTTACTAACAATGGTTTTAGGAATTGGGATCGCCTGGGACTCACTTCCATCAAGTTTAATTTTGTAAGCAACATTCCCGCCCCCGTCAACGACATAAGCATTATCGCCATTAATCGCCAGATCATAAGGATTGGTAACTAGATCCCCCTTATCTGGATTGTTGGTGATTTCATTCTTGGCAAAGTCAAAAATACTTTTGAGAGATCCGGTGTTCAAGTCAACTTGGTAGAGTTTTGCTAGAAGCGGAGTATTCAAAACTTTATCGGGTGTTGATGGCGGAAAAGTAGCAAGTTGCTGTGGTGGGAGAGTTATTTTAGAGCCAAGGTTAAGTGTTTCTAGATCGCGGTTCCCTGGATAACCAGCAAAGCCAGTGATCAGATAAGCATTTCCTTTAGAGTCGAATTGTACGTCTGCAATACCAGCGCCTTGGTTGCCACTGGGTTGTTCTGCTATAGACTCAAAGTTATTAAGTAGACGCTGTTTGGTGCCGTCTGGTGCAACTTTGACCAGTGAACCACTATTACCAGCACAGATAGGCTGGAACAGGGTACTCGGAGATGGTTGGCAATTTCCGTTTCCTCCGATACCTGGCTCTGCTACGTAAAGACTGCCGTCAGGGCCAAAGCTAACACCCCGTGCATTACTGATTCCATCGACAATTTTCGTTAGTGATGCAGCTTGTACAGATGGTGTTCCGCAAATAGCAGCAAAACAAAATGTAAGAGATGTAAGAGCAAATGATTTGAGTTTCATACCTTTGGAGATTGAGAGTTAAATAAGTGGAAACTTTTATGGTTTTAAAGACAATGAATCCCAGTTTTTAAGGAACGTAGGATTGGTTTGAAACTCTTTACTTGAGCGCCACGGCTCCGTTTATGGGAGGTTTAGTTGCTTTCTTTTTGTGCAAGCAACCAACGCCAAAAGCAGCGATCGCTAATATGCCCAAAGCAGAATCAGGTTCAGGTACAGATTTGATATTTTCAATTCTGAGAACTTGTCCATCTCCAGGGCGATCGCCTCGGTTTGTGACGTATACTGCACCATCAGCACCAATAGTCAAGGCGCTAGGCGACTCTAATCCATCCCCACTCAGAAGAGTTGTGCGTGTCCCATCGGGAGCTATTTTGATGACAGAACCATCAAAATCACCCTTCCAGGCTGACTGATTGGCGTACTGCAAAGCATATAAATTGCCTTCAGGATCAAATTCCAAGTCTGTGAGTTGGGTAAAGCCATCTGCATATACTGTTGGCTTGCCATCAGCACCGACTTTATAGATTTTTGCCCCACCTTCTGGGAAGGGAAAACCTGTAAATTGGCTGATGTAATAAGCGCCATCGGGGCCTTTGGTCACACTTGAGGGTACTGGCTGGCTTGCAAACTGCGATGGGCCTTGCACCACTTCCCCTTGAGATGGCACTTGCGCCGGTTCATTGGATGGTGTACCGGAGGGTGGAAAGACGGGATTAGCTAATATATCTTGGGGAAATGCAACCATCGCCTGCAAATTATTGCCATCAGTGTTAACACTGAGTAAGTCATTTGCACCGGCATCAACTGCAAGCAACTTTTTGCCATCTATCACGAAACCCAAGGGATTGCTATCAACATCACCACCATCGGGATTGTTGGTGAGTTCATAGTTACCTAAATCGGCAACACTCGTCCAGGAATTAGTGTTAAAGTCGGGAGCGATGATTTTAGCGAGGTCAGTATTACCTAAATTGCGATCGCGAAAGGCTGGATTAGCCCCATACCCAATTAGAACATAAGGTTTACCTTGAGCATCAAATTTGATATCACGAGGGCCGGCGGCTCCAGTACCATCTGGTAATGCTAAGGAAGGAAGTCCTGTAAGTATGCGTTCGGTTTTACCATTCTCAATTTTGGTAACTGCCCCACTTGTGCCATAGCATAAGGAATCGCCTTGACCGCTTGCTGGTGGAACACAACCTCCACTTCCCCCTATTCCTGCCTCTGTAACATAGAGATTACCATCAGGGCTAAAGCTCAGACCTCCGGCGTTATATAGACCGTCGGCGATTACAGAAAAGGATGCAGCTGAGGCAGCTTTGATTCCAGAAAAAGCGGCAACACAAAAAGTGAGGATAGTAATGGTAAGTTGTTTCAGTTTCATATTTTGTCCTTTGTCATTTGTCATTTGTCATTTGTTAGTTGACCAATGACCAATGACCAATGACTAATGACTATTTACTAGTGCTTCTGGAGTTTTTGGGAGGTAGCTCATTCCTCGGTCAAATGATTTGAGGTTTCCAGCTTTGGCTTCGAGTAAACGTTTGATGTTCATGCTCTCAGCGCCAAAGTCTTCAATTTGAAGTTTGCCGTGAGTGACGGTTCCATCTGTTTTCCAGAATGTGATTCGATGCAGGATAAAACCTGAAGCTTCGGGGTCAGCGAATGCATAAGCGGTTGGGATGAGTAACGCTACAGAACGCTGATAATATTCGTAGTCTGGATAAAAATGTTCTTGTTCAAGCAAGTAGTATTTGCTCAGACTATGAACCCGCACGGAAACTTTTACTTTCTGGTCATATTCATCTTTGAATTCACCTGATTCAGAAGTAATATCACCATTTGGACGCAGTAGATGTGCCCACTCATCTATATTCCGTAGGTCTTTTAAGTATTCAATGCCGATTTCAATTGGGGCATCAACATAGATGGTATCTGTATCGATAAAGTGGCGACCTTTGGCTGCTGAGGTCAGACCAGCTTTGCGTTCCAAATTACCTTTTAGAGAACGACACTCGGAAGTATGTACCGTGTGAATTCCCTGCATAATCATCTGAGTTTGTCGTTTTGGATCGACAAAGCTCAACCAATGGAAGTATACACCTTTTTCATCTGTTCCCGGCTCGATGTAGTCGGTGGGAAATAACAAAACTGGGTAAACCTGAAAATATTTCTGATACTCTAATCCACAATGCCACTCAATGCCGTAGAAAAGCGGATTTTCTAATTTTTTAACGTGATAATAGAGGTTTTTGTGATAACCAGATGCAGTTCCGAGCCAGGTATCTTCGTCAATTTGCTCTTTCATCCGGCTATAAAGCGTCCATTCGTCTAAGTTTTTTAAACTACAAAGATACTCAAAGGCGCTCTCTGGTGAAGTAGCAATGTAAGCTGATGTTGCAAAGGTATTCTTTTCCACTTTTTACTCCTTAAAATAATAACAATTAAGCTGCGATCGCTTTAGTTTTGTTTCGTTTGCCGCTCTGAATCCGGTCTTCTGCTAACCGTTTAGCAGCATCGTTAGTAGTAATTGCCTGCTGTTTAGAAATATCAAAAATTGCTAGTAGTGTGTCATAAATGTTATGCACTTGCTTAAAAGCTTTTTCTTCGTCATAGCCAATCATTTCGTTGTAAACGTTGATTAGCCCTCCAGCATTAATTACATAATCAGGGCTGTAAAGAATCCCTTTTTTAGCAAGCATTTGACTATGTAGCTGCTCATTCTCCAATTGATTATTCGCTGCACCAGCAATAATAGAAGCTTTTAAGAAAGGAATTGTATGACTATTAAGAATTCCTCCTAAAGCGCAAGGAGCAAAGATATCTACATCAAGAGAGTAAATATCGGCGGGTTCTACAATAGTTGCGCCAAAAAGCCGTTTTGCTTCTTCCGCTTTTACAGGGTCTACATCGCTAACAAAAAGTTTGACATCATGCTCATGTAAGTGGCGGCAGAGGTTTTTACCTACATTTCCTAAGCCTTGAACTGCAACTTTCATGCCATCAAGTCTTTTGCTTTGCCAACGAGATTCTACAGCAGCTTTAATTCCAAGAAAAACTCCTAATGATGTTATGGGAGCAGGCCCACCAGATTTTTCTGATACCCCAACTACATGTTTCGTTTCTTGACTGATTGTCCGCACATCGCCGGGGGTAATATTTACATCTTGTCCGGTAATAAAACGCCCATTTAGACTATCAACAAAACGTCCATAAGCTCTTAACAGATCATCTGTTTTATTTTCCGGATTAGCGATAATGACTGCTTTTCCGCCACCAGCCGGGATGTTTGCACATGCAGCTTTATATGTCATCCCACGACTCAAACGAAGGGCATCTTTTAAAGCAGCTTCTTCGTTGACATAAGGTAAGAGTCTTGTAGCTCCCATCGCTGGGCCCAAGGTCGTGTCATGGATAGCAATAATCGCCTTAATTTCAGGATTTTTACCATGACAGAAGAGAACTTGTTCGTGACCCATTTCTCTAACAGTTTCAAATAGCAGCATTTTCACCTCTCGATATTGTTTGGTATTGGTTAGAGAAAGTAATTTGCATTACAAAATGTAAAGATATAGACACAAAAACGCTCTCGAATATTAATATTGGATGAAGCTAAGAAAAACTTAGGGTTAAAAAAGCATAAAAAAGCAAAAGTTCCAGTTGATTGGGTGTAGTTTTTTGGCTGGAATAAAGTTTTTACTGCTTCTAAATTCATCCTTTGTCTTTTGTGAATAGTTGAGATGTTTTAGTGTCTATAACAATTTAAGGAAATTGTCAGGTTTTAAAGTTAAACCATTGGAAATGAAATTTGCTTGGCTGGATTTTTAGCCGAATTTGATTTGACTCCTTGTGCTGCTAAACTTTTATTACGTGCACCAGAGGGTGCTGGTCGATCAGCGTCAATCACGACATCGATCAGAAAGGGAGCATTTGATGCGATCGCTTGTTGTAATGCTGCTTCGATCTCTGACTCTCTGACGACTACGAGTGCTTCTGCTCCCATACCACGAGCAATCATGGCGAAGTTTGTTGGTGGAAGTGTTGCATCTGCGCCCTTTAATCCCAAGATTTTCATCCCTTGATGGCACATGTTGTAACGCGCATCGTTGAGTACAATCCAGATTGCAGGAATTTTATATTTCACGGCTGTGCTGATTTCGTTATTCATCAGCATTGCTCCATCGCCAACAATCCCTACAGCTTTGCTATTGCTAGCCAACGCTGCACCCAATACTCCGGTAACGGCGTGACCCATTGCGCCAACTCCGGTGCTGACTCGGTAACGATTGGCTTCGGAAAATTGGAGGAGATGAGTTGACCAAGTAAAGGAGTTACCACACTCCGCCATTACTACGGCATCGGTATCTTCAACAATGATCTTTTGAATTGCTGCCATCAATACTTCTGGCCGCACTGGATAATCTACCTCTGGTGCAGGTTCAATTGCTTTGTGTTCTGGACGAGGTAGTGGCAAAGTTGTGGAATCAGGAGCATCCGGTAATTGCTGCAATAACTCTTCCACAAAAGCTTTGATATCAGACTGAATTGCCAAAGTTTCAACGTGGGGATAGGCTACACCTGGCACTTCGGGATCAATATCTACATGGATAAAACCTTCTTTTGGAACTAGTGCCGAACTCCAGAAGGAAGTAGGTTCACCAAGGCGAGTTCCTAATACGAGTGTGCGTAGTGGAGGTTGTTGTTCCATATAAGTTAAGACGGAAGCATGACCGCCTAAACCTGTAACACCCACAAACTGGGGATGATCTTCAGGGAAGATACCTTTACCACGGGGTGAACACATGACTGCTGCTCCGGTTCTTTCAGCGAGTTCAATGATTTCCTCTGCTGCGTTACGCGCACCGAAACCAACCCAGATGGCAAAGGGGCCAGATGATAATAACTCTACAGATTTTGCGATCGCTTGTTTTGAAGCAGTCATCGGAAACGGAGTAACATCTAGTTTAGGCAAGGATA